>JAJXUT010000081.1 GCA_021782655.1 Deltaproteobacteria bacterium
AGGACGTCGTCAATGCCGGCCCCGAGGCTGGACGGCCCCTCGATCTCCGCCGCCTTGAAGGTCAGCACCTCCGACACCGAGTCCACCACCACCCCCATGCGCCGAGTCTCCGCCTCATGCTCGGTCTCGACGATAACGATGCAACTGCGGTCGTGGTACTGGGACTCCGCCAGGGAATGAGCGGTTACAGAAAATCTCATGCTGTTTTCCCTTGCGCAATTTGTTTTTGCCGCCCGTACAGGTAAAGCGCCGGAATGAGATTGGTGCTGCGAACCGCGCTCCAGAGAACGCCCCCCAGGAGGACCACCGCCAATCCCTGCTCGGGTGCCGCGCCCTGTCCCCAGCCCAGCGCCGTGGGCAATATGCCGAGCGCGGCCGTCAGCGTGGTCAGCACAATCGGACGGAACCGCACGCGAATCGCCTCTTGCACAGCTTCCTCGACCGGCATCCCGGCGGCTTCGTTGCGCCGGGTGCGGGAGAGAAGGACGATGCCGTGATTGAGGCCGATGCCAATCAACGTCAAAAAAGCCACCAGACTAATGGCGTTTAAGCCGATGCCGCTGACAATCAGGGCGATGGCGCCGCCCATTACCGCCAAAGGAATCTCCAGCAGCAGCAATCCGGGCACGAGCAGGCCGTCGAATTGCAAAATCAAAATGCCGATCATCAGCACAAACGCCGCGAGCGCCGCCAAGCCGAGTCCAAGGGCCGCCCGCTCCAGTTCCGGATACAGTCCACCAAAGGCCCAACGATAGCCGACGGGCAGCGATAAATCCGCCAGCGCACTTTTGGCGGCGGCTATGCTGCCACTCAACGGGCCAGTCGGCGTGGCGAGGATATTCAGCGCCCGTGCGCCGCCGATGTGGCGGATTTGATTGGGCGTACTGACCAGGTTGAGGGCGGCCAGTTGGCCCAGCGGCGTCCAACCATTGGTGCGAATGGGCAACTGGCCCAAGGCGCGCAGGGATTTCCGCGGCGCATCGGCCAGACGCACGTAGAGGTCGAGCGGCACATTGCCTTCCGGCACTTGCGCCACAACCTCACCGTTCAGCAAGGGATTGATTTGCGCATATAGCTGCACTGGCGTCAGGTGATACGCCGCGAGCGCCTTAGGTCTGGGCTGCAATTGCAGTTGGGTGACGGGATAGCCGTCATTGTTGAAAATATTGGCCAACGCCGGAATCGGGCGCAGACGTGCGACGACCTGGCCGGCAAGCGCGCGCAGCTCGGTGATGCGGCTGCCGAAGAGGTGGATGACAAACGGCTGCGGCAAACCAGACAAACTCTCACCGACGCGCTCAAGGGTCGGGGTGCCGAGCGCCGACTGCACGCCGGTCGTTTGACTTTCCTTCAGCAAGCGCTGGCCGATGGCGTCGAGGCTGTTCACCTTGACGCCGGGCTTGAGCACGATCTGCATCTCGCCGGCGTAGGCGGGTTCGGTATAAACGGTGCTCGCCGAGGAGCCGATCCGGGCAAACACATGCTCCACGTCTGGGTCGGATTGCAGACGTTGCGTGATGATTCTGACGGCAGCCTCCGTTTCTGCCAGGTAACTGCCGGGCGGCAGGGTGAAACTTTCCAGCAACACCCCCTCATTGGGCAAGGGCAGGAAATTGACCGGCACCAGCGCCAGCCCGGCCAGACTTAGCGCCAGCAGGACGAAGGTGATCGCCAGGCTCCAGAGCGGACGGCGCACAACCAGGCGGAACAGTTTCTCATTCAACCGCCGCCACCGCTCCAGCGCCTTTCCGCCCGTGGTGAATTTGGGGTGCGGCCGCGCCTTGATGAAACCCAGGCCGAGCGGGATGAAGGTCAACGAGACCAGCAGCGAGGCGAGCAGCGCGAGCGTCATGGCCAGCGCGAACGGAATAAAAAAAAGGCCAGCCAGACCGCCCACAAACAGCAACGGCACAAACACCGCCACCGTGGTCAGCGTCCCGGTCACGTCGGGACCGGCAATGTCTTTTACGCCCCGCCAGATGCCGGCCCAATGTTCATCTCCTCTTTCCCAGCGATGGAAAATGCTTTCGAGCACGATGATGGCGTCGTCGGCGAGCAACCCGACGGCCACGGTCAGCGCGCCCAGGGTCATCAGATTTAGACTTTGGCCGGCGGCATAAAGGCCCGCGATGCCGAGCAGCAATGACAGCGGGATGCTTAACGCCAGCGCCCAGATGCCGCGACCAGCGCCCAGCACCCAGAACAACACCGCCACGGCGAGCACGCCGCCGAGAAGCAAATTCCGTATCAGGTCGGCACCAACGACGTGGACGAGATGCCCCTGGTTGTAAGTGCGCACCCAATGCACGCCGGCGGGCAACTGGTTCAAGGTTTCGTCCAGCGCGGCCTGCACGGCTTTTGTAACCGGCACGGTGGAGGCCCCTGGTTGTTTGAAAATGGTGAGCGCGACGCTCGGCCGACCATCCAGCAGAACCGCGTTGTGGGTAGGCACGGGCGAGCGGACGATGCGCGCCAGATCGCCCAACGGCACCGGGCCGTTCGGCCCCGGCACGGGGAGTTGTTCCAGTTCCGCGATATGCACCGGTAGGTTGCGCGCTTCGATGAGCACATCCTGATGGCCTAGCGACAAATAACCACCCGGACTCAACAGCACCTGGTCTTTGATGGTTTGGGTAATCGCGGTGACCGGCACCTGATAACGATGCAGGGCGGCAAGGTCCGGCTGCACCCACAACGCCTCGTCGCCCGGGCCGTAAATTTCCACCAGTTGCACGCCGGGCAGCGCGCGGAGCGCGGGCGCGACGTTGGCGAGCACGGCGCGACGCACCGCCGCCGGAGCCACGCTGGCAGGAATCTGCGCCGTGTAATCGGCCACTTCGTTGATGGCGTTGCCCATGATCTGGGCCAGCGGCTGGGCCGATGCGGGAAGCTGGCCACGCGCACGGTCAATGGCGCTGTTAACCGCCAGCAGGTCTTGTTGCGCGTCGGTGCCTTCGCGGAAACGAACGTCAATTTCGACGGTGCCGTTGCCCATGACGGAGCGCACCCCGACCAGATTGGGCAGGGTCAGGATCTGGCCTTCGAGCGGCCAGGTGATGAGGGTCTCCAGCTCGGCTGCGGTGGCGCCCGGCTCATGCGTGATTATGCTGATCTGCGGGAAATTAAAGCGCGGCAGCACTTCCAGGGGGATTTTCCGCCAGGCATAAACGCCACTGGCAATGAGCGCGCCAAAGATCAGCGCCCAAAGCAAGGGACGCAGCAGCAAGTGCCGGAGGCTTTGTGGTCCGGGCATAACCTCAATCCGGCGGCTGGTAGTCTTGGGAAATGCGGCGGTGAAATTCGAGGTAGGCGTGTTCCACCACCACTTCCGCGCCCGGCTCAAGGCCTCGCTCGATGAAGGTCTGCCAGCCGCGCGCAGGTCCGGGGGTAACAAGTCGCGGCTGATTGCCTTTGGCGGTGTGAACCAGCACCCACCAATGTCCCTGATCCAAAATTAGCGCGCGGGTCGGCACGGCCACCAGAGAGCGAGCCGGCCCGTTCAAGGTCACCGTGCCGGATTCGCCGTTCAGCCAGCCGGACGAGGCTGCGGCGACCAGGCCAACGGATTCTCCGCCGTCAGGTTGCAGCGAGCCGAAAATCGCGCTGACTTTCACGGGGATGACTTCCTCGCCGCCGGCGGAAGTGAATTGGCCGGCCATTCCGACCTTGACCGCCGCCGCGTCAGCGCCGTAGTAGACGGCTTTCAACCACAACCTGTCCGCTGGTTGCAAGGTGAGAAGGGTTTGACCCGCGCCAACGCGCTCGCCGGCGGCGACGTTCACGGCCAACACGGCGCCGGCGATGGGTGCCTTCACTGTGATCAATTGTCGTAAGGCCCGGAGTTGGGCTTGGGCGGTGTCGAGAGCCGCCTGGGCTTGCGCCGCTGCGCTTTCGGCCTGAAGCACCGACTGCCGGGTGCTGAGATGAGCGGCGAGCTTCTCCTGCTGAATGGCCAGCGCTTTCCTGGCGTTAGTTAAATTTCTCCGTGCGCTGTTGACCGCGGCTTCGTCCTGTGCCAGCCGCGCCGCAATTTCAGGCCCGCCGAGTTCGGCCAGCTTCTGTCCAGCCTTAAGCGCATCACCCGGGAAAATTTTCAGTCCGGTTATCACCCCGGTTTCCGCCGCCCGTACCGGCAGCACGGCGATGGGTTCCACCTGGGCGTAGGCTTCAAATTGACTCGTAACGATCCGCGCTTGCACGGCCACGACGTTCGCATCCGCCGCCCGCGCCAGGTTGGCCGCCAGCAGAAGTCCTACGTTCATCAGCAAACAAACTATGATGGCGGGGCAAAAAGACCGATCTGCCGCGTCCCCGTCCAACAGCAGCGAGAAGGGGACAAAATGGCGGGGCGGTTTGGCTCGTTCGGCATACCGCAGGGATGGCCGCTCTCGCCAAACGCACCCCGCGCCTGGCATATCGGCCCTTTTGCTTAGCCATCGGCTACCTTTTGGCGAGAAAATCATGCTTCAATTTCTCAACTTAAAGGGGATGACAAGCCAAGAGGAAAGAAAAACAACTTTGGCATAACCATTTGATATAGCGTAGCAGAATCCATTAGCTCAACATCCTCAAGGCGATCATTTTTGCGGTACAACAGCATATGCAAACGCGGCCCAATAGCGGCAACGGTCAGCGCAGGGTCTGGTCGATGTCGAGCAGGATCTTGACCTGGGAGCCGCTCTTGGCCAGGCCCAGGAGGCAACGGGTGTCGATGCCGGCCCCGAGGCTGGACGGCCCCTCGATCTCCGCCGCCTTGAAGGTCAGCACCTCCGACACCGAGTCCACCACCACCCCCATGCGCCGGGTCTCCGCCTCATGCTCGGTCTCGACGATAACGATGCAACTGCGGTCGTGGTAGGCGATCTCCTCCATGCCCAGCTTGGCCCGCAGATCGACAATCGGCACCACCCGCCCCCGCAGGTTGACCACCCCCTTGGCGTAGGCCGGGGCCTGATGCAACTTGACCAAAGCCATCATCTTGACGATCTCCTTGATTTTCAAAATGTTAATCCCGAACTCCTGCTGGCCGAGTTTAAAGGTCAGGTAGCGGCCCTCCTTGGCCAGCATGCTCTTGGCGGCGTCGGCCTCCTGGCCCCGGGGGTAAAGGAGCTGGCCCATGGCCTCGCCCGAGCTCATCAGGGTAGCGCCCATCCGGGCCTGGCCGGCGCAGGCGGCGTCGGCGTAGCGGAGATCCACCAGCCGGTCGAGATCGACCAGGGCGCCGATGCCCATCTTATCGTGCAGGTAGCGCTGCACCCGGCCCAGATCCTCCTTGGCCGGGTAGAGGTCGCCGGTCTTGATCCCCTGGGGTTCGCGGAGCACGTTCTTGAGCACCGGCACCTTCAGCCCCAGTTTTCTTTCAGGATCAAGGAAGGCGACCGCGATCTCGGCGGCGGTGTCGGGCCGCTTCTCAATGAACTTGCCGGCCTTGACCAGCAACTCGGTCAGCTCGTAGACCGCCTTTCGGTGCGGCTCCGCGAAGTCGTCGCGGATGGCGACCACGCAACAGGGGTGGTTGGGCCACAGTTCGCCGGACAAAAATTGCAGATCGGCGATGCCGGCGGCGATGGCCTTGGTTCCCAAGGGCTCCGCCACCATGAATCCACACGACTCCTCGTTATCCTTGAGAAATTCCGGCATATCGATGGGCGCCACCACCTCCAGGTTGACCTCCACCTCCGGGCCCTTGTCCTGGCTGGCCTTAAGCCCGACGCCCTCAAAGAACATGTGGGTCAGCAGGTGGTGCACCGACAGCTTGTGAGGGATGAGGAAGGAACGGCGGCGGAAGAAGTCTTGGTACGGCTCGGCGTAGGCACCCTGGCGGCTGCGGACGCAGATGCTACCGCCCCGGTGGGCGAAGAGCACCACCTTGATGGCCGCCCCGAAGTGGAAAAGCTCCATGGCAATGGGGGCCAGGATGAAGGCCCCGTCCACCGCCCCGCCCTCCAGGGCCTGCTGCGTCTGGTTCCAGCCCGGCAGGCACTGAGTCTCCAGCTCGAAGTGCTGGGGGGTGACCTCGCCCTTCTCGATCCAGTGCTTGAGCACCCCCAGGATCAGGTGGTCGGTGATCTGGATATGGGCCAACCGCAACCTAACCTTGCCCGAGTCCCCCATCTGCGGGCCGCTGGTCGCCACCTCGGGCCGGCCGCCGGACTGGACCTGGCCCATCGCCTCCTCCATCTTCTCCTTCAACTCGCCGGCCCCGAAGGGCTTGGCGATCAGGCCGTTGGCCCCCGCCTCCAGGGCCGCTTGCGCCTGGCTGCGGTCGGACTGGCCGGTGGCCATCAGGAAGGGCAGGGCCTGGAAGCCCTCCTGCTGGCGCATCCAGACCAGGAGGTCGTAACCTCCCAGATTGGGCATGTGCCAGTCGCTGATCACCAGGTCAAACCGCTGGCCTGGGCGGCTCAGGATCTCCTGGGCCGCCCGGCCATCCTCGGCCTCGGTGACGTTTGCAAAACCCAAGGAGCGCAGGGCCTTGACCTCGATCTTCCGCATGGTGACCGCGTCCTCGACCAGCAGGATGGCTATATCTTCCCGAATGCCCATCTTTTCTTGCCTCCCGGCGTTTTTTCTCATCAATCTCCGGCACGGGGCAGGCGCCCTGGCCACCGCTGGAAGGATTGTAGCAGAAAAAGACCGCCCAGAGAGAAAATTTTGGCCCCCGGAAGGGGCCGACGCCCTGGGCCAGGCGATTTTCCCCTATGGTTATCGGGGATTTTATGATACAAGGAGTGTTTCCGTGCCGATCAACCATATCCCGCGCCCCCATGAGCCAAATCCGCAACTTCAGCATCATCGCCCATATCGATCACGGCAAGTCCACCCTGGCCGACCGCCTGATCCAGGCCTGCAAGATGGTCTCCGATCGGGAGTTCAAGGATCAGCTCCTAGACAACATGGACATCGAGCGCGAGCGGGGGATCACCATCAAAAGCCAGACCATCTGCCTACCCTACACGGCGGCGGACGGAGTGGAGTACATGCTCAACCTGGTGGACACCCCCGGGCATGTCGATTTCAGCTACGAGGTCTCCCGGGCCCTGTCCTCCTGCGAGGGGGCGGTGCTCTTGATCGACGCCGCCCAGGGGGTGGAGGCCCAGACCTTGGCCAACCTCTACCTGGCCATGGAGAACAATCTCGAGATCATCCCGGTGCTGAACAAGATCGACCTGCCGGCCGCCGATCCCGAGGCGGTGGCCTTGCAGGTGGAGGAGGACCTGGGCCTGGACGCGGAGCGCATCGTCCTCTGCTCGGCCAAGACCGGCCAGGGGGTGGACAGGCTCTTGGAGGCGATCGTCAAATACCTGCCGCCGCCCAAGGGCGACGCCCTGGCGCCGCTCTCGGCCCTGATCTTTGATGCCAGCTACGACGCCTTCCGGGGCACCATCATCTCCTGTCGGATCATCGACGGCGAGGTCAAGGCCGGAGACATCATCAAGTTCATGTCCACCGAGACCGCCTACAAGGTGGAGGAGGTGGGACTCTTCCACCTGACCCGCGCCCCGCAGAAGAGCCTCACCGCCGGCCAGGTAGGCTACATCATCGCCGGGGTCAAGACGGTGCGCGACACCCGGCCCGGCGACACCATCACCCACAAGGACCGGCCCTGCGCCCAGCCCCTGCCGGGCTTCAAGCCCATCCAGCAGGTGGTATTCTCCTCGCTATATCCCATCACCACCGACGAGTACGAAAACCTGGCGGCGGCCATGGATAAGCTGCAACTAAACGACGCCGCCCTGTCGTTTCAGAAGGACTCCTCCTCGGCCCTGGGCTTCGGCTTCCGCTGCGGCTTCCTGGGCCTATTGCACCTGGAGGTGGTGCAGGAACGCCTGGAACGGGAGTTCGACATCCCCCTCATCCTCACCGTGCCCACGGTCAGCTACCACTTTTACCTAAACGACGGCACGATGATGGAGATCGACAACCCCTCCTATTTCCCCGACCCCAGCAGCATCGAGCACACCGAGGAGCCCTTCATCAAGGCCAATATCCTGATCCCCGAGCGTTACATGGGGGCGGTGATGACCCTGTGCATGGAGCGCCGGGGCGAGAACACCAACTATCACTACCCCACCCCGGGCCGCATCGAGTTCGCCTGCGAGCTGCCCTTGGCCGAGGTGATCTACGACTTCTACGACAAGTTGAAATCCATCACCCAGGGCTACGGCTCCTTCGACTACCACCTGCTCGACTACCGCAAGAGCGACCTGGTCAAACTCGACATCCTGGTCAACGGCGAGCGGGTCGACGCCCTATCGCAGTTGACCCACCGGGACCGGGCCCGGGAACGGGGCCTGCACGCCTGCGAAAAGCTTCAGGAGGAGATCCCGCGCCAGATGTTCAAGATCGCCATCCAGGCGGCCATCGGCGGCAACATCATCGCCCGCACCACCATCTCGGCCCTGCGCAAGGACGTGCTTGCCAAGTGCTACGGCGGCGATATCTCCCGCAAGAGAAAACTCCTGGAAAAGCAGAAGGCGGGCAAGAAGCGGATGAAGACGGTGGGCAACGTCGATATCCCCCAGTCTGCATTCCTGGCGGTGCTGAAGTCGGATCAGACCTGAACCCGCCGGTGGCTCGTCCAAAAAAACGTTGCCAAACCAGGCAAAGCTATTATATTTGCGAAGTTCTACTGGGCGGGATGACCTGGCCTAGACGATCCCCAAACTAAAACGTCCCAACACACCGTCGTCCCTGGCGGGAGGAGATTTTCGCATGGCACGCATCACGGTTGAAGATTGTCTCAAAGAGGTGGGCAGTGAAAACCGCTTCGCCCTCATTCATCTGGCCCTCGCTCGGCTCAAGCAGCACCGGAACGGGATGCCCTTCCTGCTGGAGGGCAAGAACAAGGAGGTGGTGATGACCCTCAGGGAAATCGCCGCCGGTAAGGTTACCGCCGCCAACCTGGCCTCCCTGGCCGAGACGGCCCGCCAGGAGAGCAAGCCAGCGGCGGCCCCGGAGAGCTCCGACCCAATCACCAATTGAAATTCCCCGCTGATCCATGGAATACTACGAGGTACTAGGCGTCTCGATCAACGCCTCGGCGGAAGAGATCAAAAAGGCCTATCGCCAGAAGGCCATGAAGCACCACCCTGACCGCAACCCCGGCAACAAGGAGGCGGAGGAAAAGTTCAAGACCGCCGCCGAGGCCTACGAGGTGCTGGGCGACCAGGAAAAACGCCAGATCTACGACCGCTACGGCAAGGAGGGCCTCCAGAGTCGGGGCTACCACGGGCCAGGCAGCGCGTCGGATATCTTTTCGAGCTTCGGCGACATCTTCGAGGACCTGTTCAACTTTGGCGGGGGGGGCGGCGGCTCCCGCCGGGCCCGGAGCGGGGCGGTTAACGGCGCCGACCTGCGCTACGACCTGTCGCTCTCCTTCCTGGAGGCGGCGCACGGGGTGAGCCGAGAGATCGAGATCACCCGGCCCGAGACCTGCTGGACCTGCGAGGGCAGCGGTCTGCGTCCGGGCTGCAAGGCCAAGACCTGCTCGACCTGCAACGGCCGGGGGCAGGTGTTGCAGGCGCACGGCTTCTTTCGCCTAAGCTCCACCTGCCCCCACTGCCAGGGCACCGGCGAGATGATCGCCGATCCCTGCCAGGATTGCGGGGGTAGCGGCCTGGTAAACAAAAAGAAAAAGGTGTCGCTCAAGATCCCGGCGGGGGTGGACACCGGGGCCCGGATGCGCTTGCAGGGCGAGGGCCAGGGCGGCAGGAAGGGCGGGCATCCAGGCGACCTCTATGTCGTCCTGCACGTCGAGCCCCACGAGCTGTTCGAGCGCGAGGGCGAGAACATCTACTACACCCTGCCGATCTCCATGGTGCAGGCGGCCCTAGGCGACAAGCTCGACATCCCCACCATCCACGGGGTCAAGGCCATCACCATCGCCAAGGGCACCCAGGCCAACGATACCCTGGTGCTCAAGGGCGAGGGGGTACCCAGCCTGCGCGGGGTGGACCGGGGTGACATGACCGTCATCTTCAAGGTCCTCACCCCAACCAACTTGAGCAAACAGCAAGAAGACCTGCTGCGCCAGTTCGCCGGGCTCACCCCCGACACCGACAGCGGCCAGCCGGATGAGGAGGGTTTCTTCCAGAAGTTGTTTCATCACTAAGCCGTTATCACAAAATAACCTCTTCATTAATTTCCCAGCGAAAACGGTATAAGGAGCCGTAAGGGAGGGGGGTCGAATTGTGGAAATTATTTTGTGACGGCTCCTAACCAATCCCCGCCCTGCACTTAGGACAATGAGGATACACCGACATGGACAAAGCGAACCTGGAACATTTCCGGAAAAAGTTGGAGTCAATGAGCGTCGAGCTGTTGAGCGAGGCCGACAAGACCCTCTCCGACATGACCATGCAGAACGACAACTACCCCGACCCCACCGACCGGGCCTCGGCGGAATCGGATCGCAGTTTCGAACTTAGAATCCGCGACCGGGAGCGCAAGCTCCAGGTCAAGATCAAGGAGGCCATCGCCCGGATCGAAGACGAAAGCTACGGGGTGTGCGAAAGCTGCGGCGAAGACATCAGCGTCGAGCGGTTGGAGGCCAGACCAGTAACCACCCTGTGTATCGACTGCAAGACCAAGCAGGAAGACTTCGAGAAGGCCCACGCCGGCTGATGACGGCGCCCGACGCCTCCTGGCCGAGTGAGAGATAATGCCCGAACTGCGCAAAGACCCGGTACTAGGCCGCTGGATCATCATCTCCAAGGAGCGGGGCAAGCGGCCCACCGACTTTATCGTCGAGCCCACCGTCACCCGGGGTGGTTTCTGCCCCCTGTGCCCCGGCAACGAGAAGACCACCCCCTCCGAGGTGCTCCGCTACGGCGCCCCGCCCCAGGCCGCCAACTCCCCCGGCTGGAACCTGCGGGTGGTGCCCAACAAGTATCCAGCCCTGATCATCGAGGGCAACCTCGACAAGGCCGGGGAAGGCCTCTACGACAAGATGAACGGCATCGGCGCCCATGAGGTGATCATCGAGACGCCCAACCACGAGGAGTCGTTCACCTACCTGCCGCTCGACCGGATGGCGCAGGTCTTCTTCGCCTTCCGCGACCGGCTGATCGACCTGGCCCACGACCCGCGCTTCCGCTACGTCATGGTGTTCAAGAACTTTGGCCGGGCCGCTGGGGCCTCGCTCGAACATTCCCACTCCCAGCTCGTGGCCCTGCCCATCCTGCCCCGAATGATCGTCTCCGAGCTGGAGGGCAGCCGGGCC
>JAJXUT010000005.1 GCA_021782655.1 Deltaproteobacteria bacterium
CCGGCGAGGTAACGCCTGGCGTCCGTAGCGGGAGGCCATGACCTTAATCAGGGCGTAGGCGTCGGTCATGGAGGTCGGGTCCGGGGCCAGCACCACCAGGCTATGCTCGGCCCAGCGGTTGAACCACAGCACCGACTCGCCGATCCCGGCGGCGGCGTCCACCAATACGTAGTCGAAGCCCTGCTCCACCTGCTCCAAGGCGTTGGTCAGGAAGGCCTGCTCCTCGGCGGACAGGTTGGCCATCTCCGGCACCCCGGAGCTGGCCGGCAACACCTGAAACCCCTCGCTGACGGTGGCCAGGATCTCGCGCAAGGGCGCCCCCTGCTCCACCGTCTCCCGCAGGGTACGGGAGACGCTAAGCCCGAGGACGATATCGACGTTGGCCAGGCCCAGGTCGCCGTCCACCAGCAACACCCGATGCCCGGCCTGAGCCAGGGCCACGGCCAGGTTAACCGCAATCGAGGTCTTGCCCACCCCCCCCTTGCCGCTGCTGACGCAGATCCTTTGCGGCCGCTGGCCATTTTCCCGACTGCTCATCGCTCACTCACCAACCGCTCATCTCCCTCTTTTCAACAGTCCAAAGAGCTGACTGCGCTCCTCGACCGTCACCTGGCAGTCGCCGGGCCGGGAAGAAACGGATTCAGCCGCCGGACGGCCAGCCGACGCCAAGGCCGGCGCCCGCCTAAGGTTAACCCCGTGGCCCTGGCGGATCGTCTCCATAACCGCGTCCCGCAGCGGCCAGAGATCGGAACCGCCATCCAGACAGAGCAGGCCCCGCGGCTCCCCGCCGGGCCCGGACAGCCACCAGCATTCCCCCTCGTACAGCCGGGCCAGGCGTTGCAGCATCACCAGGCCCGACGCCGAGGCGCCCGCACCCAAAAGCGCCATCAGCTCACCCGGACGCCAGGCGTTACCTCGCCGGCCACCGCCGACACCAAAAGCCGATCCCCGTCCTTGGCGGCCAGCACCATGCCCTGGGACTCGATGCCCATCAGCTTGGTGGGCTTAAGGTTGGCGACGATGATCACCTGCCGGCCCACCACCTCTTCGGGAGAGTAGTGCCCGGCGATGCCCGCCACCACCGTGCGCGGCTCCGGGGCCGCGACCGTCAGCTTGAGCAGCCGGTCGGACTTCTTAACCGGCTCCGCCGCCAGCACCGTGGCCACCCGGAGATCGAGCTGCTTGAAGTAGTCAAAATCGATCAGCCCCGACTGGTCGGCGACCGGCGGCCCCTTGGCCTGGGCTTCCTGCGGGGGAGACGGCGCGGCCGCTACCGGGCCTGCTGGCAGGGAGGTCGCCTCCGGGCGCTTCTCGCGGCGGGGGAAGAGCGGCGCCGTAAGCTTAACCAGGGCCCCGGGCCGCAGCACCCCGCCCCACTGTCCAAGCGTCCCCTGGGCGTCCACCCCGCCCAGCCCCAGGGCCGTCAGCATTAGCCGGGCCGTCTCCGGCATCACCGGGCCCAGGGCCAGGGCGATGTGGCGCAGGGCCTCCAGCAGATTATAAATGACCAGCGCCAGCCGGCCCCGCCGACCCTGATCCTTGGCCAGCTCCCAGGGGGCGTTGATCACGATATAGCGGTTGGCCAGGCCGATGACCTCCCAGACCGCCTGCAAGGCCCGGTGGAACTGGAACTCCGCCAGACGCAAGTCAAACTCCTGCCCCAGGCGTCCGACTGCGGCGACCAATTCCCGGTCGAGCTGACCATCCTCCTCCCCGACCTCCGGCACCGCCCCGGCGGTGAATTTTTGGGCCATGGCCAGGGTGCGGCTGACCAGATTGCCCAGGTCGTTGGCCAAATCGGAGTTGTAACGGGCCTCCATGGCCTCCCGCGAGAAGGCGGCATCCAAGCCGAACGACATCTCCCGAAGCAGAAAGTAGCGCACCGCGTCGGTGCCGTAATCCGCCACCAGTTCCAGGGGCCGGACGACGTTGCCGATGCTCTTCGACATCTTGGTGTCGTTGACGTTCCAGTACCCGTGCACGTGCAGCCGCCAGTAAGGGGCCAGGCCCAGGGCCCGCAACATGGTCGGCCAGTAGATGGCGTGCGGCTTCAAGATGTCCTTGGCCACCACATGCTCCGCCCTGGGCCAGAAACGGGCAAAATCCCCCGCCGAGCCGCCCGCCGCCGGATCGTAGCCGATGCCGCTTAGGTAGTTGAGCAGGGCGTCGAACCAGACGTAGGTCACAAAATTCTGGTCAAAGGGCAGGGGAATTCCCCAGGTCAGGCGACTGATCGGCCGGGAGATGCAGAGGTCCTCCAGCGGCTCGGAGAGAAAGGACAACACCTCGTTTTTGTAACGTTCCGGGGTGATAAACTCGGGATGCTGGCGGATGTGGTCAATGAGCCAATCCTGATAGCGGCTCATCTTGAAGAAGTAGTTCTGCTCGCTTAAGGGGTCAGGCGGGGTGCGATGATCGGGGCACAGGCCGTCCACCAGCTCCTTTTCGGTGAGAAACCGCTCGCAACCCCGGCAATAAAGGCCGGAGTAGTCGCTAAGGACAATGTCCCCCTGGTCGTGGAGACGGGTGAGCGCCCCCTGCACCACCCGCCGGTGATCGGGATCGGTGGTGCGGATGAAATGATCAAAGGCGATGCCCAGCGGCCCGGCCATATCTTTGAATAAGGCGCTGACCCGGTCGGCGTAGGCCTGGGGGGTAATGCCGGCGGCAGCGGCGGCAGCGGCGATCTTGTCGCCGTGCTCGTCAGTGCCGGTCTGCAAGCGCACCTCGTGACCCCGCAGCCGCTGAAACCGGCAATAGGCGTCGGCGGCGATGGCGGTGTAGGCGTGGCCCAGATGGGGCTCGGCGTTGACGTAGAATATGGGGGTGGTGACGTAGTTGCTCATGCTGGCGCCTTTACGCTCTTCTGGCCCTTGCCCCGCCGGGGCTTGAACGGCTTGCCGCCTCCGGGACGGGGCGCCTCGCCCCGGTTCGGGCCCGATCGCGCCTCGGATGGCTTACCAGGGCCGGGCCGGGGGCCGGGGGCCGAATTGGGGCCGCCGCCGTGACCCTTAGCCGCTCCTGACGACGGCTTGGCGGGGGCGGAGGGCGGCCGGGGAGAGGGAGGCCCTGTCCGCGCCTCGGCCTCGGTCTTGGGCCGGGCCGGGGCCAATACGCCTCGCTCCCACTCATCGCGGGTCAATACCCGGACATCGGAATGATCATCAACCGCCACCAGGGTGATCGTCTCCTGCAGGGTCTTGCACTGGGTGACCTTGAACAGCCGCTCGGCGAAGCTGACCGTGCGCCCGAGCTTGGGCATCCCCTTCTTTAACCCCCGGTAGGTCTCGTACTCGTGGGTCAGGCAGCAGAGCAGCCGGTTGCAGAGCCCGGAGATCTTGGCCGGATTCAAGGGCAGATCCTGCTCCTTGGCCATCTTGATCGACACCGGCACAAAGTCCCGCATGAACAGGCCGCAGCACAGCTCCCGGCCACAGCTCCCCAGGCCGCCCAGCATCTGGGTCTCATGCCGCACCCCGATCTGCCGCATCTCCACCCGGGTGCGAAACTCCTGCACCAAGGCCTTCACCAGGTCGCGGAAATCCACCCGGTTCTCGGCGCTGAAGTAGAAGATGATCTTGCCGCCGTTGAAGTAACGCTCTACCCGTAGCAATTTCATCGCCAGTCCGAGGTCCTGAATCCGGGCCTGGCAGAAATTCCTGGCCTCTGCCTCGCGCTGCAAGAGGTTCTGATGCCGGGTGGCCTCCTCGGGGCTGGCCCGGCGCAGGATGGACACCAGCTCCAGCGTCTTCCCGGCCTCGATCCTAGGCAACTCCACCCCCGGCCCGCCGATCCGAGCCGGTTCGGGGCCGTGATCGGTCTGGGCCATCACCAGCTCGCCCCTGGCCAGGTCGGTGATCGATGACGACCCCGCCCGCGGCTGGGAGGTCTCCCGGAAGGCCAGGTGGTAGAGCTTGGGCCGCGGCCCGGCCTCCACCGGGGCATCTTCCGTCCGCCCCTCCCCTTCCACCGGGCTTAAGGGCGGCGCCTCGCCCGTCCCCGACCCGAAATTCTGCCCCTGTTCTTCCGTTTGCCCGGCTGGCAAAGCCTGTTCACTCATCCGCTTCCCTGTCGGCCCTTCGGCTTAGCCATCGGCTTTCCCTTGACGATATGGTCATCCTTCAATCCGTAACCAGCCCCCACAGCAACACCTCGCAGACAAAGGCCCGGTTGCAGTTGCACCGCAACTGGCGCTGGGCCAGGCGCAGCAATTCGAGCTTGACGAGCAGCCGGGCCGGAGGCCAGCGCCGCTGGGCCGCAAGCACCTCCTCGCCGCCCGCCCGCCCGGCGGCCCCGGCCAGCAAGGCCGCCATCAGCCAGGCCTGCAACAGGTTCAACATGGCCTCCAGCTCCTCCTTGAGCCCGGCGATCCGCTCCGCCAAGGCAAACACCCGCTCCACCGCCCCCGGCCGGACGGGCGACAAGGCCAACAGCTCGGAGAGCACCTCACCCCAACTGGCCAGCAGCCCGCCCTCGGCAAACTCCCTGGCCCGGACCAGGCTGCCCCCGGAGATCGCGGCGATCTCCGGGGCCTTATCCAGGGCCAGTCCGCCCGCCAACAGCCGGTCGCGCACCAACTCGTCAGCCAGGGGATAAAACGGAATCCCCTGGCAGCGGGAAACGATGGTGGGCAGAATACCCGCCGCTTCCACCGCGGTCAAGATAAACACGGTGTCGGCCGGCGGTTCCTCCAGGGTCTTGAGCAGACTGTTGGCCACCTCGGCCCGAGGCATGGTCTGGTGGATGTCGGCCAAGAGCACCACCCGAAACCCGCCTTCGCTGGAGGCGTAGGCCAGGGTGCGCTTCAGCTCGCGGATCTGGTCAATCTTGATCTGCGCGCCCTCGGGCCGCACCACCAGCAAGTCGGGGTGATTGTCCGCGGCCAGTTTGCGGCAGGAGGGACAGCGGCCGCAACTGTCGCCTCCCTCCTGGGCCTGACAAAGCAAGAAGGCGGCAAAGGCCCGGGCGGTCATCTTCTTACCCACCCCGGCGGGGCCGTGGAAGAGCAGGGCGTGGGCGGTGCGGCCCCGCGACTGGGCCAGACGGAGCAAACGCTTGGCGCGCTCCTGACCGGCCACCTCCGCCAGGCGGATCAGGGCCACGGCCGTTAGCCCCCCCAGAGCGACGGCTGCCGGCCCGCCGTCGCCTCCTGGGGGGAGGCGGCCCCCTCCGGTTCCGGTTCCGGCTCGGACTGGCCTTCGACCTGGGCCGGGTGGCCGGTGACGAACAGATAGCGCTCCATGACCCGCTGGTAGTCGGTCCACTGGTATTGGCCTGGCTGAGCCTGGCGGCTTAAGCGATCCAAGTAATTCATCTTGGCGTCCAGGTCATCAATGAAATTCAAGACAAAGGCCTCACGGATCATGGGCAGGGCGGGCGAGCCGAACTCGTGGCAGCCGTGATGACTGACGATCAGGTGCTTGAGGCGGGTGGCGACCGGCTCCGAAAACCCGGCCAGGGCGGCGATCTTCTCGCCAATCAGTTCCAGACCGATAACCATGTGTCCCAACAACCGGCCCTGATCCGAGTAATCAAACGGCGGGACGGCAAAGGAAAATTCCCTTATTTTTCCCAGATCGTGAAGCGCCGCCCCCGCCAGGAGCAGGGAGCGGTCGAGTCCGGGATAAAGACCGCAGACCCGCTCCGCCAGCCGGCAGACGCCCAAGGTGTGCTCCAGCAGCCCGCCGAGATAGGCATGGTGCATGGACTTGGCCGCCGGCGCGGCGCAGAAGTCGCGCCACAGGGTTTGATCACCGGCCACCGCCAGCAACAACCGCCTCAGGTCGGGGTCGGCAACCTCCCTAAACAGGCCGACCAACTCCTCGGCCAGGCGCCGGTGATCCCCAGGCGCGGCGGGCACAAACAGCCCCCAATCCTCCGACGCGACCTCCACCCGCTCCAGGGCGCTCACCTTGAGCTGCAAGGCCCCCTTGTAGCTCAAGGCGGTGCCGGTCACTTGCAGCACCGCCCCCGGCGGGCAGATGGAGGAGAGCCGCTCGGCGTCGTCCCACACCCGGGCCACCAGCTCGCCGCTTCTGTCCATCAATTCGAGGGTAAGAAAGGGCTTGCCCTGCTTGGTGTCGGCCATTCGCGCCGTCTTGACCAGGAATGGGGAGCAAAATTCCTGGCCATCCTTGATCTCGGCGGCGAAGAGGTCTTTTTTGAGCGGCATTTAGGTGACGGGGAGGACGAGTTTTTTTAAGTAACGGCAATCCGGCCAACGGATGCTATATAATCCATCCGCCGCGATTTGAAAACCAAAGATGACCCGCCCGGTTAAGGCCCGAAGTCCAGCCCCCAAAAATACACAACCCCGCCTCGGCCTTGATCCGGGAAGGATCAGACCTAGCGGGGTTGTCAAGGCTTGCCGGGAGTGGCCCGCGCCCAAGGCGCGAGACACCCTTTAAGGACTTTAAGCCTTCTTCTCCTCTTTGTTCTGCTCAATGGCGGCGTTGTGCTGCTCATCGCGCATCGACTTCTTGAACTCCTTGATGCCCTTGCCCAGGCCGGAGCCCAGTTCCGGGAGCTTGCCAGGCCCAAAGATAATCAGCACAATCGCCAGGATAACCAGCAGATGCATGGGTTGAAACAGTCCTTCAAACATAATTAGCCTCCTCTTAAATGGTAAGGTTGTCTCAACTATAGCAGAAAACCGGTCTGGTGGCGAGTTCTTTATTGACCCCGATCGGGACGGACGGATCAGAACATGGCCTGCAGGCCCACGGTGCAGTACCAGTCGTTCTTCATCTGTAGGCCGTTTAGGTTCTGATAGAGCGGCACCCCGCCCTCCACCCCCAGGCTGACCATGCCGCCCACCGGCACCGAGAGCCCGATGAAGCCGTCCAGCCGCTGGCCGCCGTAGTTGTTGGGGTCGCTGTCCGGCATGGTGGCGGCCATGTAGTGGGTCATCCACATCATGCTGTTGTAGTTGTCGAGTGCCTTCTGCACCTCCGGATCGTAACCGCTGATCCGCTCGGTGTCGCTGTAGGCCAGGCGCAGCCAGGCGGCGGCCGGGCCCAGGGCCCGTTGCAGCCAGGTGTTAAGCTTGACGCTGTTGCCCAGGCTGTAGTTGTTGGAGTTCTTGCCGGTCCGCAGGGTGAACATCGCCTGGCCACCCCAGTTCCACAGGGAGTCGTCGCTCAGTTGGCTGTAGGTGAGGGCCGGCTTGAGATCGAAGGTGCCGGAGCCGAGCTGCATGTCGTAGGGCATACGCCAGACGGTGCCCATGGTGGTGTAATTCTGGTCGATGTCGCCGGTGGGCAGGCTCAGCCCCAGGCTGCCGTTTAGCACCCCGCTTAGCTTGTAGATCGCCCGCAGCTCAGTGTCGCCCAGGCCGCTGCTCTTCATCGGTTCATCCGGCACCGCCCCCATGTCCGTGGCGCCCCTGAGATTCCCCTTCTTGTCCCTGGGCGACATGTCCATCAGCATGTCCATCTTGTTTTCCACGTAATTCAACATCCCCATCAGGGTCAGCTTGTCGTTGACCCCGTACATGGCCATCAGCATGTGCATGTCCATGGTCATCTTGGTGGGGATCATCATGATGTTGTCGTAGGGCAGGCCCCGGCCGTTGCCCACGCTGCTGGCTGCGACATCGCTGGTGCCGTCGCGCAGGCCGTCCATGTCCATGCGCATGTAGCGGTAGTTGAACATCCACATCCCCGCCGGATGGGTGTGGTAGATGTCGTCGCCAAAGGCGGGGTTGAAGGTCATCAGCCCGCCGGGCCCCTGGCAGGCGCAGTGGGGGGCCTGGCCGCTATCCGCCTCCTGCTGGGCCTCAGCCATGGCTTGGGAGAAGCCCACGATCCGTCCGCCGTGTTGGGCCACGAAGGCCTGGGCGTCCGCCTCCTGGGCAAAGGCCCACTTGGGGGTCTCGGTCATCACCCCCGGCAGCTGGCCGCCCACCACCCACACCGCCTTCCGGGCGTCGATCAGGGCCTTGGTGCCGTAGTCGGCGACCTGAAAGGAGGTCACCTTATGTCCCGGATGCTGCTTTATGTCGATCGCCGCGCAGTGGATGCTGCACAGGCCGGAGGTGGCGCCGTCGTCGTAGGTCAACAGCACCCGGCTCTGGGCAAAGGTAGTGCGATCCATGCCGCACTGCTTACAGGCCGGCGGCCCCTCGATCTCCACGGCGCGGGCCGCGCCTCCCACCCAGAACAGACAACCAGCCAACAGCCAGGCGACCACTTGCTTCATCTCCGCTTCCCCCTTGCTCCTCTAAGTTGCCGGGCGTAATCCCAGTCCAACACCGACATGGCATCGGCTCCGCCCGTAAATGAGCGCCGAGCCTATCACAATGTGGCAGGGCCAGCAATGCGACAAATTGTCGCACCCTTAGCCCGTGAACATCTCCGCGAGCAGGGCCAGGTTCAAGACGATCACCACCCCGCTCACCAGCCACAGGGAGAAGACGTTGCGGCGGCTGTTGGCGTAGGCGCCCATCACCTTGCGGGAGGAGGTAAGCAGGATCAGGGGAATCATGGTGAAGGGAAGCTGGAGGGAGAGGACGACCTGACTCCAGAGGATGCCGGTGAAGGGATCGGCCAGGGGCAGGATGCAGACCAGGGCCCCGACCAGGGTCAGGAGTAGCCCGGCCCGGGAGTGGGGATCGCCGATGTCGTAGGGCTCGTGGAAGATGCCGGCGAAGACGCTGCCCCCGGCCAGGGCCGCAGTCACCGAGGAGGAGAGCCCGGCGAACACCAGGCCCAGGGAAAAAATCACCGACGAAAGCCGCCCGAACAACGGGGTTAGGGTGCGGGTCACCTGGGGCAGCTCGGAGACGATGATCCCGTGGTTGAAAAACACGGCGGCGGCCATGACGATCATGGCGCTGTTGATGGCCCAGCCCACCCCCATGCCCACCAGGGTGTCGTACAACTCGTAGTCCAGCCGCGATCTTATCGTCGTCTCGCCCTGGGTGTGCCACTGCCGGCTCTGGATGACCTCGGAGTGGAGAAAGATGTTGTGCGGCATGACCACCGCCCCCAGCACCCCCATGATCACCGGCAGGGCGCCGGGCGGAAAGACCGGCTCCACCCAGCCGCTCAAGGTGGCGGCCCAGGAGAGCTTGGTCAGCCACAACTCGCAGAGAAAGGCGATGCCAATCAACGACACGAAGCCGATGATCCACCGCTCCAGGCGCTGGTGGTTTTTGGAAAACAGCATCCAGGCGGCAAAACCGGCGGCCAGCGTCGCCCCCGCCGGCAGGGGCAGGCCGGTGAGCATCTTCAGCCCGATGGCGGCGCCCAAGACCTCGGCCAGGGCGGTGGAGACGCAGGCCAGCATGGCGCTGCCCAGCAGCAGCCTGCACGTCCAGGGCTTAAAGAACTTGGCCGCCGCCTCGGAGAGACAAAGCCCGGTGACGATGCCCAGGTGGGCGGCGTTGTGCTGCACCAAAATGAGGATGACAGTGGACAGGGTCACCACCCAGAGCAGGGCGTAGCCGTACTGAGAGCCCGCCGCCACGTTGGTCACCCAGTTGCCAGGGTCGATGAAGCCCACGGTAATGAAGAAGCTGGGGCCCAGGTAGCTGAACAGCTCCAGCGAGGCCAAACGCGAGGCCTTTTTGCCGAAAGAGGGAAGCCAATTCATGGCCATCAGGGCGGGGCGAACTTAAACAGCTTGCGTTGCAGGCTGCGACGGTGGATGTTCAGCTGACGGGCCGCCTCGGAGATGTTGCCCCCGCAGTCGGCCAGCACCCGCTGGATATGCTCCCATTCCACCCGGGCCAGACTGGGGGGGACGAAGTCCTCCGTGCCAGACGGCAGGCCCAGGGACGCGTCCCGCGAGAAGGCGCGCAGGATCTCGTCCACATCGGCGGGCTTGGAGAGATACTCCATCGCCCCCAGCTTGATCGCCTGGCTGGCGGTGGCGATACTGCCGTATCCGGTGAGCACCACGATTCTTATCGCCGGCCGCAGCCGTTTGGCCTCCGCCACCAGCTCCAGCCCCGAGCGGCCCGGCATCCTGAGATCGATCAGGGCCATCTCCGGGTCGTGCGCCAAGAGCGCCCTCAGCGCCGCCTCGAAATCCTCCGCCTCGTGGACGGCAAAGCCGCGCCGGACCAGGGCCGCGGCCAGGCGCTTACGGAACACCTCCTCGTCATCGACCAGCAGGATGCGGTGGGCCTGCTCCTCGATCTTAACTCCCTTCGCCTCGCTCATCTATTCCTCCTCGACCTCTTCTGGCCCTGCCTGAAACGACAACCTCAGCCCCCCTCCCGCGCCGCCGGCGTCCGGCGGAGGCAAAACCGCACCGTGGTGCCGACAAGCGGCACGGAATCGATCGTCAGCTCGCCGCCCAGCCGCCGGGCCAGGGTGGCGGCGAGATAGAGTCCCAGTCCCAGCCCCTGGCCCGGCGGCTTGGTGGTGAAAAACGGTTCCTGGGCCTTGGCCGCGGTTTCGGCATCCATGCCCCGGCCCCGGTCAATGATGACAAAACAGGCCAGCTCTCCCTCCATCCTGGCCTGAATGATCACCAAAGCGGTGGGCGCCGAGGCGTTGAAGGCGTTGGAGGCCAGGCCGCGCAAGGCCCGCTGCACCGAGCGCCGGGGCACGGTGAGCCGTTCGTCCGGGGCGTCACATTCGATCAGCAGCCGCTCCCGGCGGGGGCCGTCCAGCGAGTCGCGCACCAGCGCCAGCAACCCGGCCAGGGTCAGCTCGACCAGCCCCTCGCCCAGGGGCTCGCCGGCGTCCGCCGCCATCTGATAGAGGATGTCCCGGCAGCGGGCCACCTGGTCGCGGATCAGTTGCAGGTCGTCCCGCCAGGTCTCGTGGCCGGCGGCGCTCACCTCCCGGAACAGCTCGCCGCTGGCCACGGCGATGGTGGCGAGCGGGGTGGCGAACTCATGGGCCGCCCCCGCCGACAGAGCCGCCAGGGAGGCCAGGCGCTCGTTCTTGTCCTGCTCCTCCCGCAGCCGGGCGGTGATCTCCCGGTGGGCGGCCAGGGCCTGCTGCAATCTGGTGACAAAGAAGACCAGGAAAAAGGCGGTAACGGTAAAGGCCAGCCACATCCCCTCCAGGTGCAGCCTGAGCTCCGGGGACATGGGAAGCCGGTGGCAGACCGGCTGCGCCTCGCCCGGCAGGGGAAACTGGCAGCCAGGCAGAAAGAAGATCCCGTAACAGAGAGCGGCGAAGGCCGGCAGCAGCCAGGCCGCCAGCCTGGGCAGCAGGATGGCCCCCACCACCACGTGCACCAGGTACAGAAAGGTGAAGGGATTCATCGCCCCGCCGCTTAGGGCCAACAGCCCGGTAAGCAAGGCGATGTCCAGGAACATCGCCCCGACAAACAGGGGCGCGGGCAGACGCTTCCGGGTGCGGATGAGCCGCTGAAAGATCAGGTTGGAGAAGGCCTCGAAGCCGACCAGACCCAGCACCAGGGCCGGCACCGGCATGGCGAACAAAAGCCGCACCGCCGCAAAGAGCGCCACCTGGCAGAGCACCGTACCCCAGCGCAGGGTCAAAAACCACTCCGCCACCGAGGCGTCGATCTTGTCTTCCCGTGGTTTTTTCATGCCGAGGTAAGTTGCGGAAAATGACGTGCGTTATCCCGAAAATTTGGCTAAAAATAACCGTTGCCCCTCGTTTTGGCCAGCGGAGATTTCGCCAGCAGAGATCTACCGACGCAGACGCCGGGCATAAAGTCAACCGCCACCGGTTCCAGCCGTAAACATAGCAAGGAGATCATCCCCATGAACCGACCCCTGGGAATCACCGTCAGCCGCCACATCCTAGACAGCCAGCGCATGCACCCGGAGGCCACCGGCGAGCTCTCCGGCCTGCTCTCCGAGCTGATCGTCGCCGCCAAGACCATCTCCGCCGAGGTCAACATGGCGGGCCTGGCCGACGTGCTGGGCCAATCCGGCCGCACCAACATCCAGGGCGAATCGGTGCAGAAGCTGGACGACCTGGCCAACAACACCATCAAGCGCCGCATGGCCCGCTGCGGCTACATCTGCGTCATGACCTCCGAGGAGGAGGAGGACATCATCCCGGTGGCCGAGGGCTACGAGGGCAAGTACACCCTGGCCTTCGATCCCCTGGACGGCTCCTCCAACATCGACGTCAACGTCTCGATCGGCACCATCTTCTCCATCCACCGCCGCCGTTCCTCGCTCACCACCGGCCAGGGCACCCAGGGCGACCTGTTGCAGAAGGGCGCCACCCAGGTGGCGGCGGGCTACATCATCTACGGCTCCAGCACCATGCTGGTCTTCTCCACCGGCGAGGGGGTGCACGGTTTCACCCTGGACCCCAGCGTCGGCGAGTTCTTCCTCTCCCACCCGGATATCAAGATCCCGCCCCGGGCCAAGTACTACAGCATCAACGAGGGCAACACCCCCTACTGGGACGACAACCTGCGGCGATACATCGACTACGTCAAGGCGGAGGACAAGGCCGACGGCCGCCCCTTGAGCGCCCGCTACATCGGCACCCTGGTGGCGGACTTCCACCGCAACCTGATCAGCGGCGGCATCTTCCTCTACCCCAAGGACAACAAAGACGCCAAGAAACTGAGCGGCAAGCTGCGCCTGCTCTACGAGGCCTCGCCCTTCGCCTTCATCATCTCCCAGGCCGGGGGCCGGGCCATTACCGGCGACGGCAGGAACATCTTAGACATCGAGCCCGAGTCCCTGCACCAGCGGGTGCCGCTGATCATCGGCAGCAAGTACGACGTGGACCTGGTCGAGGATTTTCTCCTGGGGCGACGATAGGCAAAGGGAACCGGCCCGGATTGGGAGACCGGCATCCCTCGGCGCCCTTCAAAGATATGATTACAAGACCTGACCCCAAATCTTTGCTGGCGTTGATCGCCGTCCTCCTGACGGTCCTGGCCCCCTCCCCGCTTCTGGCGCGGGAACTCATCTCGGTGGATCAGGACGCGGTGATCCAGAAGGATTTCCTGGGCACAAACGCCGTCTATCACGCCTTCAGTCATCTGCCAGAATCCCAGGAAATGGGGATGACCGCCGCCCTCCGCGCCCTGGAGCTGAGGCGGCTTCACGAATCCGGCATCCGCATCGTCCGCAGCTACTACCGGCCCGACTGGGCAATGGGCGACGGACCTTGGCTCTCCCCGGATTGGAACTCGGTCAAGATGAAGGCCCTTTACGCCTGGCTGGCCGACCTGCAAAAAATCGGCATCCAGGTGGCCCTGAACATGGGCTGGTGGTTCCCGCGGGACGTGATCTGGAACCGGGACCAGCAGCTCGCCAGCTACCCCGACGACCTCGACGCTTACTGCCGCTGGGTCAGCGAGTCGGTGCACCAGATCGTCCAGGTGCGCGGCCTAAGCAACCTCAAGTACCTGGTGCTGTTTACCGAGCCCAACGACCACTTCGGCGACCTGCCGCCAGGCAAGGGCCAGTGGGAATACTACCGGGAGGTAGTCCGGGCCGTGAATCAGCGGCTAACCAAAGACAGCCGCCGGGGGCTGGTGAAACTGGTGGGGCCGAACTCCACCCCCAGTCCGATGTGGCTCGACCGGGCCACGCAGGAGCTAAACGGAGACCTCGACATCTACACCACCCACGTTTACGGCCCGCGCCGCTACCAGGAATGGCTGGCCTTCGCCCGCCAGGCCCAGGCGATGGTGGCTGGCACCGGCAAGCCACTGTGGATCGACGAGTACGGCTCCCAGGACGCCGCCCTGAGAAGGAGCGGCCAGTACGGGGTCTTTCTGGCCGAAGCCAACGCCGCCTTCTTGAACGCCGGGGCGCAGTCGTCCTTCCTCTGGCTCCTAAGCGACCAGTACTACCCAGAGCCGCTCAAGAATCTGAGCAACCAGGATTCCTTTCTGGACGGCAAGCACAACTGGGGGCTCCTGCCCTGGTTGCCGGACAACCAAAGCCCCCGCCCCGCCTGGAAGGCGCTGGTGATGCTGGCCAGGCTGATGTCAGGGCCAGGCGTCCGGGTGGTAAAAACCACCGGCCCCGACGACCTGCCCGCCGCCAGCGTGATCGATGCCCAGGGCAACCCCAGCGTGTTGCTGGCTAATCCCTCTCCCGCCGCCCGCGAGATTGAAATCGGCTTCTCCACCCCGCCCGCCGGGCCCCTCTACCGCTACGACTACCGGGCCGACGGCCAGCCACGTCTTAAAATCAGCCCGGCCCCGCCCCCCGAACCTGCGCCCAGCGCTAAGATCACGGCGGAACTGGCCCCCTTCGAGGTGACGATCATCAGCGGCCGGCGGCCCGCCCCAGACTCCGTCTTAAGCAAGCTGGCCATTAAGGCCCAAGGCCCCCCGCCCGACCGCAACCTGGCCCTAAACCGGCCAGTCGAGACGGCGAATTTTGACCCCGCCTGGCCCGCCGCCAACCTGACGGACGGCAAGCGCCTGACCTACTGGCGGCCTCTGGCCGGTCAGGGCCGGCCAGAGGCAGTCATCGATCTGGGCCAGGAATTCACGGTGCGCCAGATCGAGATCCTGCAAAGTTCTCCCGCCGTTAGCCGCGGCAACCTCCGCCCCGCCGCCAGGGGAAAAATTGCCCTGGCGTTCTCAACTGACCGGCGCACCTGGCATCCCCTCCCACTTCACGACCCCCGCCCCAACGCCGCCACCGCCCTGATCGTCCCCCTGCGGCCCCAGCTGGCCCGTTACCTCCGGGTGCGCTACCAGCCCCCGGCCAAATCCGGCTGGTTCTTGAGCGAGATCAAGGTCTTCGGGCACTGAGCCCCTCCCAGCCCGAGCGGCCCTCAACCGCGCCCTCCCTCCCGGGGCGTCATGCGAAAGGTATTGTCAAGCGGGACAAAATCAGCGATAGTGCCTTGTCTCAGAAATCAGGAGACAGGATTGATGGTCTCGCAGAAAGGCGACCAATGGCTAAGCAAAAGGGCCGACAGGCAAACCGCCCCGCAACGCAGTAGATCGATCTTTTTGCGACGCCATCAGGATTAACATAAAGCAGGAGTCCCTCACCATGCCCATACCCAACCAACCCCCGTCCTGGGGCCGAAAGAAGGGGCCGCCCTCGCCGGAAGAGCTGATCGCCGCCCTGATCAAGAAGATCAAAGACCACTTCGAGGGCCCGCCGGAAGGCAGCGCCCCGGCGGGTGGAGGCGGCGGCGGGGCCGTTCGCCCGCCCTCCGGGCCGCCCACCGCTCGCACCCTGCTGCCCAAGGTGCTGCCGGTAGTGCTCATCCTCGTGGCCTTCAACCTCCTCTCCGCCGCCCTCTACACCATCGCCCCCGGCGAACGGGGGGTAGTCCTCCGCCTGGGCCGCTTCTACGCCACCACCGACCCCGGGCTGCATTTCAAGCTCCCCCTGATCGACACCCTGCGCAAGGTGGACGTGGAGCACGTGCGCAAGGAGGAGTTCGGCTTCCGCACCAAGGTGCCGGGGGAGAAGACCTTGTATGACAAGAGCGGCTTCAACAGCGAGTCCCTGATCCTCACCGGCGACAAGAACGTGGTGGATGCCGAATGGATCGTCCAGTACAAGGTGCAAGACCCAGTTGACTTCCTGTTCAAGGTCAAGAATACCGAACAGGCGGTGCGCGATGTCTCCGAAACGGCCATCCGCCGGGTAATGGGCGATCACGACTTCGACTACGCCTTGCAGAGCCGCGAGGCCATCGAGTCGGCGATGGCCAAGAACCTGCAAGAGACCTTGAACAGCTACCAGAGCGGGATCAAGATCGTCACCGTCAAACTACAAGACGTCAACCCGCCCGAGCAGGTAAAACCGGCCTTCAACGAGGTGAACGAGGCGGATCAGGACATGAAGCGCTTAGTCAACGAGGCGGAGGAGAACTACAACCAGGTGATCCCCAAGGCCAAGGGCACCGCCAAGAAGATCCTGGAGGAGGCCCAGGGCTACGCGGTGGAGCGGGTCAACATAGCCAAGGGCGATACCGCTCGTTTCCTTAGCATCCTGAGCCAGTACCAGGGCGCCAAGGAGGTGACCCGCAAACGGATGTACCTGGAAACCATGCGCAAGGTGCTGCCCAAGGTGGAGGCTATCTACCTGGTGGACAAGGATCAACGCGCCATCCTGCCCTTTCTCGATCTCGGCCAGGCCGCCGCCCCGGCGGCGATCAAGGCCGAGCCGGCCCACTGACCTTACCTAGGAGAACAACGTGCCTAAAAATATCCGCATCGCCTTGCTGGTGGCCTTGGGCCTGCTCGTCATCACCCTGTGGAACAGCTTCTTCATCCTGCCGGAGGGAATGCAGGCGGTGGTCACCCAGTTCGGGGCCCCGGTGGGAACGCCGGCCACCCGGTCCGGGCCGCACTTGAAAAAGCCCTTTGTCCAGGACGTGTCCTACTTCGACAAGAAGATCCTGATCTGGGACGGCGACCCCAACCAGATCCCCACCAAGGACAAGACCTTCGTCTATGTCGATGTCACCGCCCGCTGGCGGATCGCCAACGCCCTGACCTTCATGCAGGCGGTAAAGGACGAGACCCGGGCCCAGACCATCCTCGACGACGTGATCGACTCCACGGTGCGGGACCTGGTGAACAAGCACGACCTGGTGGAGATCATCCGCAGCTCCGACTGGCGCCCCAGCGCCAAGGACAAGGAACAGGGCGACGACGCACCAATCACCACCGGCCGCGACAAGCTGGCCGAGGAGATCCACCAGATCGCCTCCCAGGCCACCGTCAAGTACGGCATCGAGGTGGTGGACGTGATGTTCAAGCGGGTGAACTACATCTCCTCGGTGCAAAACAAGGTCTATGAGCGGATGATCTCGGAGCGCAAGCGGATCGCGGCGGAGAAGCGCTCCCTAGGCGAGGGCCAGAAGGCGGAGATCTTAGGCAAGGTGGACCGGGAACTGCGGACCGTCACCTCCTCGGCCCAGAAAGAGGCGGAGGAGATCAAGGGCAAGGCCGACGCCCAGGCGGCGCAAATCTACGCCGCCGCCTACAACCAAGACCCGGAGTTCTACAGCTTCTATCAGACCCTGGAGAGCTATCAGCAGACCATCGGCGCCAACACCAAGCTGGTGGTAGCCACGGACTCGGAGTTTTACCGCTACCTCAACCAGTTAAAGTAAAACCTCTCACCCGGCCTTGATGAAGCCGACCCCCTGATCGACGGGATCGAAGGGGATGCGGCCCTTGGCCTCCAGGGCCTCGATAAAGGCGTCGAGCTGGGCCTCGGAGTCAAGCCTATCCACCCCGGCCTCGCTAAAGCGGCAGTTGCAGCCGACTAGCTGCCCTCCGCACCAGGGGCAGACCTCCACCGGGCATCCCAACCGATGCGGCTCGCCTTTCTCCACGGCGCACACCAGGCACAGGCCCTTGTTCAGCCCCACCGGGGTATAGACCGGGAAGGCGTCGAGCGCGGCGAATTTTTCCATGGCCTGCTCGCGGCTATATCCGAAATACCCCAGCACCTCCTCGTCCCAGATCCCCTCCCGCTGGTTCCCTAAAAACTCGGCCCCCTCGTGATTGCAGAGGTAGAGGTAGGTGTCGCGGTTGGTGGTGACGGCGAGGATAAAGTTGCCGCCCCGCTTGTCCAGCCGCCTAAGCTCGCGGATGGCGTCGTTTTCCGCCTCCGGCAGGTAGCTGTAGAACTCGTGGAAGAGGTGCAGGGCGATGACATCGTTGCCGTAACGATCAACCTGCTCCCGGGCCGGGGCCTGATCTTCGTCGTTGACCGCGTAATCCATAAGCAGCAGGATGGCGTTTTTTTGATCTTCCAAGGTCATGGCGATATTAGTGGTTAAGGGTGATGCGCTCGCCAAAAGGTAGCCGAGGGCTAGGCAAAAGGGCGCGCCTGGTGCATGGCCGCAAGCCAGCGCCGGGTCTCGGCCTCGATGTCCGGGGCCTGGGTGAGGGCGGTGACCACCGCGATCCGCCGGACCTTAAGCGCCAGCAGACGGGTGAGATGCTCGAACTTGATCCCGCCCATGACCGTGAAGGGCAATTCCGAGCGGGCCGAGAAGTCGCCAATCGCCTCCAGCCCCAAGAATTGCGACAGCCCCTCCTTGGTGCGGGTGGGGAACAGGGGGCCGATATTGTAGTACGAGGCGCCGCGGGCCGAGGCCGAGGCCGCCTGCTCCGGGGTGTTGGCCGAGACCCCGATAATCAGCTCCGGGGCCAGGCGGCGGGCCTCCGGGGCGGGCAGGTCGTCGTTGCCGAGATGGATGCCGTCGGCGCCCACCGCCAGGGCGATGTCCACCCGGTTGTTGACGATCAGCAAGGCGTCATGGGCGGCGGTCAACTCCCGGAACTGACGGGCCTTGACGAACAGCTCCCGGTCGCTCGACCGCTTGTCCCGCAGTTGCACTAGGCGCGCCCCGGCGGCCAGCACCGCCTGAAGCCACTCGGCGTCACTGCGGCCGTTGGCCAGCCGCTCGCAGGATACCGGGTAGAGGCTCGCCTCTTGGTTAAAAACGGCCATCCGGGCCGCCAGGGTGGAGAAGGGCATACAGGTTAAAGGTTCAAGGTTAAAGGTAAACAGCCTGCTTGCCCTCCGGCCTGGAGCCGCAACTAGACAGTTGGCGCAAAACTTGTTATCTATGAGACGGGCTCCCGTCCCCGCCCCCCTTTTACCCCATCGGCGCACGCCCCGCAAGACCGGCGTGGGCCAGGGGGCGAGACCTCTTCTCTTCACCGCATCGTCCACGGAGGTGGCATGAAGCTCGAAAAATACTACGCACCGGAAAAGGCCAGGCTGATCGTCGAGGGCCGGGAGTACGAGTTCCCCATCCTCATCGGCGAGGAGGGCGAGAAGGCTATCGATATCAGCAAGTTGCGCAGCCAGACCGGCTACATCACCCTGGACTACGGCTACATGAACACCGGCTCCTGCGCCAGCGCCATCACCTACCTGGACGGCGACCAGGGCATCTTGAACTACCGGGGCTACCCCATCGATGATCTGGCCGAAAAATGCACCTTCGTCGAGGTCGCCTACCTCCTGGTGCACGGCTCCCTGCCCACGGTGAAGCAGCTCAAGCACTTCTCCGGGATGCTCAACAAGTACGCCCTGATCCACGAGGACATGGTGCACTTCTTCGACCGCTTCCCCCAAGGCTCGCCGCCGATGTCGATCCTCTCCTCGATGGTAAACGCCCTGTCGGTGTTCTACCCCGAGATGATCAACGACCCAATGATGCAGATCGACATGATGACCGCCCGGCTGATCTCCAAGGTGCGGACCCTCGCCGCCTTCTCCTACAAGAAGGCCATGGGGCACCCCCTGGTCTATCCCCGGCACGACTACTCGTATTGCGCCAACTTCTTAAACATGATGTTCCACACCTCGGTGGCGCCCTACGAGGTGAACCCCATCATCGTCGATGCCTTAAACAAGCTCCTCATCCTGCACGGCGACCACGAGCAAAACTGCTCCACCTCCACCGTGCGCCTGGTGGGCAGCGCCCACGTCAACCTCTACGCCTCGATCTCCGCCGGGATCAGCGCCCTGTGGGGGCCGCTGCACGGCGGCGCCAACCAGGCGGTGATCGAGATGCTGGAACGGATCCAACTGGAGGGCGGCAACTATCGCAAATACATCGACAAGGCCAAGGATCCCAACGATCCCTTCCGGCTGGTGGGCTTCGGCCACCGGGTGTACAAGAGCCACGACCCTAGATCCAAGATCATCAAGAAGGCCTGTGACGACGTGCTTTGTGCCCTGCGGGTAGTCGATCCCCTGCTCGACCTGGCCAAGGAGATCGAGGAGGTCGCCCTGACTGACCCTTACTTCATCGAGCGCCGTCTCTACCCCAACGTGGACTTCTACAGCGGCATCATCTACAAGGCCATCGGCATCCCCAAGGACATGTTCACCGTCATGTTCGCCTTGGGCCGCCTGCCGGGCTGGATCGCCCACTGGAAGGAGATGTGGGACGACGAAAATTGGCGGATCGGCCGCCCCCGGCAAATCTACGTCGGCCCGGTGACCCGGCCCTTCGTGCCCATGGAGGAACGGGGGGCGTAGTCTCTGCCAGGCGGCGGATCTTTCATTTAAGCCCGCCACCCGAACTGCCGATAAGAAAATGCCGGATGATGTGCCGCTGATACCACTCCCCCACGGATGGGCGTCTCCTGGTCAGGGATGACCGGAACCTTGATGTAGAACCATCGCCCAGGCCATGAACTCCGCCGCCAGCCTATCCTCGCTGATCTCCGCCCTGTTCCCCGGCCCGCCCGCCGGGAAAACGTCCCCTTCCGCGCCCCAACAGGCATCCGACACTACCCCGGCCTTAGCCGTCACCTACACCCCCGGCAACCCCAGGGCCTGGCAACCCACGGCGGCCACAGGCCCCTTGGTCTATACCCGCCAGCAAGCCGCCGGAGGCCAAGGCGGACAAGACGCCAACGCCGCCCTCGCGGACAGCAAGGCCAACGGCGCCGGCCCGGCGGGGAATCAAACCACCGCCCCCGGCCAAGGACAGGCCAAACCGCCAGCCGCCGCCCTCGCCCCCAAGAAGCCCAACGGCCAGCCCCTGACCCAAGAAGAGCAAAAGGTGATCCAAGAGTTGCAAAAGACCGACCAGGCGGTCAAGGCCCACGAGCTGGCCCACCTGGCGGCGGCGGGCGGCTACGCCATGAGCGGGGCCTCCTACACCTACCAGCGGGGGCCAGACGGCCAGAGCTACGCGGTGGCGGGCGAGGTGCAGATCGACACCAGCCGGGAACGCAACCCGGAGACGACCATCCAGAAGATGCAGGTGGTGCGCCAGGCGGCCTTGGCCCCCGCCGACCCCTCGCCCCAGGATCAACGGGTAGCGGCTCAGGCCACCCTGAAAATCGCCGCCTCCAGCCAGGAACTGCAACAGACGCAAGCGGCCCAGGCGGCGCAACAGGCACGGCTGACGGCCCATGGCTCCCCCGCAGCCACCGATCAAAATCAGGGGACAACGACCCAGCGCGACGTCTATCAGCAGGCGGGCCAGGGCCTAATCCAAAAAATGTCAACCCCATCCACTCCCCAAGCCCTAGCGGCCCGCCGGTTCGCGGCCAACGGGCAATCCACCCCGCCCGCCGGAAGGCTATCGGTTATCGCCTAAGCTCGGGAGGCACACCCTACCCTCCTCTTCCTCATGGCCAGATTCAGGAAGGCCCTTATTAATGAACTTGAAGCTGATTGAACGGAGCTGATGATGGCCTGGCGGATGCCCTGGCAGGGGCTAAGGCGAGAGGCGGCGGCCCTGATCGCGGCCCGTGGCCTGCGCAGCGTGGCCCAGGGGGCGCTGGCGGTCGATTTTTCGCTCTACGCCCAGGCGCTGGGCTGGTCGGCCAGATTCTTGGGGTTTACCCTGGGGGTGGGGATGTTGCTCGGGGCCGGGCTTACGGCCCTGGTGGGGCCGCTCAGCGACCGGATTGGCCGGCGGCGCTTTCTGCTGGCCTATGATGCGGCGGTGCTGGCCGCCTCCCTGTTGGCCTTGGCCACCCCGGCTCGCACGCCCCTGGCCCTGGCGGCGCTGGTGGGGGGATTCGGGCGGGGCGCTAACGGGGCCGCCGGGCCCTTCGCCCCGGTGGAGCAGGCCTGGCTGGCCGGATTGGCACCTGTCGAACGGCTGGGACGGGTGCTGTCGTTCAACATGGCGGTGGGTTTCACGGGCATGATGAGCGGGGCGCTACTCGCGGCCCTGCCGGGGCTGGCAAGCAAGGGGCCGGCCCCGGCCGCCGCCTATCGGCCCCTCTTTTTTCTCTCCGCCCTGGCTGCGGCGCTGGTTTTTGCCGTCGTCTATCGCCTGCCCGAGCCGGCATGGGGTCTAAGGCGAGGGGAGCGGGCGCCGCTGGCGGCCAGGGAACGGGAGTTGATCGTCCGCTTGGGGCTGGTCAACACCCTAAACGGCCTGGGCATAGGATTGGTGGCGCCGCTTCTGCCCCTCTGGTTTGCGCTGCGCTTTGGCCGGGGCCCGGGGACGATCGCCCCGGTGGTGGCGGCGGGGCTTCTGCTGGCCGCCCTCTCGTCGCTGCTCGGCGGACGTTTGTCCGGGAGAGTCGGGACGGTGCGGACAGTGGTGACGATGCGGGCCATCGGTTTGGGTTTTCTGCTCGCCATGCCCTGGGCCCCCAACTTCGGGGTGGCGGCGGCCCTTTACGCCGGACGTTCGGCCAGCAACCGGGGCACGGCGGGGGCCAGGCAGGCCCTGGCCCTGGGCCTGGTGGACGGACGGCGGCGGGGACTGGCCGCCAGCGTCAACAGCCTGTCCATCCAACTGCCCCGCGCCTTGGGGCCAATCCTCGCCGGCCTCATGATCAGCCACGGGGAACTCAACCTGCCCCTGCTGCTCGCCGCCCTCTGCCAAGGCGGCTACCTGTTGCTCTATCCCCTGTTGTTTGCCAGCCACGACCGCGAAGGACGGGGCCGAGCGGCCCAGACGCCGCCCACTTAAGCCTCCGTTGCCTACGATCCGCCGCGCCTAGGGCAGCGGCGATACCGTCCCCAGCGGCAGGCCGGACCCCAGTCCGGCGGTGACGGCCGGCAGGGTCAGGCCGGGAGCAGGGCCGCCTCCATATCCCGCAGCGGGCGGCTCATCGCCCCGACCACGGTGGCGAGCGGCAGACCCCGGCGTTCCGCCCCCCTTATCTCCTGGGAATCAGGAAAACTAGCGATCAAGGACTCGCCGAGCTGGGATTCGATAAAGGCCGCGTCCTCCGGGGTCTGGATGCCGTTGCCGACCAAGGACATCCGGGGAATCCCCACCTCCCTGGCCAGTTGCCGGATCTTAAGGGCAGTGCGGACACTGGCGGCGGAGGGCAAAACCACAATCAGCAGATGATCGACCCCGGCGATGGTGCCCCGGCCCAGGTGCTCGACCCCGGCCTCCATGTCGAGGAGCACCGCCTGGTCTTTGCCTAGCATAAGTTTGGTTAACAGCCGCTTGAGAACGGTATTTTCGGCGCAGGCGCAGCCGGAGTTGCCGGTCGGTATGGCGCCCAGCACCATAAGCTTGATCCCGTCCCGCTCCTGCATGAAGCGCTCCGGCAGGTCGTCGATTTCGGGATTTAAGTTGTAGAAGGGCGAGCCCTCGGTCTTGCCGGCCCGCTCGGAGAGCAACTCCCGCATCTCGGCGATGGCGGTGATCCGCTCCGGGTGCTCGATGCCCAGGGCCTGGGCCATGTGGGGGCTGGGATCGGCGTCGATTACCAGTATCCTGGCAAAACGACTCTTCAAGTGATGGGCGAGCAGGGCCAGGATGGTGGTCTTGCCCACCCCGCCCTTGCCGCTGATGGCGATTTTCATGCGAAAACCTCAGGTTTTCAGGAGCCAGGATTAACAGGGGCCGGGAGCCAGACATCAGGCGTCCGCCGCCGATCGGTCTTTTTTCGAGGCCATCTTGCTTAATTCTCGTGAAGTTAGCAATAGGTGTTGTTTTTCGCAAGGTATATTGGTATTTTTTGTCACTTGTCAATCCGAGGAGATTGTAAAATTTATCCTGCCATTTCAATACGTTAATCGATGATTTCCCTGGGGCTTGAAGAACTTGTCAAGGCGCCGCCACCCTGGCTTGAGGGCCAGCGGCTGGGGCTGTTGGGCAACCAGGCCTCGGTGGATGGCCATTTCCGGCCCGCCCGGGAGCTAATCGCTCAGGCCTTCCCCGGACAGTTGCGCTGCCTATTCTCTCCCCAGCACGGCTTTTTCGCCGAAAAGCAGGACAACATGGTCGAGTCTGGCCACCGGGTGGACGAGCATGGCCGGCCGATCTTCAGCCTCTACGGCGACACCCGCCGTCCCGAGGCCGGGATGCTGGAGCACCTGGACGTGCTGCTGGTGGACCTGGTCGATGCCGGCACCCGGGTTTACACCTTCATGTCCACCCTGCTTTACTGCCTGGAGGAGGCCGCCCGCCACGGCAAACGGGTGGTGGTGCTCGACCGGCCCAACCCCGTGGGCGGCCGCCAGATGGAGGGCAACCTTCTGAAGGACGACTGCCGCTCCTTCGTGGGGGTGGCGACTCTGCCCATGCGCCACGGCCTGACCTTCGGCGAGCTGGCCCGGCTGTTGAACGACGGGCTGCCGCAGCCCGCCGAGCTTACGGTCATCCCCATGCGCGGCTGGCGGCGGGAGATGCATTTCCCCGATACCGGCCTGCCCTGGGTCTTTCCCTCGCCCAACCTGCCGACTTACCTGTCGGCCCTGGTCTATCCCGGCCAGGTGCTCTGGGAGGGCACCAACCTCTCGGAGGGCCGCGGCACCACCCTGCCCTTTGAGCTGTTCGGCGCCCCCTTCCTGAACCCGGCGGCGGTGCTCAAGGCCATTGACGACACCCCCCTGCCGGGCTGCCTCCTGCGGCCGTTGTGCTTCGAGCCCACTGCCAACAAGTGGGCGGGCGTGCCCTGCTGGGGCTTTCAGATCCATGTCACCGACCCGCACGCCTTCCTGCCCTATCGAACCAGTCTTGCCCTGCTGGCGGCGGTCATGCGGCTCTTCCCCGAGGAATTCCGCTTAAAGGAGCCGCCCTACGAGTACGATTTCGTCCGCGCCCCGCTGGATTTGATCCTCGGCGACAAGTCGATCCGGGAGGGCTTGAGCCGGAGTTGGACGGTGCTGGAGCTGGAGACCAAGTGGCGGGGCGGGCTCCTGGAGTTCGCCGAGCGGCGGCGGCCCTTTTTGCTTTACGAATAAATAAACCTTGCCGCGCCTCCCACCCGGCCCGCAAGGGAGACGAGTTGCCCCCCATGAGATTTTTTACCGACTGCCTCAACTTCATCCTCCATCTCGACCGTTCCCTGCAAGGGGTGATCGGCCAGTACGGCGGCCTGACCTACGGCATCCTGTTCCTGGTGATCTTCGCCGAGACCGGGCTGGTGATCACCCCCTTCCTGCCCGGCGACTCCCTGCTCTTCGCCGCCGGGGCCCTGGCCTCGCGCACCGGACTCAGTCCCTGGCTGCTCTTTGTCAGCCTGGCCGCCGCCGCCATCCTGGGGGATGCGGCCAACTACGCGGCTGGCCGCCTGCTCGGGGCGCGGCTCGAGGGGGGCGGAATCGGCTTCATCAAGCGGGAGCACCTGGAGAAGACCCACGCCTTCTACGAAAAGTACGGCAACAAGACCATCGTCCTGGCCCGCTTCGTGCCCATCGTCCGCACCTTCGCCCCCTTCGTGGCCGGGGTGGGCCGGATGACCTACCGCCACTTCGCCGCCTACAACGTGCTGGGGGCCTGCCTCTGGGTGGGTCTCCTGACCGCCGCCGGCCATTTTTTTGGCGAAATTCCGATAGTGAAGAGAAATTTCGAGCTGGTCGTCCTGGCCATCGTCATCCTCTCCCTCTGGCCGGTGGTCCACGAGTGGCTGAAGGCCCGGCGGGATCAAGGCCAGGGGCCGGCATACTAAGCCCGGCCGGCAGGCTCATCAAATTTACCAACAAGGAACTTGACATGGCGATCATCCAACCCGTCATCCTGGCCGGCGGCACCGGCTCCCGGCTCTGGCCCCTTTCCCGGGAACTCTACCCCAAGCAGCTCATCAACCTGGTGGGCGACCACTCCTTGTTGCAGGCCACCGTTGTCCGGGCCCTGGGATTGCCGGACGCGGCCCCGCCCCTGCTGGTGGTGGGCGAGGAGCACCGTTTCCTGGTCAAGTCCCAGCTCGAGGCCGTGGAGGGTGGGGGGCAAGCGGTCATCCTGCTTGAGCCCACGGGCCGCAACACCGCCCCGGCCATCTACGCCGCCGCCTGCTACAGCCAGCGGCTCCACGGGGAGCCGGTGACGCTCCTGGTCATGCCCGCCGATCACCTGATTAGCAAGTCCGAGGCCTTCGCCGGCGCGGTGGAACGGGCTAGTGCCCTGGCCCAAGCCGGGCAACTGGTCACCTTCGGGGTCAAGCCCACCGCCCCCGAGACCGGCTACGGTTATATCCAGCGGGGTGAGGGCCATGCGGTGCGCTCCTTTGTCGAGAAACCAGACCTGGCCACGGCCCGCAACTACCTGGCCTCGGGCGAGTATCTCTGGAATTCCGGGATCTTCGCCTTCGACAGCCAGACCCTGATGGCGGCGATGGCCGTCCACTGCCCGATGATCGCCGAATCCATGACCCAGGCGGTGGAGCGGGGGACGGCGGACGGGGTGTTTTTCCGCCTGGATGCCGAGAGTATGCGGGCCTGTCCAGCGGATTCCATCGACTACGCCCTAATGGAGCGTTCCCGCCAGGTGGCGGTGGTGGGGGCCGATCTCGGCTGGAGCGACATCGGCTCCTGGCGGGCGCTGTGGGAGGTGGCGGACAAGGACGAACGGGGCAACGTGGCGAGCGGCGACGTGCTGCTCACCGAGGTTGACAACTGCCTGATCCGCGCCGAGCACGGCCTGGTGGCGGCGGTGGGGCTGGCCGACACCCTGGTGATCGAGACCGCCGACGCGGTGCTGGTGGCCCCCCTGAACCGCTCCCAGGAGGTCAAGCTGGTGGTGGACCGCCTGAAGCGGGAGGGCCGGGAGCAGTACCGGCTGCACCAGACGGTGTTTCGGCCCTGGGGCAGCTACACGGTGCTGGAGGAGCAGGAAAAATTCAAGATCAAGCGGATCACCGTCCTGCCCAAGGTCAAGCTCTCGCTGCAAATGCACCACCACCGTTCCGAGCACTGGGTGGTGGTCCGGGGCACGGCCCGGGTGACCTGCGGGGAGCGGGTGTTCCTGGTTATGGAGAACCAGTCCACCTACATCCCCTGCGGGGAGAACCATCGCCTGGAGAACCCCGGGGTCATTCCCCTGGAGCTGATCGAGGTGCAGAACGGCAGCTACCTGGGCGAGGACGACATCGTGCGCTTCGACGATGACTTTGGCCGGCAGGGTTGATGGCGTCGCAAAAAGACCGATCTACGGCGTTGCGGGGCGGTTGGGCTCGTTCGGCATACCACATGTATGGCCTCACTCGCCAAACGCACCCCGCGCCTTGTATCTCGGCCCTTTTGCTTAGCCATCGGCTACCTTTGGGCGAGACCATCAGGGTTGATGGCGTCCCCAAAAGACCGATCTACGGCGTTGCGGGGCGGTTGGGCTCGTCAGGCCATACCATATGTATTGCCTCTCGCCAAACGCACCCCGCGCCTTGCATGTCTGCCCTTTTGCTTAGCCATCGGTTGCCTTTTGGCGAGATCATCATGGTTGATGGCGTGGCAAAAAGACCGATCCGTATGAGTAAGGGGCGATGAAAAGTTCAAAGGAGGCAGGCGGGCGCGCCAGGTGCCGGCGGCACGACGGCCAGGACCGGGGCGGGCTGGGCTCCCGGCTCTTAACCCCGGTCTCGGCCCTGCTCAAGCGGGTCTGGCCCAAGGGCCAAGAGCCCCCGCCCCCGGCGGTGGCCGAGGAGCACCGTCACGACCGCGAGCAGTTCGAGACGGTGCTGGAGTCCTTCCGGGCCACCCGCATCCCCGAGCGACTGGCCATCCTGGACATCTTTCTGGCCACCGAGCTGCACGTCAGCATCTCCGAGCTGCTGGAGATGGTGGGCGAGGGCCGGCCCGAGCTGCGCGACCGGGCCTTTCTCCAAGAAACCATGCAGATGTTCTGCCAGTACGGCTTCGCCCAGCGCCTGGACTTCGACAGCCAGGAGCCACGTTACGAGCACCTGCACCTGGGCAAGCACCACGATCACCTGATCTGCACCAAGTGCGGGCGAATCGAGGAATTCAAGGACGACATCCTGGAGGCCCTGCAACTTAAAATCGCCGAGAGCCACCGCTTCCACGTCCTGCAACACAAGACCGAGATCTACGGCCTCTGCGGCCACTGCCTGGCCAGCCGGACGCCCACCCTGCCCCTGCACCTGGCCGCCAACGGTGAGCGGGTGCGGATCGTCAAGGTAGTGGCCATGCGGGAGAATACCAACCGCCTGGCGGACCTGGGGCTCCTCCCCGGCGCCTGCCTGGAGGTGGTCAGCAACCACCCCACCGGGCCCTTCGTGGTGATCGTCAACAACACCCGCCTGGCCCTGGGTGGCGGCATCCCGCAGCAAATCCTAGTCACCCACCTCTGCCGGCACGAGGGAGACGAGCAGGGTGAGGCCGGGGAGTCGCCGGAGGAGGACCCCCGGCGATGAGGGTGCTGGTGGCCAAGAAGGCCGGCTTCTGCATGGGGGTACGGCGGGCGGTCGATCTGACCCTCGACCTGGTCAACCGGGGGGAGGAGCGGATCGCCACCTTCGGGCCCCTGATCCACAACCCTCAGGTGCTGGGAGTGCTTAAGGACAAGGGGGTCGGGGTGCTGAAGGAGGTGCCGGAGACCGCCGCCGGCACGGTGATCATCCGGGCCCACGGGGTGCCGCCGGTCAAAAAGAAGGGACTCAAGGACGCCGGTCTCACGGTCAAGGACGCCACCTGCCCCCGGGTGCTCAAGGTGCAGGCGATCATCGGCAAACACCGCCGGCTGGGCAAGACCACGGTAATCGTGGGCGACCGCAACCACGCCGAGGTCGATGGTCTGATGGGCTACGCCGGGCCGGACTGCCAGGTGGTGTCCAACGAGGCCGAGGCCAGGGAGCTAGTCCTCGATCCGACGCGGCCCTACATCATCGTCAGCCAGACCACCCAGGACGAGGCGGTGTTGGCGGCCATCACCGGGATCATCACCCGCCGCTACCCGCAGGGCGAGGTGTTCAACACCATCTGCGACTCCACCCACCGCCGCCAGGAGGCGGTGCGCACCCTGTGCGGGCAGGTGGAGGCAGTGGTGGTGGTGGGCGGCAAGAACAGCGCCAACACCACCCGCCTGGCCGAGATCGCCTCGGGCATGGGCCGCCGGGTGTTCCTGGTCGAGACCGAGGAGGAGCTGGACGTGGCGGCCATCAAGGCCTTCGACTGCGTGGGGGTCACCGCCGGGGCCTCCACCCCCACCTGGATGATCAACCGGGTGGCCAGGGCCCTGGAGGCCATCCCCGGACGGGGCGACAACCATCTGGCGCATGGCCTCTACCGCCTGGTGCGTTTCCTGATGGTCTCCAACCTCTACGTCGCCTTGGGCGGCGGCCTCCTGGCCGTGGCCTGCGGGAGCTTGCAGGGCATCACGCCCCGGCTGGCGCACGGCTTCATCGCGCTTTGCTACCTCTTCGCCATGCACAACATCAACCGCTTGGCCGACCGGCAGGCGCAGGTCTTCGACGACCCCGCCTATCAGCAGTTCAGCCGCAAGTACCGCAAGGCGATGATGGCCGTCTCCACCGTCGCCCTGGTGGCGGGGCTCCTGGTGACCGCCGGCGGCGGCTGGCGGCCCTTGACCCTGCTCCTGGTGATGAGCGTCTTCGGCGTCCTCTACCGGATCAACTTCATCCCCCGCTTCCTGGCCGAGCGGATCAAGGTGTCGCGGCTCAAGGAGATCCCCGGCTCCAAGACCTTCTTCGTGGCCCTGGCCTGGGCCCTGGTGGTGGTTATCATCCCGGCCCTGTACGACGGCCAGGGCTTAACTGCCCGGAGCTACGGGGTGATGGCCTATATCCTGCTCATGGTCTTTGTCCGCAACGCCCTGTTCGATGTCTTCCAGGTGCAGAGCGACCGCATCCTGGGCCGGGAGACCCTGCCGGTGCTCCTGGGGGCGAAAAAGACCCTCGGGGTCTTGAACGCCGTCCTGATCCTGCTTCTGGGATTGCTCGCCGTCTATCCCGCCCTGGGCCTGATTGCGGTGCCGGCGGGCTATGGCCTGGCGCCCGGCCTGCTCTATCTGGCCGGGGTCACCTGGCTGTACAGCCGGGGCTACTGGAGTCCGGGGGTGAGGCTGGAGTTCGGCCTGGAGACCACCTTCGTCATCGTCGCCCTGATGGTCTGGGCCGCCGGGGGTATGGCCGGCGCGTAAAGGGCGGCAGGAGAGATCATCACGGTTGCTGGCGCCGCCAAGAGTCCGAGCTACTGCGACGCCATCAAATTTGTGCCATGACGGCTGATTAACTAAAGGATGATATCATGTTAGGATGGTTCAAGAAAAAGATCGGCTTAGGGGCCGAGAGCAAACCGGAGCCCCAGCCGCAGGCCGTAGTAAGTCCGACGCTGGAGGCAGCGGTTCCCGAGCTGACCCCGCCGACCCCGGAACCAGCGCCCGAGGCCCAGGCCGGGCTCTTGCAGCGTTTGAAGAGCGGGCTCGCCAAGACCAGGGAGGCCTTGCTCGACAAGGTGGATCGGGTGTTTCACGGCAAGAAGGTGATCGACGCCGACTTGCTCGACGAGCTGGAGGAGGCGCTGATCACCTCCGACCTGGGCGTCCGCACCGTCCAGGAGCTGTTGGACGAGGCCAGGGCGCAGGTGAGCCGCCAGGAGCTGGCCGACCCCGAGGCCCTGCGCCGCTTTCTGAAGGCCCGAATGCTCGACTTCCTGCGACAGGTGGAGCGTCCGGCGGAGCTGGTGCTGCCAGAGTCAGGGCCGTTCGTCATCCTGGTGCTGGGGGTGAACGGGGTGGGCAAGACCACCACCATCGGCAAGCTGGCCCACAAATTCAAGCAGGCCGGCAACAAGGTGCTCCTGGTGGCCGCCGACACCTTCCGGGCCGCGGCCATCGACCAGCTCAAGGTCTGGGGCGAGCGCATCGGGGTGGAGGTCTCGGCCCAGCAGCAGGGCGCCGATCCCTCCTCGGTGGCCTTCGACGCCCTGGAGTACGCCAAGAACCGCAACTTCAACGTCATCATCATCGACACCGCCGGCCGCCTGCACACCAAGGTCAACCTGATGGAGGAATTACGCAAGATCAAGCGGGTGATCGCCAAGAAATGCCCCGGCGCCCCCCACGAGGTGATGCTGGTGCTCGACGCCACCACCGGCCAGAATGCCGTTTCCCAGGCCCGCCAGTTCCACCAGGTGGCTGGACTCACCGGCCTGGCCCTGACCAAGCTGGACGGCACCGCCAAGGGCGGGATCGTGATCAACATCAGCCGGGAGTTCAACCTGCCCATCCGCTTCATCGGGGTGGGCGAGAAGATGGACGACCTGCGTGATTTTGACCCGGCGGAATTCGTGGAGGCCATCTTCTCCGCATGAACGGCCAGTACCAGTACCAATACCAATACCACAGCCGGCCCGGCTGCGGCGGCTGCCTGCTGTGGGCCATCCTCATCCTGCTGATGATGGGCGGGGCGCCGCTGCTCCTTGAGGTGCTAGGGGCGCTGCTGGCCGGCGGCCTGGGGACGGCCATCCTGCTGGGGGCGCTCTTCTTCTGGGGGCTGCCCTACTGGATGCGCAGCCGGATCAGCACCTACGAGCGCTCCCAGACCGCCTCCCACAACGAGTTCGTCTATCTCCTGGTCAACATCCTGCTCCACATCGCCCGCATCGACGGCACCGTGACCCGCGAGGAGCAGGAGGCGATCATCAACTTCTTTCGGGTCAATCTGCGCTACAACTCCGACCAGATCCTCTGGGTCAAGGAGCTGATCCGGGAGGCCAGCCAGTCCTCGCCCGGCTTGGACGAACTGCTCCTGCGCTTCAAGCGGCAGTTCGCCTACGAGCCGCGGTTGATCCTCCTGGAGCTGATCTTCCAGGTCATCTACGCCGACGGCAAGGCCAACGTCGAACCCGAGGTGGAGGTGGCGCACCGCATCGCCCGCTATCTCGAGATCGGCGCCAGCGACGCCCAGGCCATCCAGGGCCGCTACACCCAGCGCCAACGGCGGCAGGCCTCCGAGGAGGAACGGCATTACGAGGTACTGGGACTTGGCCGGGAGGCGAGCTTCGAGGAGATCAAGCGGGCCTACCGCACCCTGTCCATGCAGTACCACCCGGACAAGGTCAGTCACCTGGGCGAGGAGTTCAAGCGGATGGCGGAGGAGAAGATGAAGGAGATCAACGCCGCCTACGACTTCTTCAAACGGCATCAGGGATAGGGGGCGACTCTGGGGCGGGAGAGGCACACCGTAACCATCGACAAGGTGGTGGCCGGGGGCGAGGGCCTGGGCCGGCTGGCCAGCGGACTGGTGGTCATGGTTCCCCATGTACTGCCCGGCGAGCGGGTGCGGCTGGAGGTGGGCAAGGCACGCCAAGGTTTTGCCCCGGCCCAGGTGCTGGAGCTCCTGGAGCCCGCTCCCCAACGGGTCGAGCCGGCCTGCCCCCATTTTGGCCGTTGCGGCGGCTGCCACCTGCAGCACGGCGATTACCCGGCCCAACTGGCAATCAAGGAGGCCATCCTGCGGGAGCTGGCCAACCGTGGCGGTCTGGCGGTGGACGAGGCGGTCTGGCGGCCCATCCTCCCCAGCCCCAGCCCCTGGGGGTACCGGCAGCGACTGCGCTTGCAGATCGATGAGGCGGGCCGGGTGGGCTTTTTCGCCGCCCGCTCGCACCAGGTGATCGCCGTTGACCACTGCCCCCTGGCGGTGGCGCCGGTGAACCAGGCCCTGGCGGGACTGCTTGCTCACCCTGGCTTCCGCAGGCTCACGGCCAACCTCCAGGCGGTGGAGCTCCTGCACCACCCCCAGGAGGGGCGGGTGGTAATGATCCTCCATCTGCGGCGCCGGCCCCGGCCCGCCGACCAGCAGGCCGCCCGCCGGCTGGCCCACGAGGTGGGGCCCTTGGCCTCGGTGTGGCTGGCCGGGGAGGGTTTCGTCAGGAACGGGCCTTACGGGGAGGGCGAGGGCGGCATCGGCTTCGCGCTGGCCCTGCCGGGCGGGAGGGCGTTGGCCATGCGCCTGGAGGCGGGCGGATTCTGCCAGGTTAATCTTGGCCAAAATGAACAATTGGCCGCCCAGCTCCTTGAGTGGTCCGAGGTCTCCGGCCAGGATCGGGTGCTCGACCTCTTCTGCGGCATGGGCAACTTCTCGCTGCCGCTCGCGGCAAGTGCCCTCGAGGTGCTGGGCACGGACCTGCAACACGCCGCCATCCGCATGGCGGAGGCCAACGCCCAGGCGAACGGGCTGGCCAACTGCCGCTTCCGGCGGGCCCCGGCGGTGGCGGCGGCCAAGGAGCTGCTGGCGGCGGGCAGCCGTTTCGACCTGATCCTGCTCGACCCGCCCCGATCGGGCTGCCGGGAGCTGATCCCCCTGCTCGCCGGGCTTAGCGCCGACCGGCTGCTCTACATCTCCTGCGACCCAGCCACCCTGATTCGCGACCTCGCGGCCCTGACCCGGACAGGCTACCGGCTTTGCGGCCTGCGGGGGGTGGACATGTTTCCCCAGACCTGCCACCTGGAGGCCATCGCCCTCTTGCGCCGCTAGGGCAGCCGGGCCAGGCTTGCGGCGGGGCCCCGGTTCGGGTATGGTCTCGGCATCATCGCCGAAGGCGCGGGCAGCCTATGTTGGCCGCCCTCCCTCGCCTTTTCGCCCGCCTACTCCACCTTAAACCAGTCAGGCCATGCCCTACCAGTCCTCCGATCAGATCAAACGTCCCATCCTTATCGCCGTCGGCATCGCCTTCCCCCTGCTGTTTGCCATCTTCATGGCCAACACTTACAGCCTGCTCAACCGGCAGATCACCGACAAGGTGCGGGACAAGCTGACCGAGGTCAGGAATCTGATGGCGGCGGTAGAGGAGGAGGACGTGGCCGAGATGGGAGGCACCATCGAGGCGGTGCAGATGGACGAGGCCCTGGCCCGGGCAGTGGCGGCCAAGGACCGGGGGGAGGTCGAGCGGATCGCGAGGCAGAATTTTTCCAAGATGCTGGGGATCTATACGATCAACAGCTTCATGATCATGGACAGGGCGGGGGACAGTCTCCTGGAGGGGCCGGGTCAGCTATTCGGCGACCGCCGGGTTAGCTGGGTGGCCCAAGAGGCGGCGGCCAGCCGGGCCCCAGCCAGCGGGGTGGAGCTGACCCCGACGGGCAGCCTGGTGCTGCGCATGGTGCGGCCCTGGTTCAAGGACGGAGAGCTCTTGGGCTACGTCGAGGCCGGCATGCGGCTGGACGGCATTGTCGAGCACCTGCGCCGGGTGCTGAATGTCGAGCTGTTTATCTTTATCGCCAAGAAGGAGTTGGACGAGGCGGCCTGGCTTAAGGGCCGGGGGGCGGAGGGGCAACAGGCATGGGACCAGCTGGCCCATTACGTCCTGACCCGGCAGAGCCTGAGGAACCTGCCGCCCTCTCTGGTCAGTTTCTTGAGGGAGGTGGTGGACGCCGCCGACGACCGGCACCCAAACTCCCTGCCCCAGACCCGGATCGAGCGCAGCACCTATCGGGCCGGAACCCTGCCGGTGATCGACTCCCGGGGGCGGGACGTGGGCGACATCACCATGGTGGTGGACGTTACCAGGTACGAACGGGAGATGGCGCGGATCGCCCTGCTGACGGTGGTGGCCTGTCTGCTGCTGGGCAGCGGCCTGCTTGCGGTCTTCAACCTCTTCCTCAACCGCATCCAGGCCCGGCTCACCTTGTCCCGCCAGACCCTGCGGGCTGAGATCGCCGACCGGGCCAAGGCCGAGGAGCGGCTGGGGCAGCAGAAGGAGTTCCTGAACTCGATCATCGATTCGATCAGCCATCCCTTTTACGTGATCGATGTCGTCAACCGTAAGGTCACCCTGGCCAACAAGGCCTCGGGGATCCTGAATTTCCCCGAGGGGGTGACCTGCTATCAATTGAGCCATCACCGCGACCAGCCCTGCGGGGACGAAGACCACCCCTGCACCATCGATCAGATCATGACCACCGGCGGCTCGGTGGTGCTCGAACACGCCCACTACGACGAGGACGGCCATTGCCGTTACATCGAGATCCACGGCTATCCGGTCTTCGACCGCCAGGGCCGGATCGAGCAGGTAATCGAGCACTGCATGGACATCACCCTGCGCAAGATGGCGGAGACGAGCCTGCGGCAGGCCAAGATCGCCGCCGAGGAGGCCAGCCGGACCAAGGGCCAGTTTTTGGCCAACATGAGCCACGAGATCCGCACCCCGATGAACGGCATCCTGGGCTTCACCGAACTCCTGATGGGCATGGATATGCCGGGGCCCCAGCGGGAGTACCTGGGATTAATCAAGCGCTCTGCGGATCGGTTGCTGGACATCGTCAACGACATCTTAGACTTCTCCAAGATGGAGGCGGGCCGGATCGAGCTGACTTCGGAACCCTTTTCCCTGGCCCAACTGATGATCGACAGCGTCGGGGTGCTGGCGGCCAAGGCCCAGGAAAAGGGCCTGGAATTGGTCTATTCCGTAAGCCGGAGTTTGCCGGCGGTGTTGATCGGCGATCAGGGCCGCCTGCGCCAGGTGCTCATCAACCTGGTGGGTAACGCCATCAAGTTCACCGATCAGGGCGAAATCGAGATCCGGGTGGAGCGTTCGGGCAAGACCTATCCCGGCGGCGAGGGTCTGGGAGTGAGGTTCTCGGTGCGAGACACCGGGGCCGGGGTGCCGGAGGAGCAGCAGAAGCTCATCTTCGACACCTTCAGCCAGGGCGACGGCTCATTGAGCCGCCGGCACGGAGGCACCGGCCTGGGACTGGCCATCTGCGAACAACTGGTCACCATGATGGGGGGGAGGATCTGGGTGGAGAGCGAGCCGGGCCGGGGTTCGGTGTTCTCCTTCACCACCAGGCTGATGCCCGGCGCCGCTGCTAACCTTGAGTCGCCCGCGGAGGAAGGTCTGCGCGGCCAGGCGGTGTTGATCGTCGATGACCACCCCACCTGCCGCCGGGTGCTGGCCCAGGCCCTGGAGGGGACGGCGGCCAGAGTGGAGACCGCCGACTCCCAGGCCCAGGCCCTGGAACGCCTGGCGGAGACGGAGTTCGCGGTGGTGGTGGTGGACGAGACCCTGCCGGGGGATGGCGGCTGGCAACTGGCCCGCCAGCTTGACCGGCCGGTGGTCATGCTCTACGGCGCCGTCCGTGGCCGGGAGGCCGGCCCTGAGTTCCTTAAGGGCCGGCCGGCGGTCTGGCTCTGCAAGCCGGTAGGCCGCGAGGCCCTGCTGGCCGCTATTGCCCAAGCGCGGGCGGATGACGGCCAGCCGGCCCTGGCTTTGAGCCAGGCCACCGGTGGCCCCCCGGCGCCTAGGCGGGGCCAGGCCCGGATTCTGCTGGTGGAGGATGATCAGATCAACCAGGCCCTGGCCCTGGCCCTACTGGAAGAGCAGGGCTACCAGGTGGTGGCGGCGGATAACGGCGGCAAGGCCTTGCGGGCGTTGGAGGAGGGCCAGTTTGACGTGGTGTTAATGGACGTCCAACTCCCGGAGATGGACGGCTTTGAGATCACCAGACGGATCAGGGCTCAGGAGACGGGCAGCGGGCGACGACTGGCGATCATCGCCATGACCGCCCACGCCCTGCCCCAGGATCGGGAGCGCTGCCTGGCGGCGGGGATGGACGACTTCGTCACCAAGCCGGTCAACCCGGAGTTGCTGTTCGCGACCATCGACCGGTTTCTCTCCGGCCCCTAGCCCCGGCAGACCCGGCAGCGCCCAGCGGATTTGGCCCGGTAGAGGGCCTCGTCGCCCTTGCGCAGCCACTGCTCGCGGTCGAGCCCTGGTTGCCACTCCACCAGCCCAATGCTGATCCCCAAGACCCCAGGCCCGGCCCCCGGCAGGTCGAGCTGGTGGATGGTCTGACAGAGCCGGTTGGCCATGACCTCGGCGGCGGCCAACCCGGTGTCCGGCATGACGAGCATGAACTCGTCGCCGCCCATCCGGGCCAGGAGATCGCAACTGCGCACGACCCGCTCCATGGTGGCGGCCACCCTTTGCAGTACCAGATCGCCCACCCCGTGCCCGTAGGTGTCGTTGATCTGCTTAAAATGGTCCAGGTCCATGCAGGCCAGGGTGACCGGGTGACCGTGGCGCCTGGCCTGGGACATCAGGGCGCCGATCCGTTCCTCGAAGACCCGGCGGTTCATCAGTCCGGTTAAGGAATCGCGGCTGGCCTGCTCGTAGAGGTCTTCGTACTCCAAGGCCCGTTGCAGGGGCTCGCCCAAGATGCGGAGGCCGGTGGCCAGGACATGGCTCTCGTACTCGCCGATCTGCCGTTCCTGGCGCAGCACCAGCAGGATGCCGCTACCCGAGAAACGATCGAGCCGCCAGCGTTGGATAAAAAAGCCCTCCTGCCGCCAGGTGCAGGATTCGGCCTCCTCGTCCTGGTTGGCCAGGGCCGCCAGGGCGGCGGCCATCGCCTGCCGGCGTTCCGGGCCGTGGCTGGAGCAGAGCAGGTGCCGCCGGTCACGCCCAGGGTGATCGTAGGCCAGGAGGTCGTGGTTGACCAGGGGCATCAGCCACACCGAGAAGGCCTCCAGCATGGCCGGCATGTCCACCGCCCCGGCCAGGCGGGTGTGGAGCCCGTTGACCAGCGACAGCCACTCAGACTGGCGGCGATAGTGCTCAAGCTCGACGACTAAGCGGTTCAGGTCGGCATCGCTGGCCGGGTTTTCGGGATGGGAAGTAGCGGCGAGGGCGGAGATTGGCTCCATGATGCGGCTCCTGGGCGGCGTTGAGGGATAAAGGGTCTTGTCCCGCCCGTATTGCCAATTACATGCCAGCCGCCCGGAGGGGAGACGGCGGCGGACGAGCCGCCAGGAGTTTAGTTGCCAACTTGTTGATTGTTATAAAGATTGTTTAATTAGTCCCCGTAGGGGCAGGCGGCTGGTTGGCCGCCCCGCCCGTTCCGGGTGGGCAGAAATTGCCGGGTGGACGAGGGCTGGCCGCCCCCCTTCCGTCAATTATCTGACAGGCGGACGGCCCGCTGCCGGCGGACCAGGTCGAGGAAACGCGGCGCCCACTCCGGGGTGGCAAGGGCGTGGATGTGGGTGTAGAGGGCGAGAACATGGTTGCGCACCAGGCCGTCCTCGCCCCCGGCGAAGCCCACCCCCCGCTGCATCGAAAAGGCCAGCCCCTGGCCATTTTGATCCCAGGCCGTCACCTTGCTGTAGCGGAACTCGTGGCCACAGACGGTGCTGCCCGGCTGGTAAACCGGGTTGGCGGCGGTGGCCACGAGGCGGGTGTATCCGTGGGCCTGGGGCGTTTTTTCCATGCGGAAGTCAACCGGAAAGACGCCGGTCAAGGGATAGGTGATGCCGTCCACCTCCATGCTGCGGCCCAGGTAAAGCAGGCCACCGCACTCGGCGTACACCGGCAGGCCGCCTGCGATGGCCTGGGCCAGGGAGGCGCGGAAGGAGGCGTTGGCGGACAGGGCCTGGAGGCTGTTCTCCGGGAAGCCGCCGCCGATGTAGAGGCCGTCGATGGCCGGCAGCTTGGGGGCGGTCAAGGCGTTGATCTCGACCAGCGTGGCCCCGCACAGCTCCAGGGCGCGCAGGTTTTCCGGGTAGTAAAACTGGAAGGCGGCGTCGCGGAGGATGCCGACCCGCACCGTCTCTGTTCCCTGGCGTTGCCACTGTTGGTAGAGGTCGTCCGCCGGTGGCGGGGCGACGGGTTGGGCCAGGGCCAGGACGGCGGGGAGATCAACCTGTTCGCCTACGGTCTTGGACAGGGCCGCCACCGCCGTCTCGGCGCCCGCGAACTCCGGGCAGGGGGTGATGCCGATGTGGCGTTGGGGGAAGATGTCGTGCCCGAGCCGGGGCATGGCCCCCAGCACCTTGATGTCGGTGTACTGTTCGACCGCCTGGCGAACGATGCGCTGATGGCGGCTGGAGCCGATGCGATTTAGGATCACCCCGGGGATGCGGATGCCTGAGCCCAGTTGCTGGCAGCCCAGGAGCAGGGCGGCCACGGTGCGGGTGGTCTTGGTGCAGTCCACCACCAGGATCACCGGCAGATCGAGGATGGCGGCCAGCTCGGCGGTGCTGTAAGCGCCTTGGACGTTGACCCCGTCGAATAGCCCCCGGTTGCCCTCCACCAGGGCCAGGTCGTGGCCGACGGCATGCTGGGAGAAGGAATGCCGGATGACCTCGGGGGTCATCAGATAGGGGTCAAGGTTGTGGCAGGGATGGCGGGCCGCCAGCGCGAGCCAGCCGGCGTCGATATAATCCGGGCCCTTCTTGAAGGGGGCGACCCTGATCCCCTGGCCGGCCAGGGCGGCGGTCAAGCCCACGGCGATGACGCTCTTGCCGGAGCCGCCGCAGAGCCCGGCGATAATCAGCCCGTGGCTGGTGGAAAGTGATGGTGCGGACATGGGCGTTGGCGGCCGGTGCGAAGCCGGGGCGACGGAACGGTTGACAGACATGGATCACGAGGCCGCATGATAGCCAACCAGCCGTTTCCACGCAATTGGAAAATGCCGATGGTGGCCGGGGCGGGCGCCGCACTTAATTGCTTGCCAATTTGTCACGTGATGATTAGTTTCGAAGTTCTTTGCGAGAATTAGCCATTTAACCTAGAGAAATCAAACAGGAACATGACGATGCCAGAGGAGAATATCAACACCGTAATCGCCGAGCTGGAGCAGAAGTGCGCCGAACTGCCCGACAACTTTATCGCCCATCACCATCTGGCCCTGGTCTATCGCAAGGCTGGGCGTCCGCAAGACGCCATCCGGGAACTGAAGCGGGCCATCGAACTGGACGACAACTCCGCCGAGCCCTACGTCAACTTGGGCGCGGTCTACTTTGAGTTGGGCGACCTGGATCAGGCCCTGGCCGCCAACAAGAAGGCCCTGACCCTGATGGTCAAGCCGGCCCAGGCCCACGTCAACATCGGCCTGATTCACCAGCAGCGGGGCGAGGTGGCCCAGGCGGTGGATGCCTACACCAAGGCCGTCACTCACGACCCGGAGTTCGCCCCCGGCTGGGTCAACCTGGCCACCGCCCAGGTGATGGCCGGCGACTTCGGGGCCGCGGAACGGGCGGCCATCAAGGCCACCGAGCTTGACCCCGGCTTCGGCATGGCCTGGAACAACCTGGCGGTGGCCCTCTTTTATCAGGATAATTTCCCCGCCGCCCGAGAGGCGATGGCCAAGGCGCGGGAGGCGGGCTATGCGGTCGATCCCCGTTTTGCCGAGGCCCTAGCCGCCGCCGGTCGCTGACCATGGCCAAGCCTGCCTGCGTGCCGGTCAAACCCTGGTGCCCCTTCTGCGGCCAGGACGTACCTCCGCCTGCGGCCTTAAGGGAACGGAAGATGGTGGAGTTTACCCAAGGGGTCTGCCCGTGCGGGGCGGTCTTTGTCTCTGACCAGACCGGGCACAACCTGGGGTCGGCGATGGTGGAATGTCTGGTGCTGGCCTGCCACGGCAACTGGGAGTTGGCCTGGGACCTGACCCCGGAGGATGATTACCTGACCGGTCAGGTCGATAACTACGACGAGCTGACCCACCAGGTAATCGAGACCCGCAACCTGGAGGGCCGGGCGGTGCGGGGGGTGCTTTACTTCGTCCGCCTGCACCGGGATTTTGCCCAGTTGGCGACTGAGGTCGGGAAGCCCGGCGCCGGGGAGGCCTCCCCGGCGCCGCCGGTCTGGGAGCCGCCCCGCCGACCGGGCCAGCCGAGGCAGAGGGCCACCAAGCCCGAGGTCAAGCGGCTCGCCGACGCCGGGGAGGTTGACAACTTGGCGGCCCTCTGCCTGGACGACGCCAAGACCATGCGCTACCTGCAACGGCTGCTCTACGACCCCGTCCCGGAGCAGCGCTGGCATTACGCCACGGTCATAGGCCAGGTCTGCGCCCGTTACGCCTCCCGGAAACCGGGGGCGGTGAGCGACCTGCTGCACCGTCTGTTTGAGGCCTGCTCCGATTCAGCGGCCACCCACTGGGGGCTGATCGAGGCGGTGGGGGCCATCATCGCCGGGCGTCCCGACCTCTTCGGGGCCTTTGCCCGCCACCTGTTGATGTTCAGAAACCTCCCCACCACCCGGGTGCAGACCCTGTGGGCCCTGGCGGAGATCGCCAAGTCCAGGCCGGACCTCGTCCGAGCCACGCCCTTTTTCAGCCTCTACCCGATGCTGGCTCATTCCGATCCCGAGACCCGCGGCCACGCCGTCTTCCTCTTCGGGTTAATTAAGGCCAGCGAGGTCAGAAGCCAGATCGAGGCCCTGACCAACGACGGCGCCCTGCTTTCCATCTACGACGGGGTGTCCAGACACGAGCAGACCACCGTTGCCGCCTTGGCCCGTCAGGCCTTGGAGCGGCTGACGGCGGGAGAAGAAAATCAAGGAGGAGAAAAAAAATGAACCAGCCCGAGGAGGCACAAGTAAAGTCGCAGGCCCAGCAGGACTACGAACTAGGCAAGGAACTGCTGGGCAAGAAGGAGCTGGCCCAGGCCGCCGCCGCCCTTCACAACGCCCTGGTGGGTTTCGAGCAGGAGGGGGAGGTCAACGGCATGGCCAATGCCGCCGACAAGCTGGGGGATATCTGCCGGGAGCGGCGGGAGTTCGACCGGGCGGAGGCCTATTACGACCAGGCCTACGAGCTCTGTCAGCAAAATTTCGACCGCTACAGCCTCTTCCTGCTGGAACGCAAAAAGGCCAAGCTCTATGAGGAGGCCGGCGACTATCCGCGGGCTATCGCCGCCTACGTCGGGGTGGTGGACGAGTACAACGCCCTACGCGACCCCCAGGGGGCGGTGGACACCCTGGATACCCTGGCCGGGATCTATCTGAAGACCGGGGAACGGGAAAAGGGGGCGGACTGTTACCGCACCATCGCCGCCATCCACAAGCGTTTCCGGCACGAAAGTTTCCACGACCGCTATCTCAAGAAGGCCGAGGCAGCGCTGGCCGGGGGTTGACTGAGAGCGCGAGCCAAGCAGGTGAAAGATGCGGGCAGTGGCCGCTGTTGGCTGTAAATAAAGCAGCAAGCCGTTCAACAAAAACCAAAAAAGCCGACCGGGCGAGAACGCCCGGTCGGCTTTTTTGGTTAAACTCCACCCGGTAGCGGGTGACGCCTTTACTCCGTTGGCCGGCCGTAGCTGTGCAGCCCGGAGAGCAGGAAGTTGACCCCGTAGTAGGTGAAAACGACGCTGAACACCCCGATGACCGCGAGCCAAGCGATCCGTCTGCCGCTCCAGCCGCGCACGAAGCGGGCATGGAGGGCGGCGGCGTAAACAAACCAGGTGATCAGCGACCAGGTCTCCTTGGGATCCCAGCTCCAGTAGGTGCCCCAGGCCTTGTTGGCCCAGATGGCGCCGGTGATGATCCCGGTGCTGAGCCAGACGAAGCCGAAGATGATGCACTTGTAGATCAGGTCGTCGATGACCCGAAGCGAGGGCAGGGTGGCGAGCAGCCCGCTGTCTTCGCCCTTCTTGCCGCCGACGTTGGTCTCGTGGCGGTCTTTAAGCAGGTACATCAGCCCCATGCCGCCGGCGACCGCGAAGGCGGCGTAGCCGATGAAGCAGGTCACCACGTGGGCGATGAGCCAGTTGCTTTGCAGGGCCGGCACCAGGGGCTTGATCTCGGAGTCGATCTGCGAGCCGAAGGAGGCGTAGGCCATGCTCAGAAAGGCGAAGGGCACCGCGAAGGCGCCGATGGTCCGGTTCTTGAACCGCCACTCCAGCCACAGGTAGAAGATGGCGGTGGCCCAGGAGAAGAATACCAGGGACTCGTACATATTGGACAGGGGGGCGTGGCCGAAGCCCATCTTGTAGGATTCCACCCAGCGCAGGACAATGCCAGTGGTCTGGGCCAGGAAGGAGACCAGGGTGACCAGCGAGGCGACGATGCCGATCCGTTCCGCCCGGAAGACGAAGATGGCGATGTAGAGGATTGAGGCGAAGAGATAGGCGAAGGTGGTGAAACCTAGGAGCTGACTGCTGTTCATGGGAGGCGTTCCTTCTGTTTTGGTAAGGACGATTGGATGGTTATTGATGGATTAACGCCGGAGATTACTTGGCCGGGGCCGTGAGCTGCGCCACCTTTTCCATGCGGTTGCAGATGGACTCCATGTCCCTCTCGAACCCGAGTTTGTTCTTGTTGCTCATCCCGCTCAACAATACGTTGGTCTTCTTGCCGTCGTTAGAGACGAACACCCATACCCGGCGGTGCGACATAAAGAAGATGACGATCAATCCCAAAACCATCATGATGCAACCGCTGTACACCGTCCATACCCCAGGGTCCTTGACCACTTGCAGGCCAGTGGCATACCGGGGATTGGCAATGAGGACGTAGGTGGCGTCGGCCCGCTTGATGCGCGCCGTGCCGCCCTGGTTGATCCAGAACTCGGAGGGGCTCGACTTGCCGTCCGAGAACCAGATCTTGTACTGGTAGCGCTGCATCATGTCGGGGCCGGACATGTCCACGATCCCGAAGCTGACCTTCTCCTCCGGCCACTTGTTTTCCTGGCGGGGATAGATAACGAATTTCTGGCTGGCCTTATCCTTGTCATTGGTGATCTGGACGCTGAACTGGCCTTCCATGGGCTGAAAGCTCGACTGGTAGAAGGTCAGTCCGCCGTACTGCATCGGGTCATTGACCACGATCGACTTCTGGTGCACCTCCTGGCCGTCCTTCACCACCGTCAGCAGCGAGCGGTACTCCTTGGGCATGCCGCTGTCGTAGTATTTCAGCTTGAAGTCGTCGCAGCGCACCGTAAATCCCAGGGGGATAGGGGTGTGCTGGTTGTTTGACTGATAGACCTGATCGACGGAGCCGCCCTCGGGGATCATCACGCTGGCCTTGTAGCCATAGAAGGAGCCAATCAGGGCGCCGGTGAAGATGACCAGAATGCTGACGTGCACCACGATCACCCCCAGCCGGGTCCAGGCCCCCTTCTGGGCAAAGAGCAAGACGCCGCCCTCCTTCTCGGTCTGGCTGGGCCGCCAACCGGCGTCTCGCAGCGCCTGCCGCACCGACTCGAGCGCCGATTCGCCCGTAAGCTGGCCTTGAAAGTCGTGGCGCATGGCCATCTTGCGCAGCCGGTCAACGCTGGTGGTGGCCAGGTTGTCCTGCACCACCACCTTCCAGATGTGGGGCAGCCGCTCGATGGTGCAGACGATCAGGTTCAGGGAGAACAGGATGAGCAGGGAGGTGAACCACCAGGAGTTGTACATGTCCTGGATGCTCAAGAGCTGAAAAAAGTGGGCGACGTTCGTCCCGTAAAGCTCGACGTAGCGGGCCGCGTCTTCCTTCTGGGGCACGATGGTGCCGATGATGGAGGCGAGGGCCAGCACGAAGATGGTGAAGAGGGCGAGCTTTACCGAGGCGAAAAAATTCCAGAGGCGGTTGCCTTTTTTGTTTTCCATGAGGAGGCTATTCCTAGCTGAATACGGCGCCGTGCCTGGCGCTGATCGTTTGAGGTTGACAGAAGGGAAACCCGCTGGGGCAGGCCGGGCGGGCTCAGCTTGCGGGTGTTTCTCTGGTGAGGGCTCCTCCCAAAGAAAAACGAAAATTCAATTTAATACTTTTTTCTCAACTGGCCAGCTAAAAAATGCCCCCGCCGGCAAAAAGTGAGGGCCTCGCAACAGGGCCGATCTCCGGCGCCCCGTCCAAGATCAGCGGGGATTGGACATAAACGGCGAGGCGGGTTTGCGGGGTTATGGAAGTCAGCGCCAGGCGAGGAGCCAGCATACCACAAGCAGGGTCAGGCTGCCAAGGCCCAGCCCCAGTTGCCAGAACCGGGAGTCCCCGCCGCTGGCCGGGAGGCGCCAGCAGAGTCCGGCCGCCGCCCCTATCCCCAAGCCCCAGAGGTGGGCGCCGACATCGGTCTTGACCCCCTCGGTGCCCAGCATGGCCAGGAGGCTAAGGCCGGCGCCCAGGGGGAGGAGCAGGGCGCGAAAGGGCAGTCCGTCCCGCATCCTGATCCCGCACAGGCAGCCGATGACCCCGAAAACGGCGCTGGAGAAGCCGATGAACCGGTGCTGGGTCCCGTGGGCGAGGACGTTGGCGTAGTTGGCCAGGCCGCCGGTGGCCAGGGCCAGGAAGCAGGCCGCTCCCCCGCCTACCCGGGCGGCCAGATAGTACAGGGCCAGCCCCCCCAGGGCGACGTTGCCCGTGAGGTGGCTGACGTCGGCGTGCAGGGTGAGCCCGGTCGCCACCCGCCACCACTCGCCCCCTCTAAGCACCAGGCCCCCGTCCACCATCCCCCGCTGAAACCAGGGGCTGTCGTTATCCCAGGCCCCGGTCAGGCCGTGCAGGGCCACCAGGCCGGCCAGCATGGTCATCACCCACCAGCCTTGACCGGGGCCCATGGCCGGCGGATCGGCCAGGGGGGGCGGCCAGTGCCGGTTTTCCTCCTCAAAGGCCGCCAGTTGCCGATGGGCCGCCTCCCGTTCCGCTACCGCCACCTCCAGCCGCCAGCCGTTCGGCCCGGCGAGCAGCCGGTGACTGATGTTGACCGACAGCAGCACCAGGGAGCGCAGCTCGGCCTGGGCCAGGTCCTGGTATTCTCCGGGAAGGGTGATGGCGGTAGAGGGGTCGGTCATAGCCAGCCCCAACGGCGGGCCAGGAAAAGGGCGGACAGGAAGAGCGGCTGATGGCTGAGGTAGATGAGCAGGGAGTGACGGCCGCTGGCCGCAAGCAGACGGAGTCGGCCAGGGGGTGCGTCGCCGAGTGGCCAGCGCCGCTGGCCGGCGGGGTAGAGGCGCTGGCCCAAAAAGATGCCGAGCAGCAGCGGCCCCAGCCAGGGAATGAGGGGGGTGTAATCGACGCTGGCGAAGTTAGGCGTCCGCAGTCCCAGCCACAAAAACCAGGGATGAGCCAGGAAGATGCGCCGGGCAAACGGGGTCAGGAGCAGGATGGCGATCCCCGCCCCCAGGCTCGGCCAGGGCCGGTCCAGCAGGGGCCAGGCCAGGATAGTGCCCAGGCCGATCAGGTGCAGAACACCGAAGACCACCATCTGATCGCCCGCCGCCAGCCAGGTGGCCAGGCTGATCAGCAGGCCCAGGCCGATAAGCTTGAGCCCCCGGCCCAGGAAGTGAGGGAAGTCCGCCCCCCGGGCCCGGCTGATGGTCAGCGAAAGCCCGGCTAGCAGGATGAACAGCCCGGCCACCAGGCGGGCGAACCAGTCGAGCCCCGCGGACTCTAACTGTCTCCGGCCGGCGAAGAAGAACAGGTCGAAGAGGAAATTTGAGACCAGCATCAGTCCGACCGCCAGGCCCCGCAGGCAGTCAATCTCCCAGTAACGGCGGGGTCGGATCAATCGTCCCCCGGCCTCGGGGCGGCCAGGGCCTCAAGCTGGGCGGCGATCTCCCTGGCCTTGTCGTTCCGGCCTTGGGCCTCATAGACCTGCATCAGTTCGTTTAGGGTGCGCGGATGCCCCGGCACCCGTTCCAGTACCTGCAGGCAGGCCCGCTCCGCCTCCAGCCAGTTTTTCTGGCTGCGGTACAGACGCGACATGCCCAGGAGGGCGTAGAGATCGAAGCCGACCTGCAGGCTGCGCATGTAGTACTCAAGCGACTTGTCCAGACGGTCCAGGTTGAGCAGGGCGTCGCCCACCCTGGTCAGAAGGTCCTGATTGTGGGGCTCGCTCTCCAGGATCTTCGACCACCAGTACACCGCCTGATCCAGGTTCTCCAGGCCGCGCTGGCAGTCCCCCAGGCCGTAGAGGGCGAAGGTGTTCCAGGCGTCGAGGTTGGTGGCCTGCTCGTAGTAATCCGCCGCCTTGGCGTACTCCTTGCGGCGGCGGTAGATGTTGCCGACCATGGTCAGCACCGCCACGTAGCCGCGATCGAGGCTCAGGAGCTTGTCGAAATATTCCAGGGCCTTGTCGTCGTTCTCCACCTTGTAGTACAGGCTGCCGATCCCCAAGAGGGCGTACTTGTCCTCGCCGTTGACCTTCAGGGCCCGGAGATAGAAGTCCTCCGCCTTGTCGAAGTTGCCGGTTTTGTTGAACGACTCGGCCAGACGCACCATGACGTAGATGTCGTCCTTGTTGCAGTCCAGGTAGCGCATCCAGTAGGGGATGGCCCGCTTGTGTTGCAGGATGCCCCGGTAGGAATCGCCGATGCCGCGCAGGGCGAAGACGTTGATCGGATCGAACTCTAGCACCCGTTCATAGTAGGCGATGGACTCGTCATAGCGCTTCATCTCCCGGGTGGTGTCGCCCAGACCCACCAGCAGGTAGGCATTTTGCGGGTCCAAACTCAAGGCCTCCAAAAAAACCGCCTCCGCCTCCTGGTACATGTGCTTGCGCAGGTAACTCCGGGCCATCTTGCTTAGGCGCAGGACGTCCTTCTTGGGCTTGTTCTTGACCGAGGCCGGTTGCAGCCCGCCCTCGGCCCAGCGGCGGTAGGCGGGATGCACCCGGTCGGCCTCCACCGTCACCCACTCCGGCACCTCGTAGGGGTGATGCTGGTTAAGCCAGGTCTCCAGACGCTCGGTGTTTTCGGGCAGGAACTTGACGGTCAGCCGGAACTCCTTGGCCGAGGCCAGTTCGTCCTCCCACCAGTAGTAGCTGCGCACCGGCCCATCGACCTGCACGCAGACCGCCAGCCGCGCCTCGATAAGTTCCCTGGCCAGACGCTCGGCATCCGCAGCGCTCTCCACCGTAGTCCATCCGATATTCATGTCATTTGTTCCTTTTTTATGAGTTGAGTTTGATGATCTCGCCAAGAGGTAGCCGATGGCTATCTTTTGGCGAGATCATCAAGCATGAATGAGTCGCATCCATTCCCCGGCGGCCTGGGGGCACCAACTCCCCGCCGGGTAGAGATTCGGGAGGCTGGCCGCTGTCCGGCGGTCTTGGGCCTTGAGCACCGGATCGAGGAAGGCCCAGGATAGCTCAATCCCAGTCTGATCCCAGAACAGAAGCTGGTCGCCGAGCAGGCAGTCGAGCAGCACCTTTTCGTAGGAGTCCGCCGCCCCGGCGCCGTTTTGGGGGTAGGTGAACTCCATGTCCACCGGGGTCAGGCACAGTCTGGGGCCCTGGCCCTTGGCCTGGAAACTGAGGGCAATTCTTTCCTCGGGGTAGATGCCGATTACCAGGCGGTTGGCCTGGAAATTATCTGGCATAATACCAGAAAACAGGGAGCGGGGCGCCTCCCGGAACTGGATGACGATCTGGGTCTGCTTGGCCGCAAGCCGTTTGCCGGACGCCAGGTAAAACGGCACCCCGCCCCAACGCCAGTTGTCGATGAAGAGGCGGGTGATGGCGAAGGTGGGGGTGCGGGAGTCCGGAGCCACGCCCGGCTCCTCCCGGTATCCGGGCATTGCCTGGCCCCGGAGCGCACCTGGCCCGTATTGGCCGAGCAGCATCTCCCGCCCCAGGGCACGATTCCCGTAAGGCTTTAGGGAGCGGAAGACCTTGTTCTTCTCCTCCCGCACCCGGTCGGCGGCGAGCCGCGAGGGCGGTTCCATGCTGGTTAAGGCCAAAAGCTGCATCAGGTGGTTCTGGAACATGTCGCGCACCACCCCCGCCCCCTCGTAGTAGCCGGCCCGGTGCTCGACCCCCAGTTCCTCCGCCGCCATGATCCCCACGTACTCGATGTGGCTGCGGTTCCAGAGCGGCTCGAAGATGGAGTTGGCAAAACGCAGCATCAGGATATTCTGCACCGTCTCCTTGGCCAGGTAGTGGTCAATGCGGAAGATCTGCCGCTCCTCGAAACTCTGGTGCAGGGCCGCGTCCAGCCGGCGGGCGCTCTTCAGGTCCCGACCAAAGGGTTTCTCCACCACCATCCGGGCGAAGCCGCCGGGCGGCGGGGCCGAGAGACCGCCCCGGCCAAGATTCCGGCCAATCGGATCGTAAAGTCCAGGCGGGGTGGCCAGATAGAAGATCCGGTTGCCAGCGGTGCCCAGGCGGGCGTCGAGTTCGGCCAGCCGAGCCGCCAGCCGAGTGAAGGAGGCCCGATCCTGATAGTCCACATGGAGGTAGAACAGCCGTTCTCCGAAGGCCCGCCGTTCTTGGTCATCACCCTTGGGCAGGGCGGAGAGGATCAGCTCCCGGAAGACCTGGTCGTCCATCGGGGTGCGGGCCGCGCCCAGGATGGCCAGTTGTCGGGGCAGGGCCCGCTGCTGGGCCAGGGAGAACAGGGCGGGCATCAGCTTGCGGGCGGTCAGGTCGCCCGAGGCCCCGAAGATCACCAAGACACAGGGCTCAAGCCGCCCGGGGGCCATGGTGCAGGCGCAGTCCGAGGCGAGGCTTAGACCGGGCATCAGCCGCCTCCTGGCGGAGGGACGGCGGATCGCACCGGATGGCCGCCGAACTCGCGGCGCAGGGCCGCCAGCACCCTGGCCTCGAAGGCGTTGGGCTCCCGGGACTCGAAGCGCCGGAAGAGCGACAGGGCGATCACCGGGGCCGACACCCCGCTGTCCACCGCCTGCTGCACCGTCCAGCGGCCCTCGCCCGAGTCGTCGACATAGCCGGTTAAGGTCGCCAGCTCCGGGTCCTTGGCAAAGGCCGGTTCCAGAAGCTCCAGGAGCCAGGAACGGATGACGCTGCCCTGGTTCCACAGGTGGGAGAGCGCCCCGAGGTCCAGCCCCTGGCCGTAAGGGGAGCGCTTCAGGATGGCGAAGCCCTCGGCGTAGGCCTGCATCAGGCCGTACTCGATGCCGTTGTGCACCATCTTGACAAAGTGTCCGGCCCCGGTGGGCCCGCAGTGCATGTAGCCCTCCGCCGGGGCCAGGTCTTTTAGGATCGGCTCCAGCAGCTCGAACCCGGCCCGGTCGCCGCCCACCATGGTGCAGTAGCCGACGCTCAGGCCCCAAATGCCGCCGCTGACCCCGGCGTCCAGGTAACGCAGGCCGCGCTGGGCGAAGACCTCGGCCCGGCGGATATCGTCCCGGTAGAAGGAATTGCCGCCCTCTACCACCGTGTCGCCCGGTTGCAGCAGATTAAGCAGTTCCTTAAGGTGTTCCTCCGTGGCCTCCCCGGCAGGCAGCATCAGCCAGACCAGCCGCGGGGGGGCGAGCTTGGCCACCAGCTCGGCCAGGGAGTAGCTGGCCTCGCCGCCCGTCTGGGCCAGTTCCTCGGTCTTGGCCGGGGTGCGGTTGTAGGCCACCACCTGATGCCCGGCCTTAAGCAGCCGGCGAGCCATGTTCATCCCCATGCGTCCCAAACCGATCATCCCGATGCGCATCTTGCCCTCCCCTGACGGTTTTGGTAAGTTAACCCCTAGCGGCATGTTACCATCTTTTCTTGGGTTGGCAAGTTTTCGTTGACCAGCAAGGACGGATGCCGGAGGACGGCGGGGACAATTGTGGTTTTCCGGATTTTTTGACCGTTTTTCCGGAACAATAGTACTTGGTGGCGGTGACACTTCAGGGACATTTTGGCATCTAATATGTTATTTTTACATTAAAATAACGATTTTTTAGCCTGATAGCCCAGTTGTTGCATGGGGATGAGAAACGGGAGAAACTTTGGGAGAAGCTTCCCCCAGGGAGGGCAAGAAGGAGGACAGAAGCATTGTCTTGGGCAATTAAAATGTTGAACAAGGGCGGCTCATTATGACCA
>JAJXUT010000082.1 GCA_021782655.1 Deltaproteobacteria bacterium
AGCCACCAGCCGGCCCGCCCAACCGCCCCTCCCCGCCTCTCCCCTTGTCTTCATCTTCCCGTCAACGCCTTGATATTTTGCTAATGGGCCCACAGGCCCCCCGGTCGTAGCTGACCGAGGCGGTGCGGTCGAGCTTGCCCCAGCCCACCCACACCCCCTTCACCGCCTTGAAGATCGCCTTGGCCACCGCGAAGCTTAACACCGGCCGATAGACAAAGCGCATCGGCAGCACCAGCCACACCTGCCGCAGCCGCTCCCGCTCGATCAGGCAGGCCACGGTGGCGAGCAGCAGGTCGGCGGCCAGAAAAACCACGAAGTAGAAGTACAGGATGCCGTTGGCCGGGCTCACCAGGAGCGACAGGATCAGGATGGCGTCGATAATCGGCCCCAGGGCCACCAGCAGGATATTGAAGAACCAGGCGCTGGGCAGGCTGAACCAACCCAAGGCCCCGTAATGGCGGTCGAAAAGCAACTCCCGGTGCTTCCACAGGCATTGCAGGGTGCCGAAGGCCCAACGGAAACGCTGCTTGGCAAAGGCGCGGATGGTCTCCGGGGCCTCGGTCCAGGCCACCGCCTGGGGGGCGTAGCTCACCCGGTAGCCGCAACGGTGCAGGCTCAAGGTCAGATCGGTGTCCTCGGCCAGGGTGTCCTTGCTGATCCCCCCGGCCCGCGCCACCGCCCCCCGCCGCAGGGCGCTAACCGCTCCCGGCACCACGGTGATGCAGTTCAACTGGTGATAGGCCCGGCGATCCAGGTTGAAGCCGCAGGTGTACTCCAGGGACTGAAAGCGAGCGATCATGGTCTTGGGGTTGCCCACCCGGGCCCGGCCCGAGACCGCCCCCACCTCCTCATCGGCCAAGGGCCGCACCAGCTCCCCGATCGTGCCCGGCTCGAACTGGGTGTCGGCGTCCAAGGTGACCACCAACTCGTTGGCCACCGCCGCCATCCCGGCCCGCAGGGCGGAGGCCTTGCCGCCGTTATTCTGCTGGATCAGCCGGACGCGGGAATCTTCCGCCGCCAGCCGGGCCACAATCGCCGCCGTGTCGTCCTGGGAGCCGTCATCGACCACCAGCACCTCGATCTCGCCCGCATAGTCGGTGGTCAGGATGGCCCGCAGGGTTCCCTCGATGACCTTGGCCTCGTTGTAGGCGGCGACGAGCACGCTCACCCTTGGCGTCCAGGCCCCGCCCCCCTCCCCCCGGTTGCGGCGCCGGTCGCGCACCGCAAACCAGGCCACCACCAGGGTGCGGAGCACCACCAGGGCGGTGGCCACGATCATGAAGGCCCAGAAGAAGTTGGCCACCGCGTGGATAAGCGCAAACCCCCAATCGCTGATCACCCTGGTCGCCGACTTCTGGCCCACCGGCACCACGGGCATGAGCTGCTCCGGGCCGATGCCGCTGAGCTCGGAGAGCGGCACGATGGCGTCACCCCGGTCGCGCAGGTAATCGATGATCTCCGGCAGGGCCGCCACCGTCTGGCTGCGATCCCCGCCGGCGTCGTGCAGGAGCACCACGTCCCCGCCCAGCTCGCGGCCCTCCTTGACGCTGGCCAGCATCGCCGCCACCCCTGGCCGGGCCCAGTCCTCGGGGTCGATGTCCTCGGTGACGGTGATGTAGCCCAGCTTCTGGGCCAGGGCGATGGGCACCAGTTCGTCCCGGTCGTGAGGGTTGGTGTCGGCGTTGTAGGGCGGGCGGAAGAGGATGGTGGAATGCCCGGTCAGGGACTCGATCAGCCTCTGGGTGGCGTTGAACTCCAGGTAGGCGCGCTCCTTCTTCACCTGGGCGATGTTGGGGTGGGTGTAGGTGTGCACCCCGATCAGATGGCCCTCACGAACGACCCGCCTCACCAGCCGGGGGTTCTTCTCCATGTTGACCCCGATCATGAAGAAGGTCGCCTTGACGCCCTTGGCCTTCAAGATGTCCAGGATCTGGGGCGTCCACTCCGGGTCCGGGCCGTCGTCGAAGGTAATGGTGACCGCCTCCGGCCTGCCCCCGCCCTGATGGATGATGGTCAGGTAACTGGGGAACTTCTGGTAGTGTTCCACCGCCATCTGATCACCGTCGTCGGTCTCCTCGATGCTGAAACTGCGGCTGCCGTCGGCCAATTCGTCCGACATGGTGATGAAGTTGCCGGTACCGACGTTGGCAATCGACCCGCCGGGGGTGAGGACGGCGAGCGGCTGCAACTCCTCAGGGCTTAAGGGGCGGCTGGCGTCCAGCCTAAGCACCTCCCAGATGCCGGGGTCCTCGGTGCCCAGCCGGGAGATGGCGATTCCGCCGACATGGTGCTCCCGGCCCGCCCGGAGCTGATTTAAGAAGGTGGCGGCGTCCAGAAACCAGACGGTATGCGCCACCCCCCCGTCCTCGTAGGCGAAATGCGGGTTGTAGGTCTGGGTGTCGAACTCGCAGGAGGCAAGCGACGAGCGCCCGGCCATGGTCATCACGTCCTGGAAGCGCAGGGAATTGGCGTCCCCGCCGCTGTCCGTCCAGTCGTAGCCATAGGAGCCCAGGGAGATGATCCACTGCGAGGGGTCGCCGTAGGCGTCAACCAGGGTGTCGAGCCAGCCGTTGAACCAGTCCCAGGAGGCGATGGGGCCGGCGGGATCGGACTCGCCGTTCTCGTCGTGCATCATGGCCACGAACCGGTCCAGCGCCGGGGCCAGGGCGTCGAGATCGAAGACATCCAGGCCGTTGCCCATGGGCAGGGAGAGCCACAACTCCAGCGACCGATCGTGGAAGCCGGTGGCCAGCCGTTTAAGGAAGGCGGTCATCGCCCCCCGGTAGGTGGGATCGACCTTCTCCCAGTTGATGATCACCCCGCCCGCCCCCAGCCCCTTGACCTGAGCGGCCAGGTTCTCGATGAAGGCCTCCTGGCGCGATTGCGGGCCGTTGATTAAACCCTCCACCGCATCCGGCAGCCAGCCCCCCAGCGGGCCCTCGTTGTCCAAGAGCGGCATCAGCACGATACCCCGCTCCCGGGCCAGATCGATAACCGGCTGCTCCCGCTTGACCTCCAGCCGGCCAGTGCCGTCGGCAACGGTGAGCCAGTCGGGGCAGAGGTGGGTCAGGGAGGCGGCATGGGCCTTTAGGGAGTCAAAGCTATCCGGGTCCCAACCGGAGTAAAACCCCAGTCTGATCCCCACCGCCCCCGGCGCCCCAGGGCTGGCCACCCGTTGACCGGCCCCTAGCCCGCGCAGCCCCGCCTGCGCCTGGAGGTCCGGGGCCGGCCCCACCTTGGCCACCTTGGCGAAGTTGAGCCACAGGGGCTTGGTCACCAGTTGCCGCCAGGGGTGATCCTTGCTTTGCAGGGCCTTCAGGCGGGTCTTGAGCTGCTGCACCGCCGGCGGCAGGGTGAGCTGAGAGGGCGCGATCAGGGTCTGGACGAACAGCACCGCGGCGACGAAAATAATGACCCCCACCCCGAACATGCCCAGCCGCAGCCGGGGCCAGCGCTTGCCCCGCTGATCCAGGAAGACGAAGGACTCCTGTTCTGGGCCACCCTCCCGGTATTTCACTTGCTCGTCCGCCGTCTCGCGCATCTTCCCCGCCAATCAATCCGCCTCGGCGGCCTCAAGCTCCCCGGCCTCGTGCAGGAGACGCACCGCGCCCACCACCCCCAGGGGAATGCAGAAGAACTGCACGAACGGTATGGCGAGCAGACAGAACAAGCCCAGACCAAAGCCGGCCATCAGGGCGGCGTGGCGGAAGATCACCCGCCGCTGGGCCGAAAAACCGAGCTGCTGACGGTAAAACACGTAACCGGTGTACTCCATCACCAGGAAGAAGGCCGTCCAGGCCACTGAGAGCCAGGGATAAAGGAAAAAACCCGCCACCGGCAACAGGTGCAAGAGAAGCAACAACGCCATGCCGGCCACAAACAGGCCGACCTTCTTGGCCTCGGTGATCAAGGTCAGCCCGGACTCCCTGAAGAAACGAGCCAGGCTGAAAGGCGCCTCCCCAGCCCCGCCCCCCAGGAGCCGCTCGGCCCGGGCTGACAAGAGGTCGTTGAAGGGCGAGGCGATCAGACTCCCCACCGCCGCGAAGGTGAAAAATACCAGGGCCATGACCACCACCGCTGCCAAAAGCAACAGAAAATAATTGAGAATCAGCCAGTACCAGGCCGTACCCTGGGGCAGTCTCTCCATCACCTGGCGACGGAAAAAATCAAACCCGAAATAGATCACCAGGCCGAAGCTCGCCACGTTGACCACTACCGGCAGGACGACAAAGGGATACAAGCTGGGATGCCGGCGAATAAAAGAAAAGGAGGAAAAGGAATACCAGAACCCCTTGGCAAACCTGGTCAGCGGACTCGTCGTAGTCATAAGGTTTCTCCTTTGCAATCGATGGACAAAATAGGTAGGCTAATCCTAAGCCTTCTTCAGCCTGTTACGCGCAATTCGCCGTGCAGAAAGAACCTGGACAACAAGCCTACCCAACGGCGGGTGGCGGACAAGTTCATGCCATGCCTGAGAAACCATTACCACACCATCGGCGATCAAACCACGGGATTTTGTCCGCCCGCCCCGGCCCCAAGTACTTGACGCTCTGGCGGCCCACTCCCGGACGGCATCCCGAGACCGGCCTGATCCTCTGCCTCCTGGCCGCGCTCCTGACCGTCCTGCCGGCTAGACAGGCCGCGGGCGGCGGTCAGCGGCTGGTGATTATCTACTCCAGCGATGTCCACGGCCAGACCGCTCCCTGCGGCTGACACAGCCGCCCCCTGGGCGGTCTGCCCAGAAAGGCGGCGCAGGTCAAGGCCACCCTGGCCGAACTCGGCCAACCGCCCCATCTGCTCCTGGACGCAGGCGGCCTCCTCTTCCCCGGCCCCAACCTGGTGCCGGGGCAGGAAGAACGGGCCAAGCTGACCGCCAGCGCCCTGGCCAAGGCCTACCACCTGATCGGCTACCAGGCGCTGGGGATAGGCGACGCGGACCTGGCCGCCGGGGCCGACTGGCTGCGCAACCTATCAAAAAACTCTAAATTTTATTTTATCAGCGCCAATCTCACCAGCAAGTCAGGCCAGGCAACCCTCTTCCCTCCGGCGGTCATCCTGCCGGCGGGATCACTAAAAGTAGGGATCATCGCCCTGACCGGCCCCGCCGCCGCCTCACCCGGCTATCAGGTCCGGCCCTGGCAAGAGGCGCTGCCTGGCCTGCTCGCCAAGACGGCCAAGAAAAGCGACCTCATCATCCTGCTCTCCGACCTGCCCCTGGCCGAGACTAAGGCCGTGGTCGCCACCTATCCGGCCATCCGCATCGTCATTCAGGGCGGGCCGCCCCAGTCCTCCCCGGCCACCACCCCCCAATCCCGGCCCTCGGGGTCAACGCCCATCCTAAGTGTCGCCCCCGAGGGTCGGCAGCTCGGCGTCTTGGACATCGACTGGCGGCCTGGCCGGCCCTGGGCGCCCCAGGAGTTGGCGCGCCTGACCGCTGCCCGGACGGCCCTGGCCCAGACCCGGTCGGAGCTAAAAAAACTCTCCCCTCGGGAATCACCCCCGCCCGGATCAACAAACCCGGCCCGGCAGGCGCTCACCGCCAGGGAACTGGCCCTGGAGGCCGCGATTAAGGAGTTGAGCGATAAGCTCGGCCCCGCTAACCTCAAGGCCGGGTTCTCCACCTACGTCAACCGGACAATCAACCTCGACGCCAGCCTGCCGGAAGACCAGGCGGTCAAGGCGATCACCGAGCGGCTCGACGCCGGCATCCAGGCCCCGGCCGCCGGCAAGGCCCCCGCCCGGCCAGGGCCATAGCCGACAGGCCCCACAAAAAAGGCCATGCGCCCTGGATCCCAGGGCGCATGGCCTGACAAAAAACTAAAAAAAACTCGCGACGGATAGATCAGCAGCCGAAGGCCTTCTGCATGGGCGGCACGGTCTGCTTTTTGCGGCTCATCATGCCAGGGCACCACATGGCGCCGTTGGTCAGCTTGCCGCCAAAGGCCTTCTCGATCAAGGCCGGGTCATCGGAAACCACCAGCAGTTCGGTGCCTTCCTTGACCACGTCGGTGAGCATGAAGAGGACGGTATGCCGGCCCTCGGCCTTCAGAGCGGTCAGGGCCTTGACCAGATCGGCGCGGCAACCGGCGGCCTGATCGAGGGTGGCAAGCTCAAGCTGGCCGATGCCCACCTTCTTGCCGTTCATGTCAAAGTCCTTGTAGTCGCGATTCAGCAGGTCCTTGACCGGCACGCCGTCAATGGCGGACTTGGCCTTCAGCATGTCCATGAACAGGGCGCTGGTGTCGGCGATACCGGCGATAGCGGCCAGTTCCTTGACCGCCGCCTTGTCGTCCGGGGTGCAGGTCGGCGACTTGAAGTTGACGGTGTCGCTCAGGATGGCGGCGGTCATGATCCCGGCCACCTTCTTGTCGATGGCGATGCCGTTGGTCTTGTAGATCTCGTTGATCACCGTGCAGGTGCAGCCCACCGGCTTGGCGTAGAAAAAGATCGGGCTGTTGGTGGTCACGTCGCCGATCTTGTGGTGATCGACAACCTCCACCACGTCGCTCATGTTGGCCGGGCCCTGGGCCAGGTCGCTGAAGTCAACCAGCATGATCTGCTTGCCAGCGGCGTCGGTCATGATGGTGGGGGCGGAAAAACCAAAGCGATCCAGTACCAGCTTGCTCTCCGGGTTCAACTCACCCTGCATGGCCGGCACGGCATCAACGCCCATCGCCTTCTTAAGGGCGGCATAGGCAATCGCCGAGGCTACGGAATCGGTATCCGGGCTCTTGTGCCCAACAACGTAAATCGACATAACTCTCTCCTCCATCCTGAAATTTAAGTGATACATTTTTTTGATGTGCCCCGCATGGGCACACCTACACCCGCCGGATGGCCAGCCAGCCCAACCTCAACGCCGGCCGCCAACCGATCGCACCCAAGACCTGCCTATCCCCTTAAGGATAGAGTTTCCCGAACATAGTGCTAATCGAAAAACACGTCAAGCACAAAAAAAGCTTGCCGGGCGGGCCGGACAGGCCGGGAACAAGCGCCTAAGCCGTTGCCTGAAGACAACGCAAACAAAGGCCTCACCGCGCGAGGACATACCCCCGACTAACCGGAGCTTCGTGTTGCGCGGACGCCATCGCCGGGGTCAGGGTCAGGGAGGGCGAGTTGACGCCCTGGCCCATCCGGTTACGCGCCGTAACCACAAAGGTGTACGGTGTGCCGTTGGTCAGACCCCGGACGGTGATCGGGCTACGAACGCCCCTGCTGACGATGCTCTTCTTGCCGCCCGAGGTGGCGGTCACCGTGTAGTAAAAGATCTGACTCCCGCCGTTGGAGAGCGGCGGGGCGAAACTAATGGTGGCCTGCCGGTTCCCGGGCGTGCCATTGACCAGCAGGGGCGCAAGAGGCCGGGTGGGACTGACGGCGAAGGTGGCCGCCACCGTCTGATTGGCCTGGACGTTGCGGAGGGAATAGACGCCAGCGGTAATCCCGGACATCCGGTTTAACCCGTCAACCCGGAAGGAGGTCAGCCGATACCCAAGGTAAGGGGTAACGGCGCATGCCGAGTCATCCCCCGCCTTGACTGGGCTGGCGCAGGAGATGGCGCCGCCGATCATCCTGCCGGCCGCAAGCGGCGTCCAGGTGCTGACCGCACCCTGCTGAGGATAGATAGCGACGTAGCCGTCTCGTTGCCAGATGACGGCGTAGTCATCGCCGGCAGAGATGGCCATGACCCCACTCAAACCGGCGGGCAGGGCGGGGAGATTGTTCCCCCAGCCCACCACCGTGCCGTTGTTCTTCAAGGCCAGGGTAAAGCCGCTGCCGGCGGCGATGGCCACCACCCCTCTGAGGCCAGCCGGCACCGAGACTTGGGCCGACGTGGTGCCGCCGTCATAGCTTCCCCAGGCCGCCACCGTGCCGTCTCTCTTTAAGGCCGCGCTGTAACCCCAGCCAGCGGCCACCGAGACCACCCCCGAGAGGTTGTCAGGCACGGTGGCCTGCCCCCGGTTATTCCTTCCCCAGGCCACTACCGTGCCGTCGGCCCGCAAGGCCAGGCTGTGACCGAGCCCGGCGGCGATGGCCGCCACCCCGCTTAAACCACTAGGGGCAGTGGCCTGGCCGAAGCTGTTGCTGCCCCAGCCGACCACGGTACCGTCCGCCTTCAGGGCCAGGACATGCGCCCCCCCGGCGGCGATGGCCGCCACCTCACTCAAGCCGTCCGGCACTGCGGCCTGGCCCAGGCTGTTGTCACCCCAAGCCGTCACCGTGCCGTCAGTCCTCAGGGCCACCGCATAAGGCGCGGGGGCGAGTATCTGAGCGCCGCCCACCGCCAGGGCCGCCACGCCGCTAAGCCCTGCCGGCGGCCCGGCAACCGTCGCGCCCCCCGCGCCCACCGGCATCACCGAGCCATCGGCCAGCAGGGCCAAGGTCTGTTGCCAACCGGCGGCAATGGAGACGAACCGCTCCCGCGCCCCTGACGCCGTCACATCGTAAGCCACAAGGCTGACCGGCGAAGACAACGCCCCCGGCCCGTTGGCGTTTAAGGCCAGCACGGTAAAGGAATATGAGTGCCCGGCAAGCAGATTGCCGACCACGATCGGGCTGGCGCTCCCCTCCACCGGCGGCAACGAAGCGCCACTCCCGTCGGCGACCAACACCCGGTACCCGACGATGGGGCTGCCTCCGTCCGAGCTTGGGGCACTGAAGGAGACGGTGGCGTTGATGTCCGGGGTTAGTGAGACACCCGAGATGGCCGGGGCGCCGGGCAGGCCGATCCCCTGGCCGCTCAAGGCCACCGACAACTGGGTGGCGGCCCCGCCGCTTGCGTCCTGCAAGACGAGACTCACGGATGCCTGAAGGGGGCTGTCTCCGGTCTTGAATTCTAGTGGTTCGAAGGTTAGCTGCACGGAGCAGATCGCGTGCGCCGCCAGGGTAGCGTCAATGCAGCCGCCGGGATCGACAGCGAATGCGGAGCTATTTGCCCCGCTGACCTCGCCGCCGCTGATCGTCACCGGCTGGTCGGTGTTATTGTTTATGCTTATCAAAAGCTTCCGGGACTGGCCGATGATGGTGGCGGGGAATTGCAGCGTCTGCGGCTCGACCCCGACCCTCGGCACCCCCGGGAGGAGCACCTGGGCCTGGGTGCTGGTCGCGCCCGACACCCCGTTGCCCAGCTGGCCCTTGCTGTTGTCGCCGAAGGCCCCAAGCGAGCCGTCGGCGCGCAGAGCCACGGCGTGGTTGGGCCCGGCGGCGATGGCCGTGATGTTGCTAAGCCCGGCCACGACGGCCGGACTCTGGCTGATAAAGGCGGCGCTGCCAACGCCCAACTGGCCGGAGAGGTTGTCGCCCCAAGCCATGAGCGAACCGTCGGCCCGCAGGGCGAAGGTGTTCCACCAACCGGCGGCGATGGCCTGCACCTGGCTTAACCCCGGCACCTGCACCGGACTTGACACCTGGCCGAGACTGCCCGCGCCCAGACCCAGTTGGCCGTAGCTGTTGTTGCCCCAGACCCAGACCGTGCCGTCCTTAAGCAGGGCTACGGTTTGGGCCCGGCCCTCGGCAATTGCCGCGACATTACTTAATCCCGGCACCTGCACCGGGCTTAAGCTCCGGACGGGGCCGCCCGCGCCCAGGCCCAGTTGGCCGGCGGAGTTGTCGCCCCAGGCCCAGACCGTGCCGTCGGCGAGCAGAGCCGTGACGTTTAGGCCGCCGGCCACAGTGATCGCCGTCACCCCCTTCAGGCCCGGCACGGGCTGGGGGGTGGAACGGGTGATCGTGCCGCCGTCGCCCAGTTGGCCGTAGCCGTTGAATCCCCAGGCCTCGACCGTGCCGTCGCTCATCAGGGCCACGCTGGTGCCGCCGCCGGCGGAGATGGCCCGCACCTGGCTTAACCCCGGCACCTGCACCGGGACTAGGCTGGCGGGATGGCTGGCGGCGTCAAGCCCCAGTTGCCCGGCGGCGTTGTTGCCCCAGGCCCAGACCGTGCCGTCGGCAAGCAGTACCACGGTGTGCAGCCGGCCCGCCGCTATGGCCACCACGTTCTTCAAGCCTGGCACCGGCTCCGGGACGAACCGGCTCACGGTGGTGCCGTCGCCCAGTTGGCCGGCGCTGTTGTCGCCCCAGGCCCAGACCGTGCCGTCGCTCATCAAGGCCAGGGTGTAATCACTGCCCGCGGCAAGGGCGGCTATCGACAAGCCGCTGCCCGAATAGATGCTGGCGTCGGTGGCCGGGGTGACGCTGTTGGAGGGGGCGGAGACCCCGTTCTCCCCCGTGCCGCTATTGGCCGCCGTGACGGTAAAGGTGTAGTTAGCGCCGGGATCAAGGCCGCTGATGACGATGGGGCTGGCGGTGCCGGTGACCTGCTGGCCGCCGGGGCTGGCGCTCACCGTGTAGGCCAATCCCGGCCCGACCGCATCCAGGGCGGGGACAAAGGATACCGACACCGCGCCGGGGCCGATGACCGTGGCGGTCACCGCCGCCGGGGCTAAACTGGCGCCCTGCGATCTCAAGGCCGACGACAGGGAGACCGATTCCGGCGAGCCGCCGCCCGTGGCCCCGTTGCCCAACTGGCCGGCGGAGTTGTCGCCCCAGGCCATCAGCGAGCCATCGCCCATCAGGGCCTGGGTCTGATTGCCACCGGCGGAGATGGCGACAACATTGCTCAATCCGGGGACCGCGACCGGGCTCTGGTTCATCACCCCCCCGCCGCCGTTGCCCAACTGGCCCGAGACATTGCTGCCCCAGGCCCAGACCGAGCCGTCATTGCTCAGGGCCACGGTGTTCCACCAGCCGGCAGCGATGGAGCGCACCTTGCTCAAGCCCGGCACCTGGGTGGGGCTAAGCACCGAGACGGGGCTACCCGCGCCCAGGCCCAACTGTCCGGCGGAGTTGTCGCCCCAGGCCCAGACCGTGCCGTCGCCCTTCAAGGCCAGGCTGTACGACCGGCCCTCGGCGATGGCGGTGACGTTATCCAGCCCCGGCACCAAGGCCGGGCTCAGGCCCAGGGCCGGGCTTATGCTGCCCAGGCCGAGCTGGCCGACGTTGTTGTCGCCCCAGGCCCAGACCGTGCCGTCGGCTAACAGGGCCAGGGCGTGCAGGCCGCCCGCCACGGTGATCGCCCGCACGTCGGCAAGCCCCGCGACCTGCTCGGGGGTGGCGTGGTTATTGGTGGTGTTGTCGCCCAGTTGGCCGTAGCTACCAAAGCCCCAGGCCCAGACCGTGCCGTCGTTGGCC
>JAJXUT010000083.1 GCA_021782655.1 Deltaproteobacteria bacterium
CGATCTAAGGGGAGAGGCGGGGAGGGGCGGTTGGGCGGGCCGGCTGGTGGTTGTCTTACTGGTCTGTCTGGGGCTGGTTTCCGGCTGCAAGGGCAAGGAGGCGGTGGCCGAGCGGCAGACCGGCCCGCTGGAGATCGTCATGCCCAAGGACGGGGCCTACGTGGGGGCCTATGTCGATTTTGGCGACGGCGAGAGCCATGTCACCTACGACGGCCTGACTGGGTTCGAGAAATTGGTCGGCAAGCACCTGGCCATGGTTGGCTTCGGTAACTTCTGGGGGGATCAGGAGTTCCCCCGCCGGACGCTCGACATCATCTCCTCCTACGGCGCCATCCCCCTGCTCTTCTGGTCGCCTTGGGACAAGCCCTACGACGAGATGCGCGGCCCGGACCGCTTCAGTCTCCGAGCCATCCTGGCCGGCAAGTGGGATAGCTATATCGACCAGTGGGCCGATCAGGCACGGGAGTACGGCAAGCCGATCATGGTCTCCTGGTGCCTGGAGATGAACGGAAAGTGGTTCCCCTGGTCAGGCTATTACTACGGGGCGGGCAAGGTGATTGGCCACAAAAACGGCAAGCCGCTCTACGCCGGGCCGGAGCTGGTCAAGAAGGCCTTCCGTTATGTGGTGGATCGGGTGCGGGCGCGGGGGGCGAACAACATCAGTTGGGGCTTTCATGCCAATCACTACGGTCAGCCACTTAAGCCCTGGAACGACTTTAGCAACTACTACCCCGGCTCGAACTACGTGGACTGGCTGGGCCTAAGCGTCTATGGCAAGATGAGCAAATCGGAGGAATGGTCGTCGTTCTATGACGTGATGGACAGCGCCTACGCCGAACTCTGCCGGCTCGATCCAGACAAGCCGGTGATCGTGGCCGAGTGGGGGGTGGGCGAGTACCCGGGGCGGGGCGACAAGGCGGCCTATTTCCGGGAGGCCTTCGCGGACATGAAGTCCCGCTACCAGCGGGTGCGGGCCGCGGTTTACTGGCACGAACGCTGGGAGAACAAGGACGGCAGCTTTAGCAACCTACACGTCAACTCCTCCCCCGAGGCCCTGGCCGCCTACCGGCAGGCGGTGGCCGATCCTTACTGGCTCGGCGTTCCCCAGTACCGGCCCCGGCCCGCCGCACGGCGTTGACCGGGGCGAGCCGTTCTTACGCCTGCTTGCGGCCGGCCTTTCTCTCGTCGATCGTCTGCCGCAACTGGTCGCGATCCCGCTTCAGGTCCTCGTAGGTCTGCTCCGCCCGCTGGGCCGATTCCTGTTGCTTGGCCTTCAACTCCTTAACCTTGGCCTTGATCTTCTCCTCCTTGATCTTTAAATCCTGGGTGCCGAATAGGGAGGAGGCAAGATAACGGTAGGAGAATTTGAGCAGGGCGATGTCGTCTTCCCGTAACTTATCCAAGGTTTCCTTGTCGATGTCGTAGGTTTCAAGGAACGAGCTGTGGAAGATGAAGTCGCGGAACTTTTCCAGGTTGGTGCTGGCCATGAAAAACATCTTTTTGGCCGGCTCGCTCAAGGTGGCCTGCTGGCCGAATGATTTGCGCCGCATCACCAGCTCCAACCAGCCGCGGTTGATCTCGTCGCGCACGTCCACGCCCTGGTCGGCCCGCCATTCGCGCACCGTCCACACCTTGTCCTCCTCGTGGCCCTTGCAGTAATCCTCCTTGACCTTGAAGAAGAATTTTTCCGCCGTCTGGTTCTCCTGCGCCCCTTCGTGGAAGTTGGCCATGCCGATGGGGTAGTAGCGGCAGGCGGAGGGCCGGTCGGTATAGACCAGGCAGCCCTCCTCGGTGACGAAGGGACATTTGCCCTCGGCGGTTAAGTGGATCTGCACCCCCGGCATGTCGGTTTTCTCCAGGTACACCGGCTGGGTGTAGCGGAGCAGGAACTCGTCGGAGTCGATGCCGATGCGTTTTTTCAGGCAGAGGATGTCGTAGGGGGTGAGGATGATGTTAATATGCCCGCAGCAGGAGGTGAAACAGGATACGCCGGGGTGGCAGCGGAATTTGATTTTGCTGTCGAGGGTGAGTTTCTCCGGCAGGATATGGCTGGGGTTCTTTTCCTTGCCGAAGAGTAGTTCTTGCTTGGCGTTGCTGGCGTCTGATGCGGTCATGGCGATTCCTTGGGATGGGGGAGGGCGGGCCGGTGGTCCGGCGCCCGGGTCTGGGCTGGTAAAAATTGATGGTCTAGCAAAAGGCAACCGATGGCTAAGCAAAAGGGCCGATGTGCAAGGCGCCACGCAATGCCGCAGATCGGTCTTTTGGCGACGCCATCAAAATTGGCGACAAACTAATCACCGGGGGCGGGGGTGTCAAACAAAAATGTTGGTTGAAATTTTTCACCAAGGACACGGATGCGGCTGGCCTTGAGCGGCGGTTTTTTTCCTTGACTTTTATATTGTGAGAAATTAAAAAGTCCATTGGGAAAAATGAGTCATGCTTCATTTGCGGTGGTGATTTAGTTGATTAAGCTAATAAAATTGGTTAGTTGTGTTTCCTGGTCGCCTCGCGGAATGAATGAGGGCTCGTTTGGGAGAGCCGGGAAGGGGAGGTATTGGCAAGGGCGCGGCTCGAATGCGGGGCGGCGGCGATTGCTGGTTTTTTAACACGGGCGCCGCATGGGCGGCGTCAAATTCTCAATTCCAAAGTGAGGAGGTAAGTTAATGCCAAGTTATGTAGACCCTTCAAAGTGTGACGGTTGCAAGGGCGGTGACAAGACCGCCTGTATGTACATCTGCCCTAACGACCTGATGGTCCTTAACAAGGAGGCCATGCGCGCTTACAACCAGGAGCCGGATGCCTGCTGGGAGTGCTACTCCTGTGTTAAGATTTGTCCTCAGGGCGCCATCGCGGTGCGCGGCTACAACGATTTCGTGCCGATGGGCGGTCAGGTTCACCCGATGCGCAGCTCCGACTCCATTATGTGGACGGTTAAGTTCCGCAACGGCAACCTGAAGCGTTTCAAGTTCCCGATCCGCACCACCGCCGAGGGTGCCGCCAACGCCTACGATAGCCTCAAGGGTGCCAATCTGGATGACGAGTTGCTTTCCACCGAGAAGGAGCTCAAGCAGCCCACCAAGCTGGCCAAGTGATTGAAACTCGCTGCCTAACCTTATTTTTGAAAAATACATTTTAGGAGGAATTACAATGGCGTTACCTAATCAGCCACTGGGCGAGCTGCCCGCGGTTACCAATCCAGAGATTGTCGAGCATAACGTTGACGTGCTGATCGTCGGCGGTGGCATGGCCGCTTGCGGTTGTGCCTTTGAGATCAAGAAGTGGGCCCCGGCCGACATGAAGATCACCCTGGTTGACAAGGCCTCCATGGAGCGTTCCGGCGCCGTGGCCCAGGGTCTGTCCGCCATCAACACCTACATCGGCGAAAATCCGATCGAGAACTACGTCAAGATGGTGCGTAACGACCTGATGGGCGTGGTGCGCGAGGACCTGATCTACGATCTGGGCCGTCACGTTGACGATTCCGTGCATCTGTTCGAGGAGTGGGGTCTGCCGATCTGGAAGGTGGCTGACGACGGCTCCAACCTGGACGGCTCCAAGCCGGCCCCGGTACTGACCCAGGGTGGTAAGCCGGTGCGCACCGGCAAGTGGCAGATCATGATCAACGGCGAGTCCTACAAGTGCATCGTTGCCGAGCCGGCCAAGAAGGCCCTGGGCGAGGCCAACTGCCTGGAGCGCATCTTTATCGTCAAGCTGCTGCTCGACAAGAATAAGGAGAACACCATCGCCGGCGCGGTTGGCTTCTCCACCCGCGAGAACAAGGTGCACGTGTTCAAGTGCAAGGCCATGCTGGTCGCCTGCGGCGGCGCGGTCAACATCTTCCGCCCCCGGTCCACCGGCGAGGGCAAGGGCCGGGCCTGGTATCCGGTCTGGAACGCCGGCTCCACCTACACCATGTGCGCCCAGGTTGGCGCCACCCTGACCATGATGGAGAACCGCTTCACCCCGGCCCGCTTCAAGGACGGTTACGGCCCGGTCGGTGCCTGGTTCCTGCTGTTCAAGGCCAAGGTGCAGAACGGTCTGGGCGAGTTTTACGCCAACAGCGCTTCGGTCAATGAGGAGCTCTCCAAGTTCATGCCCTATGGCGCCTCTGCCGTAACCCCGACCTGTCTCCGTAACCACCTGATGCTGAACGAGCTGAAGGCTGGTCGCGGCCCGATCTACATGGCCACCGACGTTGCCCTGAATGCCTTCCTGGATGCCAAGAAGTCCGCCGGCATGGACGACAAGGATGTCAAGAAGTACTGGAAGCATCTCGAGTCCGAGGCCTGGGAGGACTTCCTGGACATGTCCGTTGGTCAGGCCGGTCTGTGGGCCGGTATGAACATCGAGCCGGAGAAGGTTGGTTCCGAGATCATGCCCACCGAGCCGTACATGCTGGGCTCTCACTCCGGTTGCTGCGGCATCTGGGTCTCCGGCCCGAACGAGGCTTGGGTCCCGACCGTCGATGGCCCGCGTTCCCATCAGTACAAGTGGGGCTACAACCGGATGACCACCGTCAACGGCCTGTTCACCGCCGGTGACGGCGTCGGCGCCTCTGGTCACAAGTTCTCCTCCGGTTCCCACGCCGAGGGTCGTATTGTTGCCAAGCAGATGGTCAAGTACTGCCGCGACAACGCCTCCTTTGCCCCGGAGCTGTCTCAGACCGCCCAGCAGCTGGCCGACGAGATCTACGCCCCGGTTAGACGTTATCATGAGCATGTCGGCGCCACCACCGCCGCCGACGTCAACCCCAACTACTGCAAGCCGGCCGGCCTGATGATGCGCCTGATGAAGGCCACCGACGAGTACGGCGGCGGCGTGGCCACCTACTACATGACCTCCGGCAAGCTGTTGAACATCTGCCTCGACCTGCTCCGCATGCTGCGCGAGGATGCCGAGCTGATGGCCGCCGGCGATCTGCACGAGCTGATGCGGGCTTGGGAAAACTACCACCGCATTTGGTGCGTGGAGACCCACATCCGTCACATCGAGTTCCGGAAGGAGTCACGTTATCCGGGCTTCTACTACCGGTCAGATTATCCGACCTGTGACGATGCCAACTGGAAGGCCTTCGTTAACTCCACCTTCGATCCGAAGAGCAAGGAGTGGAAGTGCGAGAAGGTCAACTGCATCAACGTCGTTGAGACCGATCCCTGGCTGTAATAAAGGCTTCGGGCAACGGCTGATTGCCGGTCAGTTGCTTTAGTGACATGAAATCTCCAGGCGCCGATATTTGGGCGCCTGGAGATTTTTCTATCAAGACCAGGGGACGACATTTTTTGTGGCTGAGTTTAATGCGTTAATTTGAGGATTAGATTCAGCCACGGGAAATGTTTTTCATCAACTTAACACTCTTAAATGGAGGAGAGGCATGACAGACGCAGGTGGAGCACCTAACATGGGTGCGGTGCTGGTCGTGGGCGGCGGGATCAGTGGCATGACCGCAGCCTTGGAAGCCGCTGAAGTGGGCAAGGACGTATTTTTGGTGGAAAAGAATTCCTATCTGGGTGGCCGGGTGGCGCAGCTCAACCAGTATTTTCCCAAGTTGTGTCCCCCCTCCTGTGGCATGGAGATCAACTTCAAGCGCATCAAGAACAACCGCAAGGTGCGCACCTATACCATGACCACGGTCAAGGCGGTGGCCGGTTCGGCGGGCAGCTACGAGGTCACCCTAGAGACGGCCCCCCGCTACGTCAACTCCAACTGCACCGCCTGTAACGCCTGCGTTGACGCCTGCCCGGAGAGCCGGGCCAACGCCTTCAACTTCAACATGGACAAGACCAAGGCCATCTACAAGGCCCACGAGATGGCCTTCCCCCTGCGCTACGTCATTGACCCCAGCGCCTGCACCCGCTGTGGCAAGTGCGTCGAGGCCTGCAAGTACGGGGCCATCGAGATGGACATGCAGGCCAAGAGCTTCAAGCTGAACGTGGCCTCTATCGTCTGGGCCACGGGCTGGAATCCCTACGACCCCACCCGGATGGACAATCTGAAATTCAACTCCTCCGATGCCATCATTACCAACATGATGATGGAGCGTCTGGCCGCCCCGGCGGGCCCGACCGGCGGCAAGATCCTGCGGCCCGGCGACAACAAGGAGCCGCAGAGCTTCGCCTTCGTGCAGTGCGCCGGCTCCCGGGACGAGAATCACCTGGAGTTTTGCTCCTATATCTGCTGCATGGCCACCATGAAGCAGATCACCTACATCCGGGAGCGTTATCCCGAGGCCCCGATTTACGTCTTCTACATCGACCTGCGCACCCCCGGCAAGTACGAGAAGTTCCGCGAGAAGCTGATGGCCGATCCCAAGACCTTTTTCATCAAGGGCAAGGTGGCCGACATCGTTGCCGAGGGCGACGGTGGGGTGACCATGGTGGCCGAGAACGCCGTCACCGGTGACAAGGTCAGGCAGAAGGTGGATCTGGCCATTCTGGCCACCGGCATGGAGCCCGCCGCCAAGGGCATGGCCTCCTTGCCGGGAGTGACCCTGGACAAGAACGGCTTTATCGTCAGCGACGCTGACCGGGCCATGCTGGCCGCTGGTTGCGCCAAGAAGGCCTCTGACGTGGTCACCGCCACCCAGAACGCCACCGCCGCCGCCTTAAAAGCAATTCAAGCCTCAAGGAGATAAGTTCGATGGATAAGAAAACTCAAGCCTATATTTGTTCGGGATGCGGCATCGGCGCCGGTGTGGACTGCGAGGCCCTGGCCAAGGTGGCCACGGGCCTGAAGTTCCCCGCAAAAACCCACGAGGCCCTGTGCTCCAAGGCTGGCCGGGAGATGATCGAGGCCGATATCGCCGCCGGCGCCAATACCCTGGTGATCGGGGCCTGCTCGTTTAGGGTGATGCAGGACGAGTTCGACTTCGGCGACGACAAGATCGTGGTCCGGGCCAATCTGCGCGAGCAGTGCGTCTGGTGCCAGGGCGAGGACGCGGATGCCGAATACGTCCAGGAGTTGGCCGCGGACAATATCCGCATGGCCTGCACCAAGGCCCAGAAGGAGGAGTTGCCCGAGCCCTACAAGCTCGAAAACATCACCAAGGACATTTTGGTCATGGGCGGTGGGGTCGCGGGTCTCACCGCCGCCCGCGAGGCCGCCAAGGCGGGCTACAGCGTCACCCTGATCGAGAAGGCCGCCGCCCTGGGCGGCAAGGCCACCGGCTGGCGCAAGCAGTTTCCTACCCAGGCCCCCTGGACCGATCTGGAGAATCCTACCATCGCCACCCTGATCAAAGAGGTGGAGGCCGACTCCAACATCACCGTCAAGACCGAGACCGAGGTGGCCCGGATTGGCGGAGCGCCTGGCGCCTTCAAGGTCACCTTGAAGCCGGCGGGCACCACCAGCGAGTGGGACGCCCCGGCCAAGGTCACGGTCGATCAGCAGGACCTGATCGCCAAGGGGCAGATGGAGGACCCCAACGTCGGTAAGCAGGTATATACCGCCGAGAACCCCGAGGCCTTGAACTTCGGGGCGGTTGTCCTGGCCACGGGCTGGACGCCGGCGGATGTCTCAGGTTACGAGCACCTGGGGCACGGGAAGTTGAAGAATGTGGTCACCAACGCCGAGTTCGAGAAGCTGGCCAAGACGGGCAAGGTGCCGGCCAAGGTCGCCTTTGTGCAGAGTCCCGGCGGGGCGGAGGACGACGCCGATTTCCCCTTCTGTAACTCGGTCACCTCCATGGTGGCCCTAAAGCAGGCCCGTTACGTCCGGGAGGACAACGCCAACGGTATCGCCTATATCCTCTATCAGCACATGCGCACCCCCGGCAACATGGAGATGTTCTACAAGGGGGCGCAGAACGAGGACGGCATCATGCTGACCAAGGCCCAGGTCACCCAGGTGGAGGAGGCGGGCGGCGCCCTTAGAGTGATCGCCAAGAACACCCTGCTCAACGAAGACCTGGAGCTGGATGTCGATATGGTGGTCTTGGCCGCCGGCATGGTGCCGACCACCAAGCACGAGAACTCCATCAACCTGGCTTACCGCCAGGGGCCGGCCTTCCTGGATCTCGACCTCTTCGACGGCTACGCCGACTCCCACTTCATCTGCTTCCCCTACGAGACCCGGCGTACCGGCATCTACACCTGCGGCGGGGTGCGCAAGGCCCAGACCATGGAGGAGACCATCGACGACGCCACCGGCGCCGCCCTGAAGGCCATCCAGTGCATGGAGTCCGCCGATCGCGGGGTGGCGGTGCATCCCCGCTCCGGCGATCCCACTTACCCTGAGTTCTTCTTCCAGCGCTGCACCCAGTGCAAGCGCTGCACCGAGGAGTGTCCCTTCGGCGCCCTAGACGACGACGAGAAGGGGACGCCCAAGCCCAACCCCACCCGCTGCCGCCGCTGCGGCACCTGCATGGGGGCCTGCCCGGAGCGGATCATCGGCTTTAAGAACTACAACGTCGATATGATCGGCTCGATGATCAAGTCCATCGAGGTGCCGGACGACGACGAGGACAAGCTGCGCATCCTGGCCCTGGTCTGCGAGAACGACGCCTATCCCTGCCTGGACATGGCCGGCATGCGTCACCAAAAGATCAGCAACCTGGTGCGGGTGGTGCCGGTCCGCTGCCTGGGATCGGTGAACATGGTCTGGATCAAGGATGCCCTGTCTTCCGGCATGGACGGCGCCATCCTCTTGGGTTGCCGTTACGGCGATGACTACCAGTGCCACTTTGTCAAGGGTAGCGAGATCGCCAGTCGCCGGATGGAGAATATCGGCGAGACCCTCTCCACCCTGGGCTTGGAGCCGGAGCGTTGCGCCGTGCGGCAGGTGGCCATCTCCGATTACGACTCCGTGGCCTCAGTGATCAATGAGTTCGTGGAAGAGATCAAGGGGCTGGGCCCGAATCCGTTCAAGGGCTATTGATGATGTGAACAGGCCGGCGGTACTATGTGGGCGAAGGCCCTGGGCTGCCGGTTCCACACCTGCGAGAAAGGAGAGGATAAATGCAGATTAACTCTGACTTACAATTCATTAAGTACCTGAAAGGGGCGGGCGGGGATACCTTAAAGAAGTGCTACCAGTGCGCCACCTGCTCGGTGGTGTGTCCGTTGTCTTCCGACCAGAAGCCGTTTCCCAGAAAGGAGATGATCTGGGCCCAGTGGGGGTTGAAGGACAAGCTGGTTGCGGATCCGGACGTATTCCTCTGCCACCAGTGCGGCGACTGCACCGCCTATTGCCCCCGGGGTGCTAAGCCCGGTGATGTCTTGGGCGCCATCCGGGCCTATGCTTACACCTACTATGGCTTTCCCTCCGGCCTGGCCAAGTTGGCCAGTTCTAGTAGCAACCTGCCCATCTTGATCGGGCTGCCGGCGGCCATCATCCTGGTCTTGTGGTATATCTCCGGGGGCATGCACCTACCAGAGGGGGCGGTCGATTTCGGCAAGTTCTTCGGGGAGTGGCATTTCCACTATCTGTCCAAGACGGTGTTCTTCATCGACGCCATCATGCTGCCTGCCGCCGGTCTGGCCCTGTTTTCGGCCTACAAGGGGGTGTCCACCATGTGGGCCAAGATGTCGGAGGGTCTGGAGACCAAGCCCGGTTTCCGGCCTTCCTGTCCCCAGTTCGCCAAGGAGTTCCTCTGGCCGGCGGTACAGGAGATCATCTCCCATAAACGGTTTAACGAGTGCGGCGTCAACCAGGACCGGGTGCGGGGTCACAAGCCGTTGATGCTCGCCTTTATCGGCCTGCTCATCGTCACCACCTACGGATTCATTCGCAAGGACCTGCTCGGCATCTTCAACCCCAGCCTGCACGGCCCCATCCCGCTTTGGGACCCCATCAAGATCCTGGCCAACGTCTCCGCCATCGCCTTGATCTACGGTATCCTGCTGCTGTGGGGTAAACGTTCCAACGACGAGAGCGTAAGCGGCGCCCAGGGCAACTTCTACGATTGGTTTCTGATCTACGAGATCGCGGTGGTCGGCATCTCCGGGTTGCTTTCGGAGTTGACCAGGCTGGCTAATATCGGCACCTTGGCCTATGGTTTTTATTTCATCCACCTGGTTGCCATTATGATGCTTTTCCTGTATATGCCCTACACGAAATTCGCGCATCTGGTGTATAGAACCTTTGCCATGGCCTTTGAGCGTTACCGCCAAAGCGACTACGTGACCAAGAAGGCCTGATCGCCTGTCGGCGATAGCCGGGTTTGTATGGGCCGCCATGACCGCGCTGGTGATGGTGGCCTTTCTTTTTGTAAAAAAAGGTTGAATTGTGGTTGTTGAGCGTTTATATTGCCGCGTTATGCTGGCGTAGCTCAACTGGCAGAGCAATGGTCTTGTAAACCATAGGTTGCGGGTTCGATTCCCATCGCCAGCTCCAAGTTGCCATTGTTTCGCTTGGTTACGATATGTGTAACTTCCAGCTTAGTGCCCAGAATGGGCACCTGTTTGGGCCGAAACTATATCAGCAGCGCCCCAGAGGCGCGAAACAAACCGGCGAGCTTACTTCGGTAGGTGAGCAGGCTGGTGACAAAGCAGATGGTGTGCTGCTGGATGGTTGCCGGAATATATAATGCAGCGCGAGGGGAGGGGTTCCCGAGCGGCCAAAGGGAACAGACTGTAAATCTGTCGGCGATGCCTTCGGAGGTTCGAATCCTCCCCCCTCCACCAAGATGTTGGCTTGTCTGTTTTAGGAGCCGTGCATAACTAAACTTGGACATTCCCGCCGACGCTCACGGCCCCTTTGCCGTCGTCGTGAGGTTTATGGTTCAGGTGGTCTCTCTCGACGGCTTAGTGTCCCCTGCGGGAATAGCTCAATTGGCAGAGCATCAGCCTTCCAAGCTGAGGGTTGCGAGTTCGAGCCTCGTTTCCCGCTCCAAAAATTTAAGATCGCGGACGGTTGCCAGTAATATTTGGCGTCCGGTCAAGAGTCGATGTTAGACTGACTGGACGCTGGTTAAAGTGCGCGGGCTCACGTAGCTCAGTAGGTAGAGCACTTCCTTGGTAAGGAAGAGGTCACCGGTTCGATTCCGGTCGTGAGCTCCATCTTGAAGAAAGCAATTCCAAAGGGTTGAAATTCATAAACCGAATTTTAATTTGGCAGAGGAGGAAAAACGATGGCAAAGCAAAAGTTTGAGAGAACGAAACCGCATGTAAATATAGGGACGATCGGGCACATAGACCATGGCAAGACGACGTTGACGTCGGCGATCACGCGGGTGTTGGCGACGAA
>JAJXUT010000006.1 GCA_021782655.1 Deltaproteobacteria bacterium
ACCGTAACCCAAGCCGCCGGTTTTCGCCAGCCGCTTGGCGCCGCACCCGGTTTTTTGGCGTCGGGCGGCCTTGACCCTTGAAATAGGCCGGCGGCCGTGGTAAAAGGACATGTTTTTAATTTCACACACCCCAAATGTTGATGGTCTCGCAAGAGCTAGCCGAGGGCTAAGCAAAAGGGCCGATATGCAAGGCGCTGGTTGGGTTTGCGAGTGAGGCCTGCCTCCGGTATGGCCTGACGAGCCCAGCCGCCCGCAATTCTGTTCAATTCCCGCTGGTATTTGGACGGGGACGCAGAAGATCGGACTTTTATTTTGCGACGCCATCAATATTCAGGCCACTGGTGCCCGCTATCGGGCTGGCCGCAGGGGTGGAGGGCCAACCAAAAACCGCAAGGAGAACAACCATGTCCCACATCACCATGAAGGAGATGCTGATCGCCGGTCTGCATTTCGGTCACCAGACCCGGCGCTGGAACCCCAAGATGAAACCCTATATCTTCGGGGCCCGCAACAACGTTTACATCATCAACCTCGACAAAACCCTGCCCCTGTTCAACACCGCCTACGACTTTATCGCCACTCAGGTCGCCAAGGGCAAGAGCGTTCTCTTCGTCGGCACCAAACAGCAGAGCCAGGACATCATCCGCGAGGAGGCCAGCCGCTGTGGCATGCCCTACATCAATCACCGCTGGCTGGGCGGCACCCTCACCAACTTCCAGACCATCAAGAAGAGCGTTGATCGGATGAAGGCCATCGAGGCCATGATCGCCGACGGTTCCATCCATCAGTACAAGAAAAAAGAGGCCCTGGGGATGGAGAAGGACCTGGGTAAACTGGAGAAGGCCTTGGGCGGCATCAAGACCATGAAGTCCCTGCCCGACATCCTGTTCGTGGTCGATCCCCGGCGGGAGGACATCGCCATTGACGAGGCCAGCAAGCTGGGCATCCCGGTGGTGGCGATCACCGACACCAACTGCGACCCCACCGGCATCGATTATGTCATCCCCGGCAACGACGACGCCATCCGGGCCATTCAGCTCATCGTCTCCCGGATCGCCGACGCGGCGCTGGAAGGCGCCAACAACCGGGTCTATGCCTCCGAGGACGGGGAGGGTAAGCCCGAGCTACCCGAGGGCATGGCCGCCGAGATGGTGGAGTTGAACGCCGAAGAGGCCGCCGCCTGAGAGGGGCAGGCGGTTAGGGGTTCAGGCGCGGTAGGTATTTAGGGAAAACAACCACCCTCGCCGCCGCCATCTCCTAACCGCCTAAACCCCTACCGCCTAAAATAACCTAACCAGAGGTGTAACGTGAATATAACCAGCCAAATGGTAAAAGAGTTGCGGGATAAGACCAACGCCGGGATGATGGACTGCAAAAAGGCGCTGGCCGAGACCGACGGCGACATGGAGCGCGCGGTTGACTACCTGCGCCAGAAGGGCCTGGCGGTGGCCGCGAAGCGGGCGGACCGTTCCACCAGCGAGGGCACTATAGAGACCTATATCCACGGCGGCAGCAAGCTGGGGGTGATGGTCGAGCTGGGCTGCGAGACCGATTTCGTGGCCAAGACCGACGCCTTCGTCGCCTTTGCCAAGGACCTGGCGATGCAGATCGCCGCCACCAACCCGGTGGCCATCAGCCGGGAGGAGGTGCCGGCCGAGGTGTTGCAGCGCGAGAAGGAGATCTACGTCCAGCAGGCCATCGACTCCGGCAAGCCGGCCAATATCGCCGAGAAGATGGTGGCCGGCAAGATCGAGAAGTACTACGCCGAGGTCTGTCTGCTGGAGCAGAAGTTCATCAAGGATCAGGAACTCACCATTCAAGACAAGTTAAACGAGCTGATCGCCAAGATGGGTGAGAATATCTCGGTCAAGCGTTTCGTCCGCATGCAGGTGGGGGCTTAAAGGCCGCGGGCCAAGGGCCGCATCGACCGTCATCCTTCGGAGGCAGGCGCCATGCAATCCCAATACCAGCGGGTGCTGTTGAAGCTGAGCGGCGAGGCCCTGATGGGCAACACCGGCTACGGGTTGTGTCCCGATACCTTGCGCTTCGTGGCCCAGGAGGTGAAGCGGCTCACCAACACCGGGGCGCAGGTGGGCCTGGTGATCGGGGCGGGCAACATCTTCCGGGGGGTGGCCGGGGCCTCCAAGGGCATGAACCGGGTGACCGCCGACAACATGGGGATGCTGGCCACGGTGATGAACGCCCTGGCCCTGGAGGGGGCCTTTACCCAGGCGGGCATTCCCACCCGGGTGTTGTCCGGTATTCCCATGCCCCTGGTCTGTGAATCCTACTCCCGCCAGCAGGCGATCCACCACTTAGATAAGGGCCGGGTGGTGATCTTCGCCGCCGGCAGCGGCAGCCCCTTCTTTACCACCGACACCGCCGCCGTGTTGCGCGGCCTGGAGATCGAGGCCCAGGTGATCTGCAAGGCCACCCGGGTGGATGGCGTCTATGACCGCGACCCCCTGAAGGACCCGGCGGCGGTGAAGTACGATCGCCTGAGCTATGCCGAGGTGCTCTCCCGGCGGCTCAAGGTCATGGACTTAACCGCCATCTCCCTGGCCCAGGACAACGGCATCCAGATCATGGTCTTCAACATGAACATCCCTGGCAACATCGCCGACGCGGTCTGCGGCAAGCCAGTCGGCACCATTATCGGAGGAGATAGCCATGCATAAGCTCGTCAGCGACATGCGCGACAAGATGGCGAAGAGTATCGACGCCTATCGCCGGGAACTCACCAAGATCCGCACCGGCCGGGCCTCGCTTGCCATCTTCGACGGGATCAAGATCGAGTCCTACGGCACCCAGATGCCCCTGAACCAGGTGGCCACCATCACCATCCCCGAGAGCCGGATGATCGTCATCCAGCCCTGGGACGTGCAGCTCATCAACACCATCGACAAGGCAATCTTAAAGGCCAACCTCGGCCTAAATCCGGTGAGCGACGGCAAGGTCATCCGCCTGGCCGTCCCCCAGCTCACCGAGGAGCGCCGCAAGGAGCTGGTCAAGCAGGTCAAGAAGGTCGGCGAGGAGTTCAAGGTGGCGGTGCGCAACTGCCGCCGCGACGCCCTGGAGGTCGCCAAAAAAATGAAGAAAGACAAGGAGATATCCGAGGACGACCTCTTCGCCATGCAGGAGAGCGCCCAGAAGGAGACCGACCTGTTCATCAAGCAGATCGACGATTCGATGGTGGAAAAAGAAAAAGAGGTCATGGAAGTCTGACCCTCCCGCATGGCGCCATCACCCCCACTCGATCCGGCCCGGATCCCGCGTCACATCGCCATCATCATGGACGGCAACGGGCGCTGGGCCCAGAGCCACAAGCTGCTGCGCACCTTAGGCCACAAGGCGGGGGTGGACTCGGTCTTGGACATCGTCCGGGCCAGCCGGCGCTTGGGGGTCGAGGCCCTGACCCTCTACGCCTTCTCCACCGAGAACTGGCAACGCCCGGCCTCGGAGGTCACCGCCCTCATGGGCCTGCTCAAGACCTTCCTGGTCCGGGAGCTTGACAACCTGATCCAAAACAATATCCGCCTTAAGGCCATCGGTCAGGTGGAGGCCCTACCAGCCGAGGTGCGGGAGGCCCTGGCGCAGGCCATTGGCGTCTCGGCGGCCAACACCGGCATGGTCTTCACTTTGGCCTTGAGCTACGGCAGCCGTAGCGAGATCGCCGGGGCGGCGCGCAACATCGCCCGCCGCTGTCTGCAGGGGGAGCTCTCGGTTGACGACATCACCCCCGAGCTAATCAGCGCCCACCTCGATACCCGTGACCTCCCCGACCCCGACCTGATTATCCGCACCGGCGGCGAGTCCCGGCTCAGCAACTTTCTGCTATGGCAGGCCTCCTACGCCGAGATCTACATCACCGACACCCACTGGCCTGACTTCCGCGAGCCGCAACTGAAACTCGCCATCTCCGACTACCAGCGGCGGCAGCGTCGGTTCGGCAGGACCGGCGATCAAGTCCTCTCCCAGGCCGGCTAGGGGGAGATGGCGCCGATGCAACGGTTCGTCACCGGCCTCCTGGCCAGCCTCATCTGGATCGCCATCCTCCTTTCCCGTTCCTTCCCCCTGCTCTGGCTCGCCTCGACCCTGATCGGCGGGATGGCCCTGCATGAGTATTTCGGCATGTGTCTGGCCGAGGCGGAGCGTTCGGCCCGGCCCCTGGCCACCGCCATCGGGCTGTTGCCGTTTCTGGCCGCCTGGGGCCAGCGGCCCGATCTCCTGCTTCTGGCCTTCCTGGTCAGTCTGTGGCTGGCGGCGCTTCTGGTCTTCTGCCTCTACGCTAGGCTTAACAACGGCCTGCTTCTGCTCGCCAAGCTGGCCCTGGGGCTAGGGTTGATCAGCCTGGCCGGCAGCCACCTGCCCCTGTTCTTCGCCCTGCCCCACGGCTTCTCTTGGCTCGCCATCCTGACCGTGATCACCGTGGCCTCGGATACCGGGGCTTACTACTGCGGCACCCGTTGGGGCCGGACCAAGCTTTGCCCCGGAGTCAGCCCCGGCAAGACGGTGGAGGGGCTGCTGGGCGGATTGGCGGCCAGCCTGGGCTGCACCTTTCTGGCCGGGGGGCTGCTGCTGCCGGGCGCGTCCGCTCCGCGGCTGGCGGGCGCGGCCCTGGCGCTGACCATGCTGGGGGTGGGCGGCGATCTGACTGAGTCGATCGTCAAGCGCTCCTGCCGGGTGAAGGATTCGGGCTCGCTGCTCCCCGGCCACGGCGGGGTGCTGGACCGGATCGACTCCCTGCTGGCGGCGGGGCCGGCCCTCTACTACCTGATCCGCCTTGGTGTTCTTTAGCGATTGTCATGGCTGAGTTGATCAAGAATATCGCCATCTTGGGCTCTACCGGCTCCATTGGCCGCAATGTCCTGGAGGTGGTGCGGCAGTATCCGGGCCGCTTCCGGGTGTTGGGCTTGGCGGCGGGCCGCAACCTCGCCCTGCTCAAGGAGCAGGTCGAGGCCTTTCGGCCCGAGCTGGTGTCGGTGGCCTCGGAGACCGAGCTGGCCGAGCTGCGCCGGCTACTTGCCCGCGACTGGCATCACCGGTTGGTCTGCGGCCAGCCGGGGGCGGAGTGGGTGGCGGCCTTGGCGGGGGTGGAGATGGTGGTCTCGGCCATCGTCGGCGCCGCCGGTCTGCCGCCTACCGTGGCCGCCATCCAGGCCGGCAAGGACATCGCCCTGGCCAACAAGGAGACCCTGGTCATGGCCGGGCCGTTGATCATGGAGGCGGTGCGCCGGATGCGGGTCGCCCTGCTGCCGGTGGACAGCGAGCACAACGCCATCTTTCAGGCCTTGGCCGCTGGGCGGCGGGAGGACGTGCGGCGGCTGGTTCTCACCGCCTCGGGGGGGCCATTTCGCGAACGGGCGAGCGCCGACCTGTGGGAGGTCACCCCGGAGCAGGCCCTTCGGCACCCTAACTGGAGCATGGGGGCCAAGATCTCCATCGACTCCGCCACCCTGATGAACAAGGGCCTGGAGGTGATCGAGGCCCATTTCCTCTTCGGCGTCCCCCTGGAGAGGATCGAGGTGCTGGTACATCCCCAGAGCGTGGTGCACTCGTTGGTGGAGTATATCGACGGCTCGCTGATCTCCCAGATGGGGGTGGCGGACATGCAGATCCCCATCGCCTACGCCCTGGCCTATCCCGAACGGCTGCGGCTGAATCTGCCCCCCCTAAACCTCATCAACCAGCCAATGACCTTTGCCGCCCCGGACTTCAAGAAGTTCCCCTGTCTTAAACTGGCCTACCAGGCGGGCCGGCAGGGCGGGTTGATGCCGGCGATCATGAACGCCGCCAACGAGGTGGCGGTGGCCGCCTTCCTGGGCCGCCGTCTGCGCTTCCCGGAGATCGCCCTCTGCGTGGCCGAGACCATGACCAGGGTGGCGAACGGCGAGGCGGTAAACTTAACCGCCATTCTGGAGGCGGATCTAGCGGCCAGGGTGCAGGCGGAATCGGTGGTCAGCGCCCTTTCCATGTCCGCCTGCCAGAAGCGGGGCGAGCCCCTGCCTTGCCCCGATCTGCCACCCGGCCATCCGCCGCTGCCCTAGGGCCGTCATGAGCGCTATTTTCGCCTTTGTCATCGTCCTGGGGGTGCTGATTCTGGTCCACGAGCTGGGCCACTTTCTGGTCGCCAAACTCTTTCGAGTCCGGGTCTTGACCTTCGCCCTGGGCTTTGGCCCCCGTCTGCTCTCGCTGCGGGGCGGGGAGACCGACTACCAGATCCGGGCCTTTCCCCTGGGCGGCTACGTCAAGATGTTGGGCGAGCAGCCCGACGAGCCGGTGCCCGAGGAGTCGCGGTCCCGTTCGTTCTCCGCCAAGCCGGTCTGGCAGCGGCTGCTGATCGTCCTGGCCGGGCCCCTGTCCAACCTGGCGGCGGCGGTGGCCATCTTCTCACTGGTGGCCTTGATCGGCGGTATCCCCCACCCGCTGCCCACCACCGCCATCGGCCAGGTCACCCCCGGTTTGCCGGCGGACCAGGCCGGGGTGCGGGCGGAGGACGTAATCACGGCCATCAACGGCCAGAAGGTGAGCGACTGGCCGCAGGTCTTCGCCGGGGTGAAGGCCTCTGGCGGTCGCCCGGTCACCTTGGCGCTCGACCGGGCCGGAAAGGCCATCGAGATCACCGCCACCCCGGCTAAATCGCCGGTCAAAAATCTCTTCGGCGAGGTGGTGGAGCACCGCTATCTGCTGGGTATCACCCAGAAGGAGGCCCTGCGTTACGAGCCTGCCACCCTCTCCGCCGCCCTTCTGGACGGCCTGGCCCAGACCCGCTTCTATATCGAGTTCACCGTCTTAAGCCTGTGGAAGATCATCCAGCGGGTGGTGCCCGCCTCCCAGCTCGGCGGCCCCATCCTCATCGCCCAGATGGCGGGCCAGCAACTGAAGACCGGCTGGCTGCACCTCATGTCCTTTATGGCGGTGCTCTCGGTAAACTTAGGGATCATCAACCTCTTTCCCATCCCCATCCTGGATGGCGGCCATATCCTCTTCTTTTCAGTCGAGGCCCTGCGCCGCAAACCCCTGACCCTGCGCGCCCAGGGCATCCTTCAGCAGGTGGGCATCGCCCTCTTGGGATCGCTGATGCTGCTGGCCTTCTACAACGACCTGGCCCGGCTGTTTACCAAGGGTTGAGCGATGGCCCGGCACGGCAAGGCGGAGGCGGCTCCTCCACGCCTCTTGGCGCTCGAAAACTCCGGCCCCACGGCCAGCGTGGCCCTGGTCTGTCCCGGACTGTGCCTGGCCGAGATCTCGCTTGCCGTGGGCGATACCCTCTCCCGCCGGCTGCTGCCCGGCATCCGGCAGCTGATGGAGGATACCGCCACTAATTGGGAGGAGATCGACGCCATCGCGGTCAGCGCCGGGCCGGGCAGCTTCACCGGCCTGCGCCTCGGTCTGGCCACCGCCAAGGCCCTGGTCATGGCCACCGGCAAGCCACTGATCGCGGTGAGTAGTGTCACCGTCCTGGCCCGGCAACTGCCCTGGACGGAACGCCTGCTCTGCCCGGTGATCGACGCCCGGCGGGGCGAGGTCTATACCGCCTTCTACCGTTGCGACGCCCTTGGCGTGCCGCGCCGCATAGGCCCGGTCGCGGTCCGGCGGCCCGAGGAGCTGGCAGGGATGATCGAGGGCGAGGTGCTGTTTGTGGGAGATGGGATCAGGCTCTACCGGGAGCTGTGGCAGACGGGGTTGGGCGGACGGGCCAGTTTTGCCGACCCGGGGCTCTTTTTCCCTCGGGCCTCGGCCCTGGGGCAGGCGGCGCTTGAGAAATGGCGGGCGGGAGAGTTTCTTGACCCGGTGCTCGGCACCCCTGAGTATATCCGGGGGCCGGAGTTGGGGGCGACGGTGGCGGGGCCGCCGTCCTAATCGCCCTCGAACTCGATGAGCGAGAACACCTGGTAGCCCTTCTCCCGCAGCCGTTTCTCCCCGCCCACGTCGGGCAGGTTGACGATGAAGGCCATCTCGGCCACCACCCCGCCCAGCTTCTCCACCAGGGCGGCGGCGGCCAGGGCGGTGCCGCCGGTGGCCAGCAGGTCATCGACCAAGAGCACCCGGGCCCCGGCGGGGAAGGCATCCTTGTGGATCTCGATGGTGTCGGTGCCGTACTCCAGGCTGTACTCCTGGCTCACCACCTCGGCTGGCAGTTTCCCCGCCTTTCTGATGGGCGCAAACCCCTTACCCAGGGTGTAGGACAGGGCCCCGCCCATGATGAATCCCCGGGCCTCGATGCCGGCGATCACGTCGTACTGCACCTCCTTGGAGATGTAGCGCTGGGTGAAGTTGTCGATCATCAGCCGGAAGCCCACCGGGTCCTTGAGCAGGGTGGTGATGTCGCGGAAGACGATGCCCTTCTTGGGGTAGTCGGGGATGGAGCGGATCCGGGATTTAATTGACATTTATCCTCCTCGTCTGGTTGCTAGCGCTGGCAGATGTCGTCGTAGGCGGCGATCTTGGGGATGGCGGCGACGAACAGCCGGACGACGTTGTGGGCGTTTTTCCGCATGGTGTCCACGATCATCTCCCAGGTCACCGGCGCCTCCTCCTCGTGCCAGCAGTCGTAGTCGGTGGACATCGCCGCGGTGGCGTAGTGCATCTTCTGCTCCCGGGCCAGGTTGACTTCCGGCACGGTGCTCATGTTGATGACATCGGCGCTCCAGGTCCTAAACATGTGGCTTTCGGCCTTGGTCGAGAAGCGTGGGCCCTCGACGGTGATCACCGTCTTGTCGCTGTGGGCGGGGATGCCCAGCTCGGCGGCGGTCTCGGCCAGCAGCCGCCTAAGCTGGGGGCAGAAGGGCTCGGACATCGGGGTGTGAACCACCGGCCCTCGGTCGAAAAAGGTGGTCTCGCGCCGGCGGGTGAAGTCGATGAACTGGCTCGGGAACACCAGGTGCCCAGGGGCGATCTCGCGGCGCAGGGAGCCCACCGCGGTGGCGGCCAGGATATGGGTGCAGCCCTGGGATTTCAAGGCCCAGATGTTGGCCCGGAAGTTCACCCCGCTGGGGTAGATGGCGTGATCCCGGCCATGCCGGGCCAGCACCGCCACCGGCACCTTGCCGATGGTGCCGCAGACGAGCGGGGCGGAGGGGTCGCCGTAGGGGGTCGTCACCTCGATGTCCTGAGGCTCGGCCAGGATTTCGGGGTTGTCGAGCCCGGAGCCGCCAATGATGCCCACCTTAACCATCTCTCTCCTCCTCATGCCTGGCCGGTCCGCCGGGCTTGGCCTTCTGTACGGCCCGGCGGCGGATCGCCGTCTGCTGATTTACCCATCCCCCCGCCGCCTGTCAAGTTGAAAGCGGCGGCCCATACCTGGACCGCCGACCCTCACATTGTTACCCCCTCCATTCGGCGGCTCTTAATAACCCGGCAGAATTCCAGGTAAGCGGCGGGCAGGGTGCGTTTCTTGTGTTGCAGTAGGTAAAAGGAGCGGCGCATTTCCTCCCGCTGCCAATGTAACTCCCGCAGTACGCCTTGGGCCAGCTCCTCTTGCACCGCGAGATGGGAGATGATGGTGGCCCCCAGCCCCTGCTTCACCGCCTCCTTGATGGCAGCGGTGGTGCTGAACTCCGCCACTACCCGCTCCCTGGAGAGGCTGATTCCCTGCCGGGCCAGGCCCGCCTCCATTGCCTGCCGGGTGCCGGAACCCTCCTCGCGGAGGACAAAGGGCAGCCGGTTCAACTCGGCCCCGGTGATTCGCCGCTTGCGGCTCACCGTCGGGGCCGCCACCAGCACCAGACGATCCTGGAACAGTTCCTCATAGCCAAGGGCGGCATGGGTGATCCGGGCACCGACGATCCCGCACAACAGTTCGTGCCGCAGCACCATGGCGGTGATGCGGGCCGAATCATCGACGATCACCCGGAAAGATACTTTGGGGTGTCGGATACGGAAGTCCTTGACCAGTTCGGGCAGGATATAGGTGCCGGGGATGGTGCTGGCCCCGAGGACGATCTCGCCCGCCAGTTCCCGCTCGCCGCGCAGCTCCCCCGCCAATAGGGAGATGCCTTCCAAGAGCTGCGAGGCCTTGGCGAACAGAATTTCCGCCTCCCTGGTAGGGGCCACCAGACGGCCCAGGCGGTCGAAGAGCGTGCAGCCCAATTCCCGCTCCAGGGTCTTGACGTGTTCGCTCACCGTCGGCTGACTGATGCGAATCTCCCCGGCCGCCTTGGTGAAGCTCCGGTGCCGGTAAACGGCGGCGAAGACGCGCAGATGGTGCAAATCCATAGCGAAGCCCTTTTGTTGATAGGTATTATCGATTTGACTAATCTTGTTTGCCTATTATTCTGCGGCCCACCGTTTGTAAACCAAAATGTTTTAGTCAACCCAACCGGAGGAGGCGCAACCCATGGAGCAGTTCGAGATCACGGCCTATCCTGCCCTGTGGGAGGGGCTGGGAATGGAGGTGGCAAGATTTGAAAAATCGCGGCAGATGCTTAGCGAGATGTACCGGAAGATCTATCTATCGCAGCTCAACCGCCCGGCGGGCATGGGCTATTTCGACGCCCTGATGGCGGAGATATTCGGCGGCCGGATCGAGGAAATGCTGGCGGTGAAGCGGGCGGGCCGGCCGGTGGTCGGCACCTTCTGCGTCTATATCCCGGAAGAGGTGGTGGTGGCCGCGGGCGGGGTCTGCGTCGGCCTGTGCGGCGGCTCTCAGGGCTCCATCCCTGACGCCGAAAAGGTGCTGCCCCGCAACATCTGCCCGATGGTCAAATCGGCCTACGGCTTCAAGGCGGCCCGGATCTGCCCCTATTTCCAGACCGTAGATTTCGTTTACGGGGAGACCACCTGCGACGCCAAGAAGAAGACCTGGGAGCTCCTGGACCGACTGGTGCCCACCCATGTGATGGAGATTCCACAGATGAAGCGGGAGCGGGACAAGGTGCTGTGGCTGGCCGAGGTGCGGGACTTCAAGGCCAAGGTGGAGGCGGTGGCCGGGGCGGCCATCACCGCCGGCGACTTGGCGGCGGCGATCAGGCTGATCAACGACAAGCGGCGGGCCTTGCAGCGGCTGGCCCGGCTGCGCGGCGTGCGCCCCTCGCCCATCAGCGGCAAGGACGCCCTGCTGATCGAGCAGATCGCCTTTTACGACGAGTCGGGCCGGTTCAGCCGCAAGTTAAATGAGCTGTGCGATGAGCTGGAGGGTCGGGCGCGGGCGGGCGGCGGGGTGGCGGAGGCCGCAGCGCCCAGGGTGATGGTCTCGGGCACCCCGATGGCCCTGCCCAACTGGAAGGTGCATCACCTGCTGGAGACGGCGGGGGCGGTGGTGGTGAATGAGGAGAGCTGCATCGGCAGCCGCTATTTCAAGGACTTGATCGACGAGGGGCCGAGCCGCCTCGACACCCAACTTGCGGCCTTGACCGAACGCTACATGCGGATCGACTGCTCTTGCTTCACCCCCAACGACGAGCGGGTCGAGCAGGTGCTCAAGGAGTACCGGCAATCCCAGGCCCAGGGCATCCTCCACTACTCGCTGCAATTCTGCCACACCTACAACATTGAGGAGATCAAGATTCGCGAGGCCTGCGAGCGGGAGGGCATCCCCTACCTGGCCATCGAGAGCGACTACTCGCCAGAGGATACCGGCCAGCTGCAAACCAGGATCGAGGCCTTCCTGGAGCAGATCCGGGAGGCGTCATGCTGATCGGTATCGATCTGGGTTCACGGGCCATCAAGCTGGTGGCCCTGGCCGACGGGGCTTGGCGTCAGTCCGAGGCCCAGGAGAGCGGGTTCGATCCCCGGCGCCAGGCCTTGGCCATGCTCGAGAAATATCCGGCCAGCCGGGTGGTGGCCACTGGTTACGGCCGGCATCTGGCCCAGCGGCATTTTGCGAGCGAGGCGATCACCGAGATCAAGGCCCACGCCCTGGGCGCCCGGCATCTCTTCCCGGAGTGTTCCACCATCCTCGATGTCGGGGGCCAGGACTGCAAGGTGATCAGGCTGGATCGGGCCGGCCGGGTGGTGAACTTCCAGATGAACGACAAGTGCGCCGCCGGCACGGGGAGATTTTTGGAAATCATGGCCGCCATCCTGGGATACGACCTGGAGGAGTTTGGGGCCGCGGCCCTCTCCTCCCGACACGAGACGGCGATTAACAGCATGTGCGCGGTGTTTGCCGAATCGGAGGTCATCTCGATGAAGAACTTAGGCCTCCCGCCCGCCGATATCGCCCGGGCGGTGCACCTGTCGGTGGCCAACCGGCTGGCCGCCATGCTCAACCGGGCCGCGCCCGCCGGCGGGCCGCTGGTATTCTCCGGCGGGGTGGCTAAGAACCCTTGCCTGGTGGCCCTGCTGACCCAGCAGACCGGTTCCCAGGTGCTGGTGCCGCCCGCCCCGGCCATGGTGGGAGCCTTGGGCGCGGCGTTGCACGCCCTGGGCGGCGCTTAGGAGATCAACCGTAGTGGACGGGTGGCGTCAATTTTGGCCGAGCGGCTCCTTGATGCTGATGGCGCCGCGCAGGTCGCCCAACTGGTAGTCGGTGGCCAGGTCGTGGGGATAGCGCTGGCGGAGCACCGTCCGCACCTCGGGCGCGATCTGGGCCTCGGGGCCGTGGCAGGCGAGACAGGGTGGCTTCATCGCTATCGCCTTCAGGTAGCGGAAAAACTTCCCCGCCGGCTCGTTCACCACCTCGGAGAAGCTCATCTTGTCGATGTCCTCGCCCTGTGAGGCGCGTTCTGCAAAGTCCATGAGGGTCTTCTGCTCCCAGGCGTCGGGAGAGCCGAGCAGGGGATTGCGCACCTTGGTGCCGATCCTGGTGACCTTCCAGCCCGTCTGCCGGGAGAGTTCCCCGGCGACCCTAGGGGCCAAGTCGCTGCATACCGATACCGCCCCGGCGGGGCCGCTCTTGGCCAGTTCCTTCTGCAAGTCGGCGCCCATCTCCCGCATGAAATCCATGGCCGTCTTTTGGGCCGTCGCCGTGCGGGCCGCCAGGGGCTCCTCGCCCCGGCCCTGCCCGGCCAGAAGCAGGGCCGTGCAGACTGGAACCGCAATTAAAGCCAGTTTTTTATTCATCCCCCCTTACCTCCTCTTGAAGATGTGACGTTAGTGGGCGCAACTGCCGCCGTGCCCGGCGCAGGTATGTCCGGTTGGGAACTCGTCCAGGGACCCGGAACGGAAGAGCCTTAAGTTGTCCTTGACGCTCTTGGCTTGGGCCCGGTACACCCTGACCCCCAGGCCCTGCAACTTCGCCAGTGCCCCGCCGCCGATGCCGCCGGTCACCACCGCGTCCACCCGCTGTCCGGACAGGGCGGCGATGGGGTTGCACTGGCCGTGCTCGTGAATCAGGTCGCCGTTGTTGATGCTGCTTACCTCCGCCGTCTCGACATCGACCACCACAAAGGCCGGGGCCGAGCCGAAATGGCCATAGACATCGCTCTCCATTGCCAGTACCTCTTTAACTGGGAAACACACCCTCATTTTACTCCTCCTTCTTGCCGTTAGTTTTCTCAAAAACGAGGGCCTTGCGTTCCGCTAGGGCCTCCGCCGTTTTTTTTCTGGCGCTGGCCAGCAACCGCTGCACCGTGCCCCTGGATACGCCCATCCTTGCTCCGGCCTCCTCCTGGGTCAAGCCGTCCAGGTCGCAGAGCTTTAACGACTCCAGTTCGTCGTCGAAAAGGGTGATCCTCTCTAAATCTGTCATCGGCAAACCGGTAGGCTTGAAGGCCCAACCCGCCAGCCGGCACCCGCACGTTCTCGGTTTTTTATTCCTGGGTGACAAATCAGCGGCTCCTCTTTTTGTGCATATGAACATATAAGCCACCCGGCCACCCGCTGTCAAGCCCTCTTTTGCACTAAGGTGCCAAGTCTTGTCTCCACCCGGTTGCGGCCCAAAAATACGCGATTACAAGACCTGACCCCAAAATAAGGGGTTTTTCAGGGAGGGCGCCGGGGCCGCCAACCGACCAAAAGCAGGTTGACTTCCCGGCCGCTTTTTGAAAAGATCACCCCAGGCGCCCAGTGGTAATCGCGGGTTTCTGGCCGTCTAGCCGCCGCTATGCGGGCGCGGCTCTTGCGCCTACCGCCACCCTTGAAGGAGATAGAGTATGCAAAAACTTACCTTAAACGCCAAGCTGATCTGGGTCTTTGGCATCTTCCTGCTGCTCGGGGTCGTCAACGCCGGGGTCATCTACTGGGTGGTCTCCGACCAGCAGGCCAACAGCCGGGCGATCAACCTGGCGGGTCGGCAGCGGATGCTGAGTCAGAAGATGAGCAAAGAGGTGTTCATTGCCCAGAACAGTGCCGGTGAGGCCGAATTTAACAAGCGGGCCGCCGAGATCGAGGCCACCGCCGCCCTGTTTGACTCCACCTTGCAAGGCCTGCTGCATGGCGACCACAAGTTGAAGCTGCGGGCGGTGGGCGAGGGGGCAACCCGGGGGAAGCTGCTTGAGGTCGAGGGCCTGTGGCGGGAATTTACGCGCCAGATCAAGCTGTTTACGGACAGCCCTAAAGACTCACCGGCCCGGGCCGGGGCCCTTCAGGCCATCCGTTCCCAGAACTTGCCGCTCTTGCAGAGCATGGATCAGGCGGTGTCGATGCTGGAGAAGGAAAACGACATCGGCAGCGTCATCGTCATCCAGGGCGTTTTGCTGCTGGTGCTCCTGGTCGCCACCGTCGGCACGGTGCTCTTCACCCGGCGCAAGGTCATCGGCCCGCTTAAGCGGTTCGCCGAGGTGCTGGGCGAGAGCGCGGCCAGCATCGAGGGCCTGGCCAGCATGGTGTCGGCGTCGGCCAGCAGTATCGCTGATCAGGCCTCCAGCCAGGCGGCGGCTGCCGAGGAGTCGTCGGCCTCGCTGGAGGAGATCACCAGCATGACCCGGCAGAACGCCGAGCACACCGGCCTGGCCAACTCCGAGATGCAGCACACCAAGGAGATCGCCGAGCGGGCCAACACCTTCATGCAGGAGATGACTCAGGCGATGACCGAGATTCTAGCGGCCAGCCGGGAGACCCAGAAGATCGTCAAGACCATTGACGAGATTGCCTTTCAGACCAACCTGCTCTCCTTGAATGCCGCCGTCGAGGCCGCCCGGGCCGGCGAGGCGGGGGCCGGGTTCGCGGTGGTGGCGGACGAGGTCAGAAACCTGGCCCTGCGTTCCGCCGATTCGGCAAAAAACACTGCGGAACTGATCGAAAACATCGTCACCAGCATCGAGAATGGCTCGTCGTTGGTGGAGCGGGTCACGGCCACCTTCCAGGAGGTGGCCGCCGGGGCGGGGAAGGTGGCGGTGCTGATCAGCGAGATCACCAAGGCCAACAACGAGCAATCCCTGGGGGTTACCCAGATCTCCACCGGCATCCACGAGATCGACAGGGTCACCCAGGACAGCGCCGCCGTCTCCGAGGAGGCCGCCTCGTCGGCGGCGGACATGCATCACGAGGCCCGGCAGTTGAATGCCATCGTCGATCAACTCTACCTGGTGGTGGAGGCTAGGGAACGAACCAGGACGCCGGCCACCGGGCCGGCCTCGACCCGCCCCGGTCGGCCGGGCTCGGCCTTGCCAATGGCGACGGCCTAAGGCGCGGACATGGAGTTGCCTGCACCTCATGCGCCACGTCTGGGCCAGGCATTTTTGTTGTTGGCTGCGCTCACCCTCCTGCTCTTCGTCATTCGGGTGGACGGCCCCTCCGACCTGCTGGACAGCGACCAGGAGCGGCCGGCGGCCTACGTGCTGGACGCGGTGATCAACGGCCACTGGTGGTGCCAGAGCGATTGGACCGGGGATGTCATGTCCAAGCCGCCGTTGTTCGCCTGGATCGGGGCGGCAGCCACCGTGGCGGCGGGCCAGGCCAGCCTCTGGACGCTCTACGCCCCCTGCCTGGCCGCCATGCTGCTGACCGTGGGGCTGCTGCTCTACTTCGGCGGCCGCCGCTTCGGCCCGGCGGCGGGATTCTTGGCCGGGCTCGTGTACCTGCTCTCGCCCTCGGGGGTGAAACACATCGCCCTGGCCCGCACCGACGCCCTGTTCGCCGCCACCATCACCCTGACCGGGCTCCTGGGCTTCCTGGCCTGGCAACGCCGACGGAGTTGGGTTTGGTTCTGGCTGGCCGCCGGCTTGTCCACCTTAGCCAAGGGCCCGCTGGGTTTGCTGCTGGGCTCGTTGGGGTTTTTGGCCGCGCTCTGGAACCGGTTTTTGCCCCCCGGCCCGGCCAAGGATCAAGAAGCTCAGCCCCCGCCCCCCGGCGGGCACGGTCTGGGCATCGCCCTGTTCCTCATGATCACCGTCGGCTGGTTCTGGCTGGCCTACCGCCAAGCGGGACAGGCCTTTATCGACAAGGTCATCCTGCGCGAGCTGGTGGGGCACATCGTCGATCGGGAATACGGCTCCCGGTGGGGGGGGCTGACCAGGGCGCCCCTCTATTGGCTGTCGCGCTTTTTGCCCTGGAGCCTGCTGGCGATAGCCGGGTTGTGGCGGGCCGTCAGACAACCGGCGCGGGAGCGCGATTTTGAGCGTTTCCTGTGCTGCTGGCTGGTCGGCGGGCTGCTCGCGTTCTCCCTGGCCACCCATCAGCGCGGGGATTTGGAGCTGCCGCTCAATTCCGCCTCCGCCCTGCTCGCTGGCCGCGAGCTGGCCTTTTGGCTGAAGGGCTTAAGTTGGGAGCGGCTTTTAAGGCGGGGCCTGGCCTGGGCGGTGGTGGCGCTGGCCGCTTACGCGGCCTATCTGCACCTGGTGTTCGCCCGCCACTGGGAGGTCAGGCAGTCGGAGGGGGTGAGAGCCTGCGCCCGGCAGTTGGCCGCGATTCCTTCCAGGCCGCCGATGCTCTACCTTGACAGCCCCTATGCCTTGCAGTTCTATCTGGGCACCATGGAACGCCAGGTGGGGATTGACGCTGCGGCCGCGGCCCTGAAGTCGGGGAGCCCGCGCGCCGTGGCGGTGGCGGGATACGACCTGCCCGCCCTCACCCAGGCGCTGGGGCAGACGGTCAAGCTCCACCAGTTGGGCGTCTGTCCGGGGAGCGCCGAGGGCGCCACGGTGGTCATCCTCTCCAATCAGCCCGTGGCGCCCTTGACCCGCCGCTAGTCGTCCAGGTGCTGTTCCCGGACGACCACCGTCTGCTGCCTCTTTATCATCCAGCGCACCGCCAGCACGTCGTAGAGGCCGTCGATGGCCCGCCGCCAGTTGTTGTACTTGCTCGTCCCCCGAGTCCGGGGCCGGTGGTTGACCTTGACCTCGATGACCCGGGCCCCCTCCAGTCGCATCAGGGTGGGCAGGAAGCGGTGCAGGCCCCGGTACCACTTGATCCGCTTGAGCAGCGAGGCGCGCATCACCTTCAGCGAGCAGCCCGTATCCCGGATCGTCTCGCCGGTCAGCCGGTTGCGCACGAAGTTGCCGATCAGGCTGCCGATGCGTTTGGCAAGCGAATCCCGGCGGTTATGTCGCCAGCCGGTCACCATGTCGTATTCTCCATAGTGACGCAGCATCTGGGCGAGATCAGCGGGGTCGTTTTGCAGGTCGGCGTCCAGGGTGACCACCACCTCGCCGCTCGCCGCCTGAATCCCCGCCGCCAGGGCGGCAGACTGGCCACTGTTGCGGGCCAGGGCCAGGTATTTGAGCTGGGGACGGGTGCGGGAAAGCTCGCGGATCACCGTCAGGCTGTCGTCGCTGCTCCCGTCGTCGATCAGGATGATCTCGTGCGTAAACGGCAGGCCGGCAGCCACCCCGGAGAGCTCCTCGACCAGCGGCACGAGGTTGTCTTGCTCGTTGAAGACGGGGATGACGAAGGACAGTTTACGGTTGGCGGACGGTGCGGCCTGCTTCATGGAGCGATGTCGGAGGCGGGGCGGAATTCCGCCGGTGTTTGGCGATCAGGCGCAGGTTGCGCAGGTAGATGAAGGAGCCGAAAAGCTGCCCGACGATAAAGACCGGGTCCTCCTTGTGGATGGCGTAGAATAGGAGGATCAGGCCGCCCAGGAGGCTCAGGTACCAGAAGGAGACCGGCACCACGCTCCGGCCCTGGCGCTCGCTCTGCCACCACTGCACGAGAAAGCGCAGGGAGAAGATGAGTTGGCCGCCGAAGCCGACCGCGATCCACAGGTTGGTGTTCACCGGTTCAAGGTTCAAGGTTGCCGTCCTGTCTGCCGCAGTACCTTTTAATTACCTGGTCATCCATGATCGCGAGCGTACGGTAATTACGGCATAGGGAAAAATCCAGAATAGGGCAAAAAAGGAGAAGTATGAATAAATTATGCCATAAATGAAATTCCAAGAGCGTTCACTTCTAAAGTAATAAAGCACATTCAGGAGCGACATCAATCCCATTACCAACAAAAATCTCATGAAGATCGAAGGATTATCAATAGATGTTTTGATCAGTAATCCCAAGACAGCATAGCCGACAGGGAAACGGAGATTAGTTATCAGCGTATCCACAAAGGCAATGGCCCGGGACAGAGGCGGGCGCTTCCAGATTATGCGGGCAAAACGAATTTCCTCTTTAACATAGCTCCGGTCCCAACGAATAAACATCTTGCAAAGCTTGGCATACGAAGTAGGAACGGTTGTATGGACGACAGCGCGCCGTTGATACAACGTATTGTATCCGCTGGACAGAATAAAATTCGTCATTGAACGGTCCTCTCCGTAAGTGCATTTCTCACCCAGGAATTTCTGCTCGATCCACGAATCGAGCACCTCGCGAACCGCCCTGGTCCGGTAGGCGGAAAAAGCACCAGGACAGCAATAAACGGTGCCGTAAGTCGATTGTACGGCGCGCAGGAAGTCAAAGGAAAGACAGTAGCGCACGTGCAGCATGCGTGGAATCAGGCCCTCGCGATGGTTGTAGACGGAAACCTTGCCGGCGACAGCACCGATGGCGGGGTCGCGAAAGGGCCCTACGATGGCGAGCAGGGAGTCTTTTTCGATGACGCTGTCCGAATCGATCGTGACCACGATCTCACCCTTCGCCGCCCTGAACCCGGCCTCAAGAGCCGCGCGCTTGCCTTTGTTTTTAGCAAAACGAACCGGCTTCACCAGCCCTGGATAACGGCTTGCCGCCTTGCGGATGTAATGCCACGTGTCGTCTTTGCTCCCGTCATCGACCACAATAATTTCCAGCCGGTCGCGCCCATAAGTTGCGGACGCAACCGAATCAATAGATTTTTCAACCATCTGGCCTTCATTGTAGGCGGGGATGATGACGGTAAGCGGCGGCGCTTCGCTGATTAGTGCGGGGGCAATTTCCCGATATCTAAACCAAAGGAACGTCCTGAAGGAGATAAGCAGTGCCCCCATCACCCCCCACAACTGACTGGGCCGGACAATAACATTCCGCATCCAGGAAGACGCCTCGGTCGCATGGAAGAAAGGTCTTAAAACAAGGCCGGATAAGCTGGCATAAAAAATTAAAAGCAATCCGGTAATAATGGCGGAACTGATCAACAATTCCCAGGTGTCCGGGAGCTGCTGGACAGGTAAGGCCTCATCAGTTCCAGCTAGGCATGGTGACAACTTGTTTTGGCGCGGCATATAGTTATCGGTGGTTGGGGTTAGCTGGTAAATTTCTCAAACTTTTACCTGCGGCCAGGCTTGATATCCCAGGACGGTAAGTTTTCAAGGCGTGGGGACAGAAAAGCTCAGATGGGCGGGGTTGTCAAGACCAAGGGGAAGGGCGGCGGATGGTGGTTAAGCAAAAATATTTCATAATATGTTGTTTTTACTATATATGGCTTCTGCCGTTTCCCTATTCTTTCCTTAATTTTGTTCAAATTTGTAGCCTACCCCGTACACCGAGTGGATCAGTTCCTCGCTGGGGGCGACGTCGGCGATCTTGCGGCGCAGCTTCTTGATGTGGCTGTCGATGGTCCGGTCGCTGACGATGCGCTGGTCGGGGTAGATCCTCTCCATTAACTGGTCGCGGGAGTAGAGCCGGCCTGGGTTGGCGGCCAGGAAGCTGAAGAGCTTGAACTCGACGGCGGTCAGATCGAGGGCCTGGCCGTGCAGGGTGGCCTTGTAGCGCGACTCGTCAAATACTAGGCCCTGGGGGATGGAGATGGCCGCCCGCCGCAGCACCGCCTTGACCCTGGCCACCACCTCGCGGGGGCTGAAGGGCTTGCAGATATAGTCGTCGGCCCCCAGTTCCAGGCCCAGCAGTCGGTCGATCTCCTCTACCCGGGCGGTGATCATGATGATCGGTACCGTCGAGAACTGACGGATATCCTTGCAGATCTCCATGCCGTCGCGTCCGGGCAGCATCAGGTCGAGCAGCACCAGTTCTGGGTGGTGGCTCCTCACCCAGGGCACCACCTCCAGCCCGTTGGCCAGACAGGCGGGGGTGAAGGTGGCTTGCAGCAGGTAGTCGCGCAGGAGGCCGGCGAGCTTAGGTTCGTCCTCGACGATCAGGATTTTGGCTGACATGGCGGGCGCTTATAGGGTTGGCAGTTGAACGGTGATCCACAGCCCGCCCAGGGGCGAGGGCTGGGCCGAGATGAGGCCGCCGTGGGCCTCGACGATGTTGCGGCAGATGGCCAGCCCCAGGCCAGCCCCGCCCAGGTCGCGGCTACGGGAGACCTCGACCCGGTATAGGCGCTCAAAAAGCCGTTCCATATCTTGGCCCGGCACCCCGGGGGCGCTGTCTTGAAAGTGGAAGAGGATGGCGTCCTCCCTCCCTTCCGTCCCGATCACCAGCCGTCCGCCTCGATCCGTGTACTTGCAGGAGTTTTCGATCAGGTTGGCGAATAACTGGTGCAGACGCTGGGGATCGGCCAGCACCTGACAATCCGTCTGACCGGGCAGATCCACGTTCAGGGCGATCTGCCGCTGGTCAAGCTCGGCGCCCAGGGCGTCGATGGCCTGCCGAAGCACGTCCAGCGGGTCGAGGGGCTCCTTGCGGTAGGTCAAGCCCCCGATGTCGGAGAGGGAGAGATTGTAGAGATCGTCCACCAGGCGGCCAAGACGCAGGGCCTCGGCATGGAGGGAACGGATGGCCTCCTCCGAGGCGGGCCGCACCCCGTCCAGGAGGGCCTCGATCTCGCCCCGGAGCACGGCGAGCGGGGTGCGCAGCTCGTGGGAGATGTCCGCCACCCACTGCCGGCGGCTACGTTCGTTCTTCTCCAGGGTTAGGGCCAAGGTGTTGAAATCTCTGGCCAACTGCCCCAGCTCGTCGGCGGAGGTCACCTCCACCCGGGTGCTGAAATCGCCCCCGGTTAGACGGCGGGCCGCGCTCACCAGGGCGTTGATGGGCCTAAGCAGGCGTCCCGCCAGCAACAGGGAGAGCAGGGCGGAGATGAGCAGGATCACCGCCGCCACCAGGGCCAGGGCGATCTTCTGCTGCTTGAGGAAGCGCAGTTGCCGGCTGTCGGAGAGCCGCTGCTTGGGCAGCAGACCCAGATAGCCGATCACCTGGCCGCCCACCTTCAGCGGTAGGAGGTGCGGGGAGACCGGCAGTCCTTGGCCCGGCCCCAGGATCGGTTTGCGGTTTTGGTCGAGGAGCACCAGTCGGGCCTCGAAGCTGCGCTCCATCCGGCGGGGCGGGCAGTGAAAGTCCTGGCCGGGGGGCGGCGGGGGCCGGTCCATCGCCGGGAGACCGGGCGGCGGGGGCGGCAGATCGTGCTGGCCGGCGTCGTCCTCTGGCAATCGGCGGAGATGCCGCCTAAGCCATCCTTCGGGGTTCGGGCCGAGGAAACCCCAGCCGTGGCTGGCGGCGAAGGCATCTTGCAGGCCGTCGGTGAGCTTTAGCAGGCGCTCGTTCTCCACCGTGTTGATGTAGTGGAGAAAGCCCCGGGAGATGCTCCACTGAAAGATGATAAACATCGAGACCACCGCCAGGCCGGAGGCGGCCAGCAGGGTGAGGAAGAGCCGGTGTTGGATGCGGAGTCTCATGGGGATTGCGCTGGCAACGGCGCTCTTAGGCGGCCAGTCGGCGCAAGACCTCGGTTTGCCGGCGCAGGGAGTCATCGGCCTGGCCGGCCTCGGTCTCGCCCTCTTGCACCGTCTGGCGCAGGATGGCCAGCGCCCGTCTGACCTTCTGGTGGTCGTGGCAGATCAAGATCAGGTCCGCCCCGGCCTTGAAGGCTTGACGGACGGCCTCCGGGAAGGCCATGAACTTTTCGATCGCCCCCATCTCCATGTCGTCGGTGATGACCAGCCCGTCGTAGCCGCAGCCCTTACGCAGCAGGCCGCCGATCACCAAGGGAGACAGGGTGGCGGGCAGGCGGCGATCCAGCCCCTGGTAAACGGCGTGGGAGGTCATTACCGCCCCCACCCCGGCCTGGGCCGCCCGCTTAAAGGGCAGGATGTCCTCGGCGAGCAGACGGGCCTCTTGCCGATCCACCACCGGCAGCTCCAGGTGGGGATCGAGCCTAGCCGAGCCCAGGCCGGGGAAGTGCTTGGCGCAGGCCGCCACTCCCATCCGTTCCAGGGCCCCGATGACCACCAGGCCCAGTTCCGCCACCCGTTCCGGGGCCTGGCCCAGGCAGCGGCGCTCCATGAACAGGCCCTGGCCGCTGGGGCAGCAATCCAGCACCGGGGCCAGGTTCATGTTGATCCCCACCTCCACCAGTTCGCGGGCGCAGATGGTGGCGTAGTCATGCAGTAGTTCCTGGCAGTTGTCCAGTTCCGAAAGCCCCCGCGGCTCGGGCAGGATGGTGAAGGGGGGCGGCAGCCTGGCCACCTGCCCCCCCTCCTGGTCGATGGAGATCAGGGGCCGGGGCAGGCCCTGGGCCAGGCAGGCGTGGCGAAGCGCGGTGCACAGGCCGATAAGTTGCTCCCGGTCGCGGACGTTGCGGCGGAAGAGGATGAAGTTATGGACGCCCTCCTCCTGGATCAGGGAGAGGGTGGAGGCGTCCAAGTCTTGGCCGGGAAGGCCGATCATCAGCAGGTGGCCCACCGCAGGCGGCATCGGCTCGGTCACGTGGGCCTCCCGCCGGGCTGATAGGGTGCCGGGTCGGCGAGTCCGGCCTCGGCAAAACCCAAAAGCCGCAGTTGACAGGCCTCGCAGTGGCCGCAGGCCCGGCCTTGCGGGTCGGGATCGTAGCAGGAGTGGGTGGAGGCGAAGTCCACCCCCAGTCGTTGGCCGGTGCGCACGATCTCCCCCTTGCTCATCCTCATCAGCGGGGCGTGAACCGCAAAACGGCCCGCCCCCGAGACCCCGGCCCGGGTGGCCAGATTGGCCAGGTTCTCGAAGGCCAAGAGAAATTCGGGCCGGCAGTCGGGATAGCCGCTGTAGTCGGTGGCGTTGACCCCGATGAAGAGGTCCCAGGCCCCCAGCACCTCGGCCCAGGCGGCGGCATAAGCCAGAAAGATGGTGTTGCGGCCCGGCACGTAGGTGATGGGGATCTCGGCCGCGGCCCGCGGCGGCTCCCCCCGTCCCACTGGGACATCCTTGGGCACCGGCCAGGGGCCGGTCAGGGCCGAGCCGCCGATCCGGTCGAGATCGACGTTTAAGATCAGGTGCGCCTCCGCCTGGTAGCGGCGGGCGTTCTCCCGTGCCCGGTCAAGCTCCACCGCCTGCCGCTGGCCGTAGGCGAAGCTCAGGCAGTGGCAGCGGTAGCCCTGCTGACGGGCCAGGGCCAGGACGGTGGTCGAGTCCAGGCCACCGCTTAGGAGCACCACCGCCTTGGAGTTTTGCGGGTCAAGGGTCATCGTGAATCAGTCTGGTTTAAGGTGTCTGGTCAAGAGGAGGGAGAAAATGCTGGTTGCCAAGGGACGGCAAATCGCCTAATTAGCGGCTAGCGGCGGGCGCCAGTGGCCCGTCCCCCTTCATCCCTTCTCGTCTCGGTTGGCCCAATATGCCCCAAAACCAGAATACCAGCAAGACAAAGCCGCAAAAAAAAGCCGTGGCCCTGAAATACGAGCAGGGCCGCGACGCCGCCCCCCGGCTGGTGGGCAAGGGCCAGGGCCTGATGGCCGAGCGGATCATCGCCCTGGCCGAGGAGCACGGTATCCCCATCCAGCCGGACAGCGATCTGGTGGAGGTCTTGTCCCGCCTCAAGCTGAACCAGGAGATCCCGCCCGAAACCTATGTCCTGGTGGCCGAGATCCTGGCCTTCGTGTACCGCGTCAACCAGAGCTTCACCCCGCCCCGTTGAGCCTCCCCGTCTAGGAAAAAATTACCTCCCCTGCGCCCCAGTCTCCCCCGTCAGGCTTAGCCCGTCCCTCGCCGCTTTTCAGCCTTCTTGCCCGTGGCATGTAAGTTGCAAAAAATGCCGACAAACCGAAATAACGGGAGGCGGAAAGATGTTTATTCAAGATCGGCTGGGGATGATCGAGGGCACCGAAACCATGCTCGCCCAGGAGCGGCGCCTGGATCAGATCGCCAACAATCTGGCCAACGTCAACACCGCTGGCTTCAAGAAGGAAGACATCACCTTCTGGGAGATGATGTTCAAGACCGCGGACAACCGGGAGCGGGTCGGCAAGGGCCTACAGGTGATCACCGACCTGAAACAGGGCGGGGCCGAACAGACCGGCAGTCCCCTGGATTTCGCCATCAACGGTCCGGGATTCTTCAAGATTCAGACGCCTTCCGGGGTGCGTTACACCAGGGACGGCAACTTCACCATCAACAGCCAGGGCCAGTTAAGCACCGCCGATGGCAATCTGGTGTTGGGGGATGGCGGGGCGGTGACCCTGCCCAACCAGCACGTCCAGGTGGGCCGTGACGGCCAGATAACCGCCGCCGGCAAGCCCATTGGCCGCTTAGACATCGTCACCTTCGCCGATCCCCAGGGCCTGGAGAAGGAGGGCAACAGCCTCTTTAGGCCCAAGGACGCCACGGTGGCGGAGCAGACGCTGGAGGCCCCCAATGTCCAGCAGGGCTTCCTGGAGGGCTCCAACGTCAACACCGTGGCCGAGCTCACCGAGATGATCGACGTGCAGCGGGCCTACCAGAGCCAGCAGAAGGCCATCCAGACCACCGACGAACTGGACCAGCAGTCAACCTCGCGTGTCGGCAAATTGACATAACGCCCGTCCGGCTGACGGGGCCGACCTCGGCCCCAGCCCCGGACGCATAAAAAATCAAGGAGACCTAGATGATCCGTGCCTTGTATTCCGCCCGCACCGGCATGAACGGCCAGCAGACCCAGTTGGATGTCATCTCCAACAACCTGGCCAACGTCAATACCGACGGCTTCAAGAAGAGCCGCACCCAGTTCGAGGACCTATACTATCAGTCCATGCGGGCGGTGGGGGCGGAGACCGTCTCCGGCTCCCTGGTGCCCACCGGGGTGCAGGTGGGCCTGGGCACCAGGGTCACCGCCATCCAGAAGATCTTCACCGAGGGTCAGATCACCGAGACCGGCAATGACCTTGACCTCGCCATCGAGGGCGACGGCTTCTTCAAGATCATCCGGGACGGCAACACCTACTACACCCGGGACGGCAGCTTCAAGCGCGACGCCACCGGCTACATCGTCACCGCCAACGGCGACCGGCTGCAACCCGAGTTCGCCATCCCCGCCGGCACCACCTCGATCAACATCGACAAGAGCGGCAAGCTGGTGGCTCAGGACTCCAACCAGAAGACCCTGGGCACCATTCAGCTTACCCTGCAAAGTTTCATCAACCCCGCCGGGTTAAAGAGCGTGGGTGGCAACCTCTACGTCGAGACCGACGCCTCCGGACCCCCCACCGAGGCCAACCCCGGCACCAACGGCTTAGGCGATCTGGCTCAGAATTATCTGGAGACCTCGAACGTCAACGTCACCGAGGAGATGGTCAACCTGATCATCACCCAGCGGGCCTACGAGGTCAACTCCAAGGCCATCACCACCGCCGATCAGTTGTTGCAGATCGCCAACGGGCTTAAACCCACCTGAGGAGACAAGATGATACGACGTGTCATCCTCATCCTGCTGGCCCTGTTCTGGGCGGTCTTGGCCGCCGCCGGTCCGGCCTGCGGGGCCGGGGCGCCAGGCCTGCAGGCCAGGGTCGAGCTTAAGCAGCTCTTCTCGGAGTGGGTCAAGAGCGGGCTCTCCCTGCCGCCGGGGGGCGAGGTGGAGATCGTCAACTTCGCCACCTTCCCGGAGCCGCTGGTACTGCCTGGTGGGGAGCGGACGTTTAAGGTCGTCTCCCACTCCCAGGCCGGGCAGTTCGGACGTCAGACCTTGGTGGTGCTGGCCCTGGTCAACGGCGAGGAGCAGGGCCAGGTGCGGCTGAGCGGCGACCTGGTGCTCTACGGACAGGCGCTTACCGCCACCCGGCCCCTGGAGAGAAACACCGTCCTGACGGCGGGTGACGTGAGCAAGGCCCGCCGCAATTTAAGCGCCCTGGGGCCGGACGTGGTAACCGATCCCGCCCGGGCAGTGGGCAAGGAGCTGACCACCTCCCTGCAACCGGGGGCGGCGATCTACGGGCGCTTTCTCAAGGAGCCGGCCCTGGTCAAGCGGGGCGACATCGTGACCATCCTGGCGCTCACCGATTCCCTGCGGGTCAGCGTGCCGGGCCGGGCGCTAGATCAGGCCGGCAAGGGCGAGCAGGTCAGGGTCAAGAACCTGATGAGCCGCCGGGAGGTGTACGCCAAGGTGCTAGCCCCCGACCTGGTGCTGGTGGGCAGATGAGTCCCGATAACCCAAGCCATGAGAGGTGGAGCATGAAACGCGCCCTGTTCTATTCGTTGCTCGGCCTGTCGCTGGCCGGTTGCCTCCGGCAGACCCCCCCGGCCCCGCCGCCCATCCCGGAACGAAACGGCCTGCCCCTGGCGGAGGAACGGATCGTGCCGCCCTCGCCGGGCTCGCTCTTCAGCGCCAAGAGCAAGAACCTCTATCAGGACAGCCGGGCCTGCCGGGTGGGCGACATCCTGCTGGTCAAGATCGTCGAGACCTCCAGCGGGCAGAAGACCGCCAACACCAAGACCACCCGGGATTCCAGCATTACCGCCGGCATCTCCTCCCTGTTCGGCTACGAGAAGTCGCTGCTCACCGACGGTGGCCAGCACATCCCCTCCCTGACCAGCATCAACGCTGGCATGAGCAACAGCTTTGACGGCAAGGCCCAGACCATGCGCAACAGCACCGTCACCGCTACCCTCTCGGCCAAGGTGATGGAGGTCACCCCGGAGGGAAACCTGATGATCCAGGGCTATCAGGAGGTGCGGGTCAACAACGAGACCCAGCATATCATCCTCTCTGGCATCATCAGGCCGCAAGACATCTCCAAGGACAACTCCATCCTCTCCTCGGAGATCGCCGACGCCCGTATCGAGTATAACGGCGTGGGCTCGCTGGCCAACAAGCAGCGTCCGGGCTGGTTGACCAGCGCCCTGGATGTCCTCTGGCCCTTCTGAGCCTGGTAGGCATTTTTTGCCCAGGGCCATTTCTGGCCATCTCCAGGCAACATCTCGTAATCGTAAGATTATTTCCCATTTTCGGCCTTGGCATATCACTTGCTGAACGTCTAGGCAACCGGCCCCTCTTTGGCCGGGCGTCAAGGGGGTGGGGCGGTGGCCCCACTGGCCCGAGGAGACCACATGCGGATAGGCAAATTCATTACCCTGGCGGCGGTTATTTTCCTGGCCCTGCCGGCCCCGGCCAGGGCGGTACGGATTAAGGACCTGGCCTCGGTCAAGGGGGTGCGCGGCAACCAGCTAGTGGGCTACGGCCTGGTGGTGGGCCTGGCCGGCACCGGGGACGGCAACAAGTCGCCCTTCACCACCCAGGCCCTGGCCAACATGCTTAAAAACGTCGGCATGACGGTGAACGAGGCCGATCTCAAGGTGAAGAACGTGGCCGGGGTGATGGTCACCGCCACCCTGCCCCCCTTTGTCAAGCCGGGTCAGAACATCGACGTGGTGCTGTCCTCCCTGGGCGACGCCTCCTCCCTTCAGGGCGGCACCCTGGTGGCGACCCCCCTGAAGGGCCTGGACGATCAGGTTTACGCCCTCGCCCAGGGGCCGGTGAGCATCGGCGGGATCAAGGCCGCCGGGCCCGCCGGGGCAGGGGCGGCGGCGGGCGGTGGTCAGGCGAACCATCTGACCGTGGCCCGCATCCCGGAGGGGGCCTCGGTGGAGAAGGAGGTGCCGATGCCCTTCGGCGACAAAAACGAGATCACCTTAAGTCTCAACTCGCCCGACTTCACCACCGTGAACCGGCTGGCCAAGGCGATCAACACCGCCCTGGGCGGCAGCTACGCCCGGGCCGAGGACGGGGCCACCGTAAGGGTGGCGGTTCCCGGACAATACCGGCAGCGCGAGGTGGCGCTGATGGCCAGGCTTGAGGACCTCGACGTCACCCCGGATTCCATTGCCAAGGTGGTGGTGGACGAGCGCACCGGCACCATCGTCATGGGCGAAAACGTCCGTATCGGCGAGTTGGCCCTCTCGCACGGCACCTTGAGTATCCAGGTCAGCGCCGATCCCACCCAACCGCCGGGCAAGGACCTGTTGGGCAAGGAACTGACCACGGACCGATTTCGCAAGTTGAACGAGGAATTGGCGGCCCAGAGCGGCGGCAAGACCAACAAGCTGATCAAGCTGTCGCCCGGCGTTACCCTGGCGGAGCTGGTGCGGGCCTTGAACTCGGTGGGCGCCGCCCCCCAGGACCTGATCGCCATCTTTCAGGCCATCAAGGCCGCCGGGGCCATGCAGGCGGAGTTGCAGATCATCTAAATTAGCCTCTTTGGGGGGGCAAACCCATGCCGATAACCGGAGCACCGATTACGTCGTTTAAGCAAACCGGGCTTTTGTCCGATAAGTCGGACGGAAAGCTGAAAAAGGCCTGCCATGACTTCGAGGCCATTGTTCTGCGCCAGTTGCTGACCGATATGAGAAAAAGCGTGCCCAAGACCGGCCTGTTGGACAGCGGTTACGCCCAGGATATGTACCAGTCCATGCAGGACGACGCCTTGGTCCAGGCGTTGGCGAGCGGCAAGGGCACGGGCCTGGCCGACGAACTCTACGCCCAGATCACTAGTCAGATGCACTCGGCAAGGAAGGGATGACCATGGCCAACCATGAACAGCAAATAAGCGGTGCCCAGGACGTGGTCGAGGGCTTGGGGGTGAGCCTCAAGCTGTCGCAAGACCTCTTCCTGCTGCTGGCGGACGAAAACGCGGCCCTGCGGGCGATGGCCACCCAGGAGCTGTTTCGGATCAGTCGCCAGAAGATGTCGCTACTCGCTCGGCTTAACTACCTGGACGAGGTGCTGGGCCAGCTCCTGCCGGCGGCGTCCTCCAGCGAGCGGGAACGGCTTATCGGCCAGTACAAGCGACGGATCCGCGAGGTGCGGGCCGCGATCCAGGATCAGAATCTGATCAACAAGCGCTTGACTGAGGACACGTTGGGCTACCTAAACGACGCCATCGCCCTGATCACCAGGCCGGCCAGGGAGGAATCCGTGTACCGGGCCCCCGGTAGGTTGTTGGGCCGTAACCTCACCTTGCCGAGCGTCATCAGCCGGGCGGTATGAGATGACCATTGCCGCGACCCTAAATATCGCGAAAGAGGCCCTGCTTACCCAGCAGACGGCGATCACCGTCACCGGGCACAATATCGCCAACGTCAACACCCCCGGCTACTCCCGGCAGGTGCTCGACCTCAGCGCCCCTCCCGCCATCCCCACCGGCGCCGGTTACATAGGCAACGGGGTCGAGGCGGATAGCGTCGTCAGGCAGTACGACAAGTTCATGTTGCAGCGCCTGATGGATCAAAACGCCACCTTGAGCAACTTGACCAGCCAGCAGCAGTCCATGCAGGTGATCTCCACCACCTTCAACGAGGTGCCGGGCAAGGCGGTGAACGAGCTGCTCAGTAACTTCTGGGCCTCGTGGCAGTCGCTCAGCAACAACCCCGATCTCAGCGCCAACCGGCAGACGGTGGTGCAGCAGGGGCAGATCCTAAGCGAGCAGTTGCAGAGCATGAGTGCCCAACTGGCGCAGGCGCGATCGGATACCAGCCTGTCCCTGAAGTCGTCGGTGCAGAGCGTCAACTCCATCACCCAGCAGATCGCCGACCTAAACGCCAAGATCACCGCCTCCGAGACCCCCAAGCAGAAGCAGAACGACCTGCGCGACACCCGCGACGGCCTGTTGAAGAGCCTGGCTGGCTACGTGGATGTTCAGTACTTCGAGATGGCCAACGGCGCCGACACGGTGATGATGGCCGACGGCCACTCCCTGGTGAACGGCAACCAGTCCTGGCAGCTCGACTGGTCAAATAACGGCCTGCAATGGGTTAACCCCAATCCCGGCACCGGGGCCAGCACCAGTACCGCCATAAACAGCAGCACCTACATGGGCGGCAGCATCGGCGGGCTCTTGGAGACCAACAGCCAACTGGCGGTGGGCAACCCGGACAACTACGTGGGCCGCTTAAACTCCCTGGCCAACTCCATTATCCGCACGGTCAACCAGCAGCACAGCCAGGGGGTGGGGACGACCAGCTTCTCGGACGTGCTGACCAGCTCCGAGCAGGCCGGCAACGCCACCCTGCTCAACACCACCGTCGATACCCGCACCGCCGCCGACACCCTGGCGGCGGGGACCTTCACCCTCAACGGCCGCAGCGTGGGCCGCATCGACGGCTCGGTCGTCACCTATGGCCAGGCGATGGGCAAGGCGGCCAGCGCCGCCAGCGCCATCAACGCCGCCTCCGCCGGGGTGCTGGCCAAGCTGACCACCCAGGTGGCGGGCGGCGCCGTCACCCCCATGACCGCCGCCGAAAATGGCTCCATCTTAAGCTTCACGGTTAACGGAGTGGCCGTCTCCTACACCGTGGACACCACCTCGGCCAGCAACGACACCAACTCCACGGTCCTGGCCCAGCACCTGGCGGGGGCAATTAACAGCGCCATCGGCGCCCATAACCTTGCCAACCAGCCCCAGGTCACCATCAGCGCGGCAGTGGGCAATGGCGGCAACGGCGGGGCCCAGGACGCCATCGTGCTCAAGAACACCAACCAGGGCGATGAGTCGTCGATCACCATCGGGGCGCTAAACAGCGTCGATAGCCTGGGCAACCCCTCGAATTCCATCGCCAAGGCCGGGCTGACCGCCGGCACCCAAATGGCCGACGCCACTCACAACACCGGCGAGCTGTCCCTGTTCGCCCAGGGGGCGATTTCCATCGACGGCGGCTCCGACGACACCAACCTGGCCCAGTTGGGCTGGGCCGGGATGATCACCTACAGCAACCAGGCCGTCGCCGCCAACACCTCGGGCTCGCCCTCGATCACCACCTTCACCCTCAACAATCAGAACTTTACCGTCTCGGTGCCGGCGGGCAGCTCGGCGGCCCAAGGCGCCCAACTGGCGGTCAACGCCATCAATAAGCTGGCGACGACCACTGGGGTCACGGCCACGGTTGGCGACGGCACCAACGGCGGCCCGTTGAACTCGGTGGTGTTCAGCAGCCAGACCGCCAATCTGGCGGTGAGCAACTATACGGTTACCTCCGGCCCGGACGTCCTGGGTTTCTCGAACTTCACCAAGAAGGGGGTGGCGGCCGCCGATCCCAGCCCCGGCGACGGCAAGCTCACCTACACCGCCGCCGACAACTCGGTGACCCATTCGCTGATGGACCTTAACTACGCCGACTCGCTTAAGACCGACGGCGGCAGCTTCAACCTCTGGATCTACAACAGCGACGGCACCCTGGCCCTGGCCCAGCCGGTATCCATCTCCCTGACCCGGGCCTATACCTTGGACGACGTGGCCCAGACCATCAACGCCAGCATCAACCAGGCCGCCCACACCAGCAACCCTTGGGTCAAGGCCTCGGTGGTGGGCAACAGCCTGACGCTGACCCCGGACGGCAGCCACAACTTCGCCTTTGGCAACGACACCTCGAACTTCCTGGCCTCGGTGGGCTTAAACACCTTCTTCACCGGCTCCAGCGCCGCCAACATCGGGGTCAACAGCACGGTGGCCAACAACCTAAACGACGTGGCCGCCGGCCAGGTCAACCAGTACGGCGAGATCTTTGCCGGCGACAACAGCAACGCCTTAAAGATCACCAACATCCAGGGGGATGCCAGCGTCACCTACACCGGGCGCGGCACCCAGACCGACACCCTGGACGGGTTCTACAACTCCCTGATCGCCGAGGTGGGCCTAAAGGGGCAGAACGTCTCCTCCGAGCTTACTTACAACACCCAGGTGAACGACCAGTTGAACCAGATCCGGGACTCCACCTCCGGGGTGTCCCTGGACGAGGAGATGGCCAATTTGATTAAATTCCAGCACGCCTACTCGGCGGCGGCGAAGCTGATCTCGACCTCGGACGAGATGATGCAGACCCTGCTGGCCACCATCAGGTGAGCGCCATGCGCACGACCCTAAACACCATTTACTCCACCATCCAGACCAACTTAAACCAGATTACCAGCGACATGGACAAGGTCAACGCCCAGATGTCGTCTGGCCTGCAGATGAGCACCATCTCCGACAATCCGGTCAACCTGGTGAGCGCCCTGCGTTTCCGCAGCTCGATTGCCGAGATCGATCAGTACACCAAGAACATCCAGAGCGGCAATACGGTGATTGGCTCCGCCGAATCGGCCCTGACCCAGATGAAGGACATGGTGATGCGGGCCAAGACCCTGGCCATCCAGGCCACCGACCCCTCCTACAGCGCCGCCAACCGGCAGTCGATGGCCCAGGAGGTGGACAACCTGTTTCAGAGCGCCGTCTCCTTGGGTAATTCCCAGGTGAACGGCGAGTATATCTTCGGCGGTTTCCGCAGCACCGGCTACACCGCCGCCGAACCCACCCCCTTCATCGCCGACAAGGGCGACGGCTACTGGGTCAACGGCGCCTCCCTCACCCCCCAGCCCAGCGCCCTGACCAGCGGCCCCCTAGGCTCGGTATCCGACCTCGCCGCCGGGGCCCTGACGGTTAATGGGGTGGCGCTGGGGGCGGTGACCTTGACCAGCGGCCTGAGCAACGGGCTCAACATGTCAGGGGCCGCCAACCTGAAAACGGCGGTCAACGCCACGGGCCTTACCCCGCCGGTCACCGCCAGCCTCACCACCCTGACCAGCGGGGCGGCCTCGAACGGGGCGGTAGGCGGCGAGGCGATCAGCTTCACCATCAACGGGGTGGCGGTCGCCTACACCGCCACCGCCGGCGGCCCGGCGGTGGCGGCCCAGGAGGCGGCGACCCAGATCAACCAGGCAAGCGCCCAGAGCGGGGTCACGGCGGTGGTGGGCGACGGCACCAACGGCGGCCCGGCCAACAGCGTGGTGCTGGAAAACTCCCGGGCCGGGGACGAATCGGCGATCACCGTGGCCGGGCTTAACGATCCCACCGGGGTCACCGGGCTGGTCAACCTCAGCCAGGCGGCGGACGCCAGCCATAACAGCGGCCGCATCTCGCTCACCTCCGGGGCGACGATCAACCTTACCAGCAACGTTGCCAACGATTCGGTCTTGAATCAGGTGGGACTAGGCGGCGGGGGTAAGGGCAACTACGACCTGGCGGGCGACGGTAAGCTGGTCTATGGCTATCCCCTCGCCGCCGGCGAGCTGACCATCAACGGCATTACGGTGCCCACCCCGGTTAGCGATGGTCTCTCCGACCGCTACGCCGACGCCTCGGCGGCGGCCAAGGCCAGCGCCATCAACTCCATCCAGGCCCAGACCGGGGTCAGCGCCCAGGTTACCCCCGCCACTGCCAGCGCCAGCGGGCCGGTCAGCGCCGGCACCATGAACAGCACCGATCTCACCATCAACGGGGTGGCGATCTTCTCCGCCCCCACCGCCATCTTAAGCCAGGACAGCGACAACACCCTGCTTGCCGCCATCAACGCCAAGGCCGCCCAGACCGGGGTCAAGGCCACCCGCGGCGACGACGGTTCGATAAGGCTCACTGCCCAGGACGGCAGGAACCTGCACATCCAGATCTCGGCGGGCGGCGAGCTGATCACCCAGCTCACCGGCGGGGTGCGCGATCAGGTGGTCTCGGGCTCCCTGCAACTGCGCTCGGACCGCAAGTTCATCCTGCAAACCGTTGACCCCACGGTCAACCCGGACGAGCCGGGCCTGGCGGCCCTGGGGCTGGCCGGCGGCGCGGCGGTCACCGGCGAGGGCGGCGATGTGGCCGGGGACGGCAAGATCGATGTCTTCAGCGTTCACGATCAACCCGGCACGGTGCGCTATGCCGGCGACCGGGTAAACGATCTGGAGATCAAGATCGGCGGGACCACCACCATGACGGTGGGCAGCAACGGCCAGAGCGCGGTGGCGGACACCGGCGTCTTCACCGCCTTGAAGTCCCTGGAAAACGACCTGCTGGCCCAGGATTTTACCACCGTGACCGGCATCCACGCCGCCACCGACACCACCGTCACCTTAAACAGCAAGACCACCGGCCTGGAACCCGCCAGCCAACTGCCCACCGATGACCTGTTCTCCAAGGGTTCGTTCACGGTCACGGTCACCGATCACAGTTACTCCCCGCCCAAGAATCAGACCATGAACATCGCCGTGGATCCGGCGGTGGACACCTTAAACAGCGTCACCCAGCGGCTTGACGGCATCCCCAATCTTAAGGCGAGCTGGGGCAGCGACGGCAAGCTGACCGTCGCCGTCAAGGACCCCAGCCGCTACAGTGTGGCCCTGTCTAACGACAGCAGCAACTTCCTGTCCGCCACCGGGATCAGCACTGACTTCATGCAGAGCCAGGCCCTGTCGCAATCCCTAACCGATCTGGACGGGGTGATGGACAAGCTGAGCCAGCAGATCTCCAACTCCGGGGCCCGGGCCAACCGGATCGACATCCAGAGCCAGATCTACAGCGAGCTGAGCATCTCCACCAAGGGCAACCTCTCCCAGGCCCAGGACACCGATATGGTCCAGGCGGTCATGGACCTCCAGGCCAAGCAGACCGCCTACCAGGCCGCCCTGGCCTCCGCCTCCAAGACCATGCAACTCAGTTTGGTTGATTATTTGAAGTAGCGGCGCTATTGTGTGGGGAAATATCATCGTTTCCGAGCAATTGGAAACGTACTGACTCTGGCCTAGGGAGGAGGGAATGCTGATTCTGACCCGCAAGGTTGGCGAGGCCATCGCCATTGACGAGCGCATCACGGTGCGGGTGCTCGAGGTGAAGGGCGGGCAGGTGAAGCTGGGGGTCGAGGCCCCCGCTCAGGTGACCGTGCACCGGGAGGAGGTCTTGGCCAAGATCGCCGAGGTCAACCGCCAGGCGGCGGCTCAGGAGGCCACGGACTTGGACCGGGTCGCCCGGCTGATGGCGGCAGATAAGGGATCCAAGGGGAGTGAGGCCGTAACCAGGCGGTAAGATTAAAAATATCCTGCCGGGCTTGCGCCTTGGCGGCAACAACAATCACGACATGACCCTGACCACCATTCAGAGCAGCAGGTTTGGCAAGCTTGAGATCGAGACGGACAAGGTCATCACCTTGACCTCGCCCTTCCTAGGTTTCGCCGACGCCTGGCGTTTCGTCCTCATCCCCCACGGGCCTAAATCCGCCTTCTGGTGGCTACAGGCCATGGATTATCCTGAACTGGCCTTCGTGGTGATCCAACCGGCCTTGATCGCACCTGAGTATCAGCCGGAAATCCCTATGCAATTAAGGCGCGAGCTGCAGGCCGAGGGCGAGGAGGAGCTGGAGGTGCTGATCATGCTCAGTATCCCCCCGGGGCGGCCCGAGGCGATGACCGCCAACCTGCTCGGCCCGGTGGTCTTAAACCCGGTCAAGAGGTTGGCCCGGCAGGTACTGCTCGACCCGACCCGTTACGATCCCTGCTGGCCGGTGCTTAAGGGCTGATTGGGGACGGCGCGGCGTTAAGGCAAAAAAAAGCGCCGCCCCGTTTCCGGGCGCGGCGCTTAAACTACGGTGGCCGAACTTAAGGATTATTGCCCGGAAAGGGGGCCTTCGGCAAGCAGATTCATCAGCATCTTGTCCGCCACCCGGTAGGGATCGACCTGGTAGTCGCCGTTTTCGATCTGCTGCTTTAGGGCCTGCACCCGGTCCATGCGCACCGGCGGGGTATCCTGAATAATCATTTTCATTTTCTGCACATCCACCGAGCTGGCGGAAAGCCGCACCGTGTCCATTTCCGAGGCCGCAGTACTTGCGGAACCCGCCGCCGTTTTCGCCTTGGCCTTCTGTACCTTGGCGTCTGCTTTTATCTGCGGCACAAAATCGCTGATCTTCATATCGGCCCCTCCCTGCGCCCAGCCCGCGATACATTTGTCGAGAGCGGCTGACCCTTCCCTGGCCCGCCCATTAAACACCCATCCTATTTTCTCTAACTAGCATATCGGCGGCCAAAAGACAAACTTTAAACTTTTTGCTTCCGGTAAACACTTAGGCCTAAGGGGTCAGATCTTGTAATCATACAATATGAGTCTAAGCGTCAGCCGCGATGATTGTTTGCAAGACTTGACCCCGATGGGAAATTATCAAAAAATGATGGTTTTTTGCTTGACAATAACTAGCCTGTGCAATAATTACGGGAAATCCCACCCTGGCGGATAAGGTTGCCGCCGGGGCCAGAGCGTGGTTTGCAGGCCGCAAGGCCATTGCCTTTTAACCCCCAAACGGAGCATAGCGATGAAGAAACGGATCAAGACCTTGGCCCTGGCCGCGACTTGCCTGCTGCTGGTCAACGCCTCACCCCTTATGGCCAACCCCGAGGCCACCAAGCCCTCCCCGGACGCCTGCCTGACCATGCTCAAGGAGGGTAACGCCCGCTTCGTGGCCGGCAAGCCGCAAAACCCCCACCTCGACGCTAAGCGCCGCACCCTGGCCGACCAGGCGGATCAGGGCAATTATGCCTACGCCACGGTGATTGCCTGCTCCGACTCCCGGGTGCCGGTGTCGCGGATCTTCGACGCCGGGATCATGGACCTCTTCGTCATTAGGGTGGCTGGCAACGTGGTGGACACCGACGAGGCGGGCAGTATCGAGTACGGTCTGGCCCACGTCAACACCCCGGTGCTGGTGGTGCTGGGCCACACCAAATGCGGGGCGGTGACCGCCGTCACCCAGGCCATCCAGGGTCACGGCCACCCTCTGGAACGTAACATCCCGTCCCTGGTGGACAACATCAAGCCGGCGGTGGAGCGGGCCATCGCCGCCCATCCCCAGGCGCACGGCGAGGCGGTTATTGCTTACGGGATCGAGGAGAACGTCTATCAGGGCATCGAGGACCTGTTCATGAAGAGCCCGGCGGCCCGTGAACGGGTCAAGGGCGGGAAGGTCAAGGTGCTGGGCGCCATCTACGATCTGGAGAGCGGGGCGGTCAAATGGCTGCCGGAGGCCAAGACCGCAGAGATACTAGCCAAGGTAGAGGCCAACCCCAGCCGGGCCATGGGGGCGATGGCAGAATAGGGCGCCTAGCCCAGCCAATCGTTGGCTGAGGGGCGGGCGATGCCCGCCCGACGATAAGGCAAGCCGTAGGATGGGTTGCGCTCCACCCATCTACAGTTATGAGGGTTGTTTTCCGGGCTGGCGGACGGCGATGCTGATGCTAACATGTTGACAATAAATGATTTGTTTTGATTGTTTCCGGAATCCCGTAATTTTTTCCGGAAAAGCGGACGCCAGGGGCGGAAAAACGAGGTGTTGGAGGCGGATAATCCATTGTTAATGCTAGGTTCTAGCAGTAGGGATGTTCGTCCGGCGAGAAAAATTTTTTATGGTAACTGGTTGATTTTATATATCTTAAATTTTTAATTTATGGTTTTAGTGGTGGCCTGCTTCTTCACTTGGCACATCTGGTGCTTGATAAGACTGACAACGCGGGTGACGGCCACTTTTATATGTCCTCAGTGTAAGGTTTAGGAGCTTTGATCGGTTATGTTTCCCGTGCCTCGTCGAGGCTATAAAAAAAGCAAATTCCTAGTTACCAAAAAGAAAGGAGAAAAGATGAAAAAGAAGATATTGACAAGTTTGGCGTTTGCTGTGGTGTTTTATGGGTTAACAGGGGTAGCTAAAGCAACGTCATACTCTGAGTACATGAGTAGCGTTACTACGGCGGCTAATGCTATGGTGGCCGCACAAAATACGGACGGTAGCTTTGATTGGGTAAATGATAGCAATCCTGCCACGTCAGGGTATCCAAATACCCAGGGAGCAACCGCTCGTGGGCTAGTGGCAGCTTACAAAAAAACAGGAAATGTCAACTACCTGACAGCCGCAAACAAAACAGCAGATTGGATCATTAGCAACAACGCTGGGGGCATGTACAATAAGGACATTGAGTTCCTTTTTGAGTTGGCCTCCGCAGGAGGAACAGATTACACCGCACAGGCAAAAAGCAGCGCCATCGCATATGTCAATCAGAAGATGGCCGCCGACCCCTCTGCGAGCTCTGGCGCAAATGCTATTTACAATAGATATAGAGATGCAAATTGGACAGCGAACCCTGGCACCTTGAATGGCTTAAAATATTGGATGATCGGAGAATGGGGCGACGTTGGTCGCCTTATTGGCGACACCCAAATTTATGCCGGATATACAGGAAAGGACATGGCTAAAGACGTCGGCACGTTATTGAACAACGACCTTGCAACTTTCACCACCTATAGCACTGGCTCGGGGATTGATCCATATTACAGCACCCTTGGATTTGTTGGCATTGTCGAGGCTATTGATGCAGGGATCGATAGTGGAGCTACTTACACTAACACCTCGACCGCTGTCAATGCTCTGGCTGGTAGAGTTTCTACCTGGACCGGGATGGGGATGGATGACTGGCAGACCTTGGGATACACGACTTATGCTTTAAGTCTTTTCGATAACGCAGGATCTTTAACCGGTCGGGACGTTTTGGCTGGATGGATCAATGGTGGTTATTTTAATACTGGCTCCGGTGCATACCTGGAAAGCAATGGTGAAGCACTGCTAGGGTTGGCCAGTGCCGCTGCGCCCGTGCCAGAGCCGACCACTATGGTTCTCATGGGAACGGGTTTAGTCGGATTTATTGGCGCCCGCAGGCGTAAGCGACACTGATTCGCAACCTCCATTTCAGATGAATGCCCATCTTCAACGTGTTCAGAAGACGTAGGATGGGTGGTGAAGCGTAGAGCACTCAGCACATCCCCCCCACGAGCCGCCGGACTAGCCCCTCCTCAAAGGTTTGTGGATTTTTGCAAGAGCTGGCAAAACAATGGGGAGGATGGCGGTTCCGCCATCCTCCCCATTGTTTTTTACGTCCGCTCCCCGCAGCTTGTAGTATAGAGGGGTCAAGTCTTGTAATAATACAATATTGCGTCGAAGACGCCCTCCTTTAGGATTATTACAAGACTTGACCCCCCAAGACTGTACTAGTCCAGCCTTTAGCGGCGGGGTTTTTTGTTGACAATGGGGCGGGGTGGGGTCAAGATGCGGCCTTATTTTTAAAGGATGGATAGCCAGAGTAACCGCACCCGTGAGGACTTTAAGGAAATGAAAGAGAAACTCGCCAGCGGCGGGGCCATCACCTCGGCCCTGGCCTACGCCTTCTGTTGACAGCTCCCCCTGATCCTGGCCAGTTTTGGCCTGGGAAGCTCAACCCTGTCGGTTTGGCTGGTCGGCTACAGTTGGGTGTTCTCCGTGGCCACCTTTTTCTTGCTTGGTTTCGCCTACTACAAGACCTACCGTAACAAAAACAGCGGGGCGTGGAGCAAATGGACATTGCACGGCACCACCGCCTTAAGCCTGGGATTGATTGTCTATAAGTTGTTGTATGGATAACCGCAAGGCGCCTTATGATTGATGGCGTCGCAAAAGACCGACTGGCGGCGTCCCCGTCCATCGGCATCCCTTATGTATGGCCGGCCCTGCCGATGTGACCGGCCCAGTTGCTGCAAGACCTATGTCCGGGCCTCGCTGGCCAAGGCGGTGGAGTTTGTCAGGGGAAACCTCAAGATCGACTTGCCGGGCGGCTGATTCCCCGCCTTGACAGCGTGGGGCCAAAGGGCGTAAATAGGCCCATGCCCAAGTCAATCTTCCTCATCGGCTACCGGGCCAGCGGCAAGACCAGCGTCGGCCGGTCGCTGGCCAAGGAGCTGAGCCTTCGTTTCCTCGACCTGGACCGGGAACTGGAGCGTCGTCAGGGCCGGACGATCACCGAGCTGGTGGCGGCCCAGGGCTGGCCCCATTTTCGGGACTTGGAGCGGGAGTTGCTCGCCGAGGTGAGCGGCCAGCCGGGCCTGGTGGTCAGCACCGGCGGCGGGGCCATCCTGCATCAGGAGCTCTGGCCCCGGATCAAGGCGGCAGGCCTGGTGATCTGGCTCCTTGCCGATCTTGACACCGTTGGCGCCCGGCTTGGGCGGGGCCGTAACAGTAAGAATCCCAGGCCCTCGCTCACCGGGCGCGATCTGGTGGCCGAGGCGGCCGAGGTGATGGCGGCCCGCGAACCCCTCTACCGGGCCGGTTGCCACCTGGCGGTGGACACCAGCGGGCGGACGGTCAACCAGATCGTGGCCCAGATCGCCGCCCTGGCCCAGGAACTCTCGGGCGATTCGCCCGCCCTTCCCTCAACTTAAAATAACGAGACGACTATGGCAGGCAACACCTTTGGCGTGGCCTTCCGGGTGACCACCTGGGGCGAGTCGCACGGCGCCGGGATCGGCGCGGTTATCGACGGCTGCCCGCCCGGCCTGGCCCTGACCCCGGAGCTGATCCAGCAAGACCTCGACCGTCGCCGGCCCGGCACTGGCGGCCCGGCCTCCACCCCCCGCCAGGAGCCGGACCGGGTGGAGATCCTCTCCGGCGTCTTCGAGGGGAAGACCACTGGCACCCCGATCGCGCTCGCCATCTTCAATCGCGACGCCCACAGCAAGTCCTACGACCACCTGCGGGACATCTTCCGGCCCGGCCACGGCGACCTCACCTACCTCAAGAAGTACGGACTCCGCGACCACCGGGGCGGGGGCCGAGCCTCGGCCCGGGAGACGGCGGCCCGGGTGGCGGCGGGGGCGGTGGCCCGGCTCCTGCTCGGGCAGGAGGGGATCACGGTCCTCGCCTACACCGTGGCCCTGGGCGGCATCCGTATTCAGAGTCGGGAGCTTTCGGTAATCGATCAGAACCCCTGGCGTTGCCCGGATTTGGAGGCGGCGCGGCGGATGGAGGAGAGGATCGTCCAGGTGAAGCAGGAGGGCGATACCCTGGGCGGCATTGTCGAGATCGTGGCCCGGAACTGCCCGGCGGGCCTGGGCGAGCCGGTGTTTGATAAGCTGGACGGGGCCCTGGCCGGGGCGCTGATGTCCATCGGCGCGGTCAAGGGGGTGGAGATCGGGGAGGGCTTTAGGGCGGCGGAATTAACTGGCTCCGAGAACAACGATCCGCTGACGCCCTCCGGCTTCGCCTCCAACCGGGCGGGTGGCATCCTGGCCGGGATCTCAAGTGGCGACGAGATCGTGCTGCGGGTGGCGGTCAAGCCCATCCCCTCCATCGCCCAGCCCCAGCAGACGATCAACCTCGACCACCAGCCGGTGACCATCAAGGTCGGCGGTCGCCACGACATCTCCGCCATCCCCCGCATCCTCCCAGTCTGCGAGGCCATGGTCTGTTTGACCCTGGCCGATCACCTGTTGCGTCAGCGGGCCATCCGCTGAGCCATGCCCGAGCCCGGCACCATCAACGGCTTGATCGAGGCCAGCGCCGGGCGGCGCCCAGAGCTGCCGGCCCTGGCCCTGGCCTTCTCCCCGGCCCTGACCTACGGCGAGCTTCGCGACTCATCCCGCCGTCTCTCTGCCGCCCTGCGTTCCCTGGGCCTGGGGGCGGGGCAGACCGCCGCCATCCTGGCCGAGAATTCCCCCCAGTGGGGGGTGGCTTATCTGGGGATCACCGGCTGCGGGGCGGTGGCGACGCCTATCCTGCCTGACTTCCCCGAGGCCGACATCCATCACATCCTGCGGGAGTCGGAGGCGCGTTTCGTCTTCGTCAGCCAGCGGCAGATGGAGCGGCTCGCCGACTTTGACGACCAGCCGCTGGTCATCATCACCATAGATGGCGGCGCGGGTGAATCCGGCGAGGCCACCACCAGCCTCAAGGCCCTGCTTGCCGCGGGGGAGGACCTGGCCCCGCTCGATCCTTTGCTAGTGCCCCGGCCCGGGGACATTGCCTCCCTGATCTATACCTCCGGAACCTCCGGCCACGCCAAGGCGGTGATGCTCTCCCACGCCAACATCGTGGCCAACGTGCGCTCGGCTCAGGCGGTGATCGGTATCCTGCCCGAGACCACCTTCCTCTCCATTCTGCCCCTGTCACACACCTATGAGTTTACCATGGGTTTTGTGTTGCCGCTTTCCCAGGGGGGCAAGGTGGTGTACGCCGACCGGCGGCCCACCCCCGCCTCGCTGGAGAGGATCTGCCGCCACGAGCGGCCCCAGGCCATCTGCGCCGTGCCTCTGGTGCTGGAGAAGATCTACAAGAAGCGGGTGCTGCCCGCGCTTAGGGCCAATTTCTGGCTGCGGCAGGCGGTCAGGGTGCCAGGCTTGCGGGGATTGGTGCTGCGGGGTATAGGCCGTCGGCTGGTGGATTTTTTCGGGGGCCGGCTGGCGATCATGGCCATCGGCGGGGCGGCCCTAAACGCCGAGACCGAGGCCTTCCTGCGGGAGGCGAATTTCCCCTTCGTGACCGGCTACGGGCTCACCGAGACCGCGCCGCTGCTCGCGGTCGGCGCCCTTGGCGACCCGTCGGTCGCCCCGGGCACGGTGGGGCCGCCGGTGCCGGGGGTGGAGATCAAGATCCGTCATTCCGACCCTAGTACCGGGGTGGGCGAGATCATGGCCCGGGGCGAGAACGTCATGCGGGGTTATTACCGTAACCCCGGTCTTACCGCCGAGACCATCGATGCGGAGGGCTGGCTGGCCACCGGCGACCTGGGCCTTCTGGACGGCCAGGGCAATCTGCGCCTCCTCGGTCGCGCCAAGAGCGTCATTGTCCTCTCCCACGGCGAGAACGTCTATCCCGAAGCCATCGAGGATCGGATCAACGCCTTCCCGGAGGTGGTGGAGTCACTGGTGGTGGAGCGCGGCGACCGGATCGAGGCCTTGGTCTATCTGGACTACGAGCTGGCTGACCGCGCCGCCCCCGATCGCGAGGGGCAACGGGCCTGGGTTGAGCGGCTCTTGTCCGAGATCAAGGCGCAAGTTAATGATAAATTGCCGGTTTATAGCCGGTTGCAGCAAGTGCGGGAGCATCCCGAGCCCTTTGTCAAGACCGCCACCCACAAGATCAAGCGCTACCTGTACCAGGGTTGACCAGCGCCTAGACCAGCGACCATCGCCATGAGCACCCCTGAAACCGTTTATTTGATCGACGGCAACGCCTACATCCACCGGGCCTATCACGCCATCCCGCCGCTGTCCACCCGGCAGGGCCTGCCCACCAACGCCAGCTTCGGTTTCACCAACATCCTGCTGCGGGTGCTGCGCGACAAGGCGCCGCGCTTTGCCGCCATCGCCTTTGACAGTAAGGGGCCGACCTTCCGGCATCAGATGTTTACGGCCTACAAGGCCAACCGGCCCCCCATGCCGGACGACCTGGCGGCACAGTTGCCGGCCATCCGGGCGGTGGTTAGGGCCTACAACATCCCAACCCTGGAGCGGCCCGGCCTGGAGGCCGACGACCTGATCGCCAGCAGTGCCCGCCGTTTGGCCGGGCTGGGCTGCCAGGTGGTCATCGTCTCGGGCGACAAGGACCTATTGCAGTTGGTGGACGAGCGGGTCACCTTCTGGGATCCGATGCAGGATCGGCTGTTGGATGCGGCGGCGGTGCGGGAAAAGTACGGGGTGCCCCCGGAGCGGCTGGTCGAGCTCTTCGCCCTGATGGGAGACAGCTCCGACAACGTGCCGGGGGTGGCCGGGGTCGGGCCCAAGACCGCCGGGGGGCTGATCGCCGAGCACCTCACCTTGGAGGGGGTGTTCGCGTCCCTGGCCGAAATCAAGCGCCCGAAGCTGCGGGAGACCCTGGCGGCCAGCCGGGAGACGGCCTTCCTTTCCCGGGAGCTGGTGCGGCTGAAGACGGATGCCGGGGTGCCGGAGCGGCTGGAGGACTATCGGCTGCCTTTGCCGGACATGGCGGAGGTGCAGCGGTTGTTTGCCGAGCTCGAGTTTTCCCGCCTGCTGCCGGAGCGCGAGGCGGGCCAGCCGCTGACGACGGCATCCTTCCACCTGGTGCGCGATCGGGAGGCCTTGGCCGCCCTGGCGCTGCAACTTGCCGAGGCTCCCTACCTGGTGATCGATACCGAAACCAGCGGCCTGGATACCCTGACCGCCGAGCTGGTGGGCATCTCGCTGTGCGGGGCGGGCGAGGAGGAGGCCTGGTATCTGCCCATCGCCCATCATCACCCGGTGGGCGGCGGGCCGGTGGCCGGCCAGTTGCCCCTGGCGGAGGTGGCGGCGGCCATCGGCCCCCTGCTCGCGGACCCCCGGCGGCCCAAGATCGGCCACAATCTAAAGTTTGACTATGCCATCTTGAAGAACCACGGCCTGCCCCTGGCCGGGCCTTTGTGGGACACCATGATCGCCTCCTACCTGGTCGATCCCATCAGGCGTTCCCACAAGCTGGACTTGCTGGCCCACGAGCTTTTGGGGATCAGGATGACCAGTTTCGCCGAGGTGACGGCGGGGAGTAAGGCCCCGGACTGCTTCCGGTTCGTGGGTCTGGAGGAGGCCAAGGACTACTCCTGCGAGGACGTGATCGCCGCTGGCCGGCTGTGGCGGCAATTCGAGCCCCGGCTCGACGAGTTGCGGCTCTGGCCCTTGTTTAACCACGTGGAGATGCCGCTCGTCCCCATCCTGGCCGGGATGGAGGCGAACGGCATCCGGATCGACACCGACCTGCTCGCCCGGCTGTCTGCGGAGTTCGGCGAGCAGCTCGCGGCCCTGGAGGCGCGGATCTTCAAGGTCACCGGGCCGTTTAACTTGAACTCGCCCAAGCAACTGGCCGAGGTGCTCTTCGAGCAGCTCAAGCTGCCGCACGGACGCAAGACCAAAACCGGCTACTCCACCGACGGCGGGGTGCTGGAGCGGTTGGCCCTGAGCCACGAGCTGCCCCGGCTGGTGATCGAGCACCGCAACTTGAGCAAGCTCAAATCGACCTACGTCGATAAGCTGCCCGGCCTGGTGCACCCTCAAACCGGGCGGCTGCACACCAGCTTCAACCAGACCGTCACCGCCACCGGACGATTGAGCAGCAGCGAGCCCAACTTGCAGAATATCCCCATCCGCAGCCCCGAGGGCCAGCGCATCCGGGCCGCCTTCGTCGCCGCCCCCGGCTGTCGCTTCCTGGCCGCCGATTACTCGCAGATCGACCTGCGGGTGCTGGCCCACTATTCCGAAGACCTGGCCCTGATCGCCGCCTTTAACGCCGGAGAGGACATTCACCGTCAGACCGCAGCCGAGATCTTCCGCATCCTGCCCCAGCAGGTGAACGGCGAGATGCGGCGGGTGGCCAAGGGCATCAACTTCGGTATCGTCTATGGCATGGGGGCCTTCGGCCTGGCCGAGCAGCTCCACATCGGACGCAAGGAGGCGGCGACCTTCATCGAACGCTATTTCGACCACTTCCGCGGGGTCAAGGCCTTCATGGAGAGGATCATCGCTCAGGCCCGGCGCGACGGCTTCGTCACCACCCTGCTGGGCCGGCGGCGGGTGTTGCCTGAGATCAACAGTGCCAACAAGACCAAACGCGAGTTCGCCGAGCGCACCGCCTTAAACACCCCCATCCAGGGCACGGCGGCGGACATCGTGAAACTCGCCACAATCAAGGTGGCGGACGGGATAAGGGCCCGCCACCTGGGGGGGCGGATTCTCTTGCAGATTCACGACGAATTGATTATCGAGACCCCGGAGTCGGAGGTAGAGGAGACCTGCCACCTGGTCAGGGAGGCGATGGAGTCGGCCCTGGACCTGGCGGTGCCGCTGCGGGTGAATATCGGGGTCAGCGACAACCTGGCCAAGGCCTGAGGACGGCCATCAATTTTATTGACTGATGCCGGCAAAGGGCTTACTGTACGGCCTTTTCAGGCGGCTAGAAGTCCGGTAATTTTCAAACCAAGAGGAGTCCATCATGCTTGGCATGTTTCGCCGCAAGGCGCAATCCCCGGTGATCCAGGTCACTATCCTGGTGGTTATCCTGGTATTTATTTTCTGGGGGGCGAGCAGGAACAGGGGCAGTAAGGTGCAAAACGCCGTGGCCACGGTCAATGGCGAGTCCATAACCTTCCGGGACTACCAGAAGGAGTACGACAAGACGATGTCCAACCTGCGTGACCAGTTGGGCGGCTCTATCCCCAGCGGGCTCTTGGATTCGTTAAACATCAAGCAGCAGGTGCTGGATAAGCTGGTCAACTCCGCCTTGCTGCGTCAGGGCGCCGCTCAGATCGGGCTCTACGTCAGCGACCAGGAGTTGCGGAACGCCATCCAGGACATGGAGGCCTTTAAGGAGAACGGGGTCTTCAACGGCAAGCGCTACGAGCAGGTGCTGGCCGCCTCCCGGATGACGGTGCCCCAGTTCGAGGAGGGGATGCGCTACGACCTCTTGACCAGCAAGGTGTTCGACCACCTCTCGCGCTTCGCCAGCGTCTCGCCGGCGGCGGTCAAGGACATCTTCGGCTATCAGTACCGCCAGATCAAGTTGCGGTACCTGGCGGTGAAGGCAGAGGCCTACGCCGGCAAGGTCGATAAGTCCGCTGACAAGCTGGCGGCCTACTTCGACAAGAACAAGAGCAAGTACCAGACCGATCCCCAGGTAAAGCTCCGCTACCTGCTCTTCCCCCTGGCTGAGTTCGCCGGCGCCCCGCCCTCGGACGAGGAGGTGGCCAAGTACTACAAGACTAACATCGATAAATTCACCACCCCGGAGCGTCGGCAGGCCAGCCATATCCTGATTCGCTCAAGCGAAAAGGACTCGCCTGAGAAGCGGGCCGCGGCCCGCAAGAAGATCGAGGAGATCGCCGCCCAGCTCAAGGCGGGGGGGGATTTCGCCACCCTGGCCAAGCAGGACTCCCAGGACGGGAGCGCCCAGCAGGGGGGGGAACTGGGATTTTTTAGCCGCGGTCAGATGGTGAAACCCTTCGAGGACGCGGTCTTTTCCATGAAGGAGGGGCAGATAAGCGAGGTGGTGGAGACCCCGTTCGGTTTCCACCTGATCCGGCTGGAGAAGATCGAGCCCGCCAAGGTGGAGTCCTTGGAAGAGGCAAAAAAGGCGATTATCGCCCAGATGACCAGCGAGGAGGCCAAGAATAAGGCCTTTAAGGCCGCCAACGACACCTACGAGCAGATCATCGCCGCCGGCAGCCTGGAGAAGTACAGTCAGGGCGGCGCCCAGGCGGCCATCCACGCCACCGAGCTGTTCACCCAGAAGAATCCTCCCAAGGAGTTGCAGTCCTTGCCGGAGCTGACCAACGCCGCCTTCACCCTGAAGAAGGGCGAGCTTAGCTCCATCATCGAGACCAGCAAGGGCTACGCCATCCTGATGGTGGACGATACGGTGCCCCCCGCCCAGCAGGAGCTGGCGGCGGTGCGCGACCGGGTGGAGGCGGACTACGTGGCCGCCGAGTCGGTGAAACTGGCCAAGGCCGCCGCCGAGGAGGCCCTGGCCAAGGTCAAGGCCGGCGAGGCGCTGGAGCAGGAGGCCAAGGCCCTGGGGGTGGAGGTGCAGACCACCCCCTTCTTCTCCCGCGCCCAGACCAGCGATGCCAAGCTGCCCCTCGCCGTGGCCCAGCAGACCCTGAGCCTCTCCGAGAAGAGCCCGGTGCTGGACACCGTGGCCGCTGACCACAATACCTTCTACGTCCTGGTGTTCAAGGAGGCCAAGGACCCGGATCCGGCCGCCTTTGCGGCCAAGCAGGGCGAGCTGGAGACCAAGCTCGCCGGCGAACGCAAGGAGGATCTGGTCACCGCTTGGCTGGAATATCTGCGCAAGGCGGCCACTATCACCACCAATCCCCAACTGTTACGCTAGGTTGCCCGTGCCGCCCCGCCGCCGGGCGGGGTCATTTGCGTTTACTGCCCCACAGGGGGTCTTCGCCGAAGCGCTCCCGCCACCACTCCTCCGGGTCCATGCTTTCTGAGGGGTTGGCGGGCGGAGAGAGGGGCAGGCGGTAGCTGGCGCAGTGCTCCATGAGGACGCCGTAGGCGGTGTTCAACTCCCGCATGTCGTGGTTGCCGGTTTCGCCCGGGCGGGCCGCCGTCAGGTCTGGGTGGCGCTCCTTGGCGAGCCGGCGGTAGGCGCTCTTGATTTCCCGGAGCGAGGCCTGGTCGCCCAGACCCAGAAGTTCCTTGGCGGCCAAGATCTTCCGCCAGCGCTCATTCATCGTTTCCTTCCCCTTCCTCGCCTGTCTCCGGGCCGTTTCCGGCCTTTTTCCAGATGCTGTTTTCCTGGTGCTTGATCAGTCGCCGGAGGTTGTCGGCGTGTTTGAGCCAGATCAGGGCCGCGATCAGCAGGGCCAGGTAGGCCTTGTGCCCCGGCCCGTCCAGGCAGAAGACCAGGGCCGGCATCATTAGGGCTGCGGTCAGCGAACCTAGGGAGACGTAGCCCCAGATGCGCACCACAGCCACGAAGATCAGGATGCAGATTGCCAGGGCCAGGGGATGGATGTAGAAGAAGATGCCCAGGGCTGTGGCCACCCCCTTGCCGCCCTTGAACTTGAGGTAGAGCGGGTAGAGGTGGCCGAGAAAGGCTGCCCCGCCGGTGGCCGCCACCCAGAGCTGGGCGCTAGGGCTGTTGCCCAGGATCCGGGCCGCAGCCAGCATGGGCAGCACCGCCTTGCCGGCGTCAGCCAGCAGGGTGATGGCCCCCATCTTCTTGCCCAGCAGGCGGTTGACGTTGGTGGCGCCGATGTTGCCGCTGCCGGCCCGGCGGATGTCGATGCCCAGGCATTTGCCCAGCACCAGGCCGAAGGGGATGGAGCCGATCAGGTAGCCCAGGGCAACGAGACAGTATTTTATGGTCACTGGCGGGCGGGGGTATTTAGGGATCGGGAGGAAGGGCCGGCCGTGAGCACGGGGTTAAGGTGGTCAGCCGCCGACCGCTTGGCAGGCCCGGTCGAGGGCGGCGATCATCCGGTCGATCTCCCTGGTAGTGACGATCAGGGGCGGGATGAAGCGCAGGGCGGTGTTGCCGGCGAAGTTGGCCAGCACCCCCTGCTCGAAGAGGGAGTTGACGATGGCCGGGCCCAGCGGGACGCCTTGCTCGGTCAACACCAGGCCCTGAATCAGGCCTAGGCCTCGGGTCTCCTGCGCCAGGGCCGGGTGGCGGGCCGCGATCTCGGCCAGCCGGGC
>JAJXUT010000007.1 GCA_021782655.1 Deltaproteobacteria bacterium
GCTTCGTAAGCTCCAGAAACGCCTCCCTCTCCGACCTCCAGACCATCCAAACCCCCAAGGGCGAATACCTGCTGCTCCGCCAGGAGCGCCCCGGCCAGGCCACCCGCGAACTTCTGCCCGGCCTGCTCGCCGAGATGATCCGCCAGGTGCCCTTTCCCAAGTCCATGCGCTGGGGCAGCGCCAAGACCACCTTCGCCCGGCCCATCCAGTGGCTTGTCGCCCTCTACGACGGCCAGATCGTGCCGCTAACGGTGGAGGGCGCGGGCGCGGCGGGCGAGGTGACCTACGGCCACCGCTTCATGGCGCCGCAAGCGATAACGGTAAGGGATTACGACCAGTACGTGACCGCCCTCCGGGAGGCCGGGGTGCTGGTCGAGCCCGAGGAACGCAAGGCCCGGGTGATGGCCGAGATCGACCGGGCAGCGCGGGCGGCGGGCGGGACGATCCTGCCCGACCCGGAGCTGGTGAACACGGTGGCCAACCTGGTGGAGTCGCCCCACGCCCTGGCCGGCTCCTTCGATCCCAAGTTCCTGACCCTGCCCCAGGATGCCCTGATCACCTCCATGCGCGAGCATCAAAAATACTTCGCCGTCCTGGACGAGCAAGGCCGGCTCAAGGCCAACTTCGTGGCCGTCAATAACACCCTGGTCAAGGACGTCGCCCTGGGCGCCGAGGGCCATCAGCGGGTGCTACGGGCCCGGCTAGAGGACGGGTTGTTCTTCTTCCGCGAGGACTTAAAACAACCGCTCGCCCAACGGGTGGCGGGGCTCGAAGGGCTGGTCTTCCAGAACCGCCTGGGCACCATGCGGGAGAAGACCGAGCGGGTGCGGACCTTAGCCCGCGCCCTCGCCGTCCGCCTGGCCCCCGAGCGGGTGGAATTGGTGGATCGAACCGCCTATCTCGCCAAGGCCGACCTCTTGACCGCCATGGTCAACGAGTTCCCCTCCCTGCAAGGGGCGATGGGCCGGGATTACGCCCGCTTAAACGGCGAGGACGAACAGGTGGCGGTGGCCATCCACGAGCACTATCTGCCGGTGCGGGCCGATAGCCAGTTGCCGGAGGGGGTGATCGGCGCCATCGTCGGCATCGCCGACCGCATGGACACCATCGCCGGCTGCTTCGGCATCGGCCAGGCGCCCACCGGCTCCACCGATCCCTTCGGGCTTAGACGCCAGGCCCTGGGGCTGATCCGCATCGTCGAGCGGCACGGCTTTTCCCTCTCGCTCACCGTGCTGATCTCTCAAGCCCTGGAGCTGTACGCCGATAAACTTAGCGAGGGGCGGGAGACGGCCCAGGCCGCCATCCTGGAATTCATCAAGGGCCGCTACAGCAACGACCAGACGGCCCGAGGCGTCGCACCCGAGGCGGTGGAGGCGGCGGTGTCGGTGGCCTTCGACGACCTGACCGACTGCGGACGCCGGATCAAGGCCCTGACCGAGATCAGCCGGCAACCCGCCTTCCCGCTCCTGGCCGGGGCCTTCAAGCGGGTGATGAATATCATCAAGGGCCAGCGAGAGGCGGGGGAGATAAACCCCGGCCTATTCGCCGACCCAGCGGAAACCGGCCTGCACCAGGCCTTGATCGAAACCCGAACCCAGGCCCAGCCCCTGATCGACCAGGGCGACTACCTGGCCGCCCTGACCGCGATCCTGCGGCTCAAAGGCCCGGTGGACGTATTCTTCGAGCAGGTGATGGTGATGGCCGACGACCAGACGGTGCGGGAAAACCGCCTGCGCCTCCTGGCCGCCATCGCCGCCCTCTTCTTGCAGATCGGTGACCTGTCAAAATTCAGCCGTTAAACGAGCCAATGCGCGTCAGCCACATCACCGATTACCTGGCCAAGACCAACGCCTTCTTCACCCACTGCGCCCTGTCCGCCAACCTGCAACGGCTGGTGGACGGCAACCGCGACCTGTTGGCCAATATCGCCAGCCGGGCCGGCAACGACATCGCCAGTCAAGCGATCGTCGAGTCCCGCCGCCAGATCTACGGCGGGGCGGTGGATCGTTTAGTCTGAGGCCCTGACCTTTCAAACCCTAGGAGACCCCCCATGCGTAAAATTATCCTCTTCCTGCTGCTCGGCTTTCTGGCCGTCAACCTCTCCGGCTGCGGCTACAACACCATCCAGGCCAACGACGAGGCGGTAACCGCCGCCTGGGGCGACGTGGAGGCCGCCTACCAGCGCCGGGCTGACCTGATCCCCAACCTGGTGGAGACGGTGAAGGGCTACGCGGCCCACGAGAAGGACACCCTGACCGCGGTCACCGAGGCCCGGGCCAAGGTGGGCCAGATCAAGGTGGGGGCCGAGGTGATGAAGGATCCCCAGGCCTTCGCCAAATTCGAGGCCGCGCAGGGGGGCTTGAGCTCCGCCCTCTCCCGGCTGATGGTGGTGGTGGAGAAATATCCCGACCTGAAGGCCAACCAGTCGTTCCAGGACTTCCAGCACCAACTGGAGGGCACCGAGAACCGGATCAACGTCGCCCGGGTGCGCTACAACCAGGCGGTGCAGACCTTTAACACCTCAATCCGCACCTTTCCCAACAACCTGACCAACAACTTCATGCTCCACCTCTCCCGCCGGGAGCCGTTCAAGGCGGAGGCGGGTGCCGCCAAGGCCCCGAGCGTCAAATTCTGATGGCGTCGCAAAAGGGCCAAGCTACTGCGTTGCGGGGCGGGTTGGCGAGTTCGGCATACCATAATTACCTCACTCGCCAAACACACCCCGCGCCTGGCATGTCGGCCCTTTTGCTTAGCCATCGGTTACCTATGGGCGCAATCATCAATTTTGACCGGGGTACCGCAGGTGCGTATTAACCTCTCACCACCTCGTTTGCGGCTGGCCGTCCTTTGGCTGACGGTGGCCGGGCTCCTGGCCCTGATCGCCCCCGCCTGGGGGCTTGAGCCGCCTCCCTTCCAAGGCTACGTCAACGACTACGCCCACCTGCTTAAGCCCGAGACGGTGCGGTTGCTTGATCAGGCCTTAAGCGACTTCGACCGCTCCGACTCCACCCAGGTGGCGGTGCTGACCATTGATTCCCTGGCGGGCGACAGCCTGGAGGACTTCAGCATCCGCACTGCGGAACGCTGGAAGATCGGCCAGAAGGGCAAGGACAACGGTGTCCTGCTGCTGGTGGTGAAGAATGACCACAAGCTGCGGATCGAGGTGGGCCGGGGCCTGGAGGGGGTGCTTACCGACCTGCTGGCGGGCCGGATCGTCGATAATGTCATCCGCCCCCTGTTTAAAGAGGGTCGCTACGACGAGGGGGTCAAGGCCGGGGTGGGGACGATCATCCAGGCCTGCCGAGGCGAATTCAAGGCCGACCCCCGCGCCCTGGCCCGTCTCCGGGGACAGGGGCAGAAGCCGCCGCCGGTCTTGGCCTATTTCCTCTTCGGCTTCTTGGCCATCGCCTTCTTGGGCCGGATGTCTAGGCCCCTGGGCATGGTGGCCGGGGCGGTGCTGCTGCCGCTCGCCGTCTTCCTCGGGCTGGGCTCGCTCGGCTGGCTGGCGCTCCTCATCCTCTTGCCCGCCGGGGCCTTGGGTGGCTTTCTTCTGCCCCTTATCATCGCCAACCTGCTCTTTGGCGGCGGGGGCGGCTTCGGCGGAGGCGGTTTTGGCGGAGGCTTCGGCGGGGGCGGGGACAGCGGCTTCGGAGGCTTCGGAGGCGGTGATTTCGGAGGCGGCGGGGCCTCGGGGGGGTGGTGATGACAGACGCAAAACATTTCTTTTCCGAGCCGGAAAAGTTGCAAATAGCCAAGACCATATCCGAGGTGGAGAAGATCACCGCCGGCGAGATCCGCCTGCTGGTGGAGGATCGCAGCGACGCCTACCCCGAGGCGACCCTGCTGGGCGGCTTGCTGATTGGCGGGATCGTGGCCCTGGCGATTACCGACCGCTTTTTCCACGACTCCCTGTGGGCCTATATCCCCTGCGCCTTTGTCTGTTTCCTGCTCGCCGGGGCGCTGCTGAAACTACTCCCCGACCTGCGCCGGCTCTTCGTGTTCGCGCATCGGGCGGAGCGCCGGGTGCGCGAACACGGGGCGCTGCTCTTTTACGCCCATGGACTGCACAAGACCCGCGAAGGCACCGGGGTGCTATTCTTGCTCTCCCTGTTCGAACGCAAGGTCTGGATCTTGGCCGACGCCGGCATCTACCAGAAGTTGCGCCAGGAGGAGTTGCAGACCTACACCAGTAAGATCGTGGCCGGGATCGGCAAGGGCAACAAGACCGAGGCCATCTGCGCCGAGATCCGCCGTCTGGGCGAGACCCTGGCCCGCCACTTCCCGCCCCGTCTAGACGACACCGACGAGCTGGCCAACGAGGTCATCGTCGAGGGCCAGCAACCGGATTGAGCCGGAGGGCGCCGCATGGAGCACGCCGTCACCTTTCTGCCCGCCAACCGCACGGCCAGGGTGCCAACAGGCGTAAGCCTGATCAAGGCGGCCCGGGCCTTGGGATTGCACATCAACTCCTCCTGCGGCGGGGCCGGGGTGTGCGGCAAATGCCGGGTGAAGATCGAGCAGGGCCAGGTCGAGGGCGGGAGCAGCGAGAAACTTAGCGCCGCCGATCTGGCCGCCGGCTACCGCCAGGCCTGCACCGCCCTGGTGGCCGGGGAGGTCACGGTTCGCATCCCGGTGGAGTCGGGGGCAAGCGGCGGCGCCTTCTCCACCGTGGCCCCGGAGCGGCAGCGGGCCCGGATGCACCTCTTCGACCTCGAGGCATTGAAACAGGAGGGGCTGTTCGAGCCGCCGGTGGAGAAGCTCTGCCTGGAGCTGACCCCGCCCAGCCCGGCCGACAACCGAGCCGACGCCGGGCGGATGATCCAAGGCCTAGCCGAGCAGTACGGCCTGCGCCAGGTGGCCGTCAACCTGCCGGTGCTGCGTCGGCTAGGAAGGGTGATGCGGGAGAATAATTTCCTGATCACCGTCACCGTGGCCCGCTCGGTGAACGGCAAGTTCCGCAACCAAATCGTCAACGTCCAGGCCGGCTGCTGGTCGGGCCGCAACTTCGGCCTGGCCATCGACATCGGCACCACCACCATCTACGGCCAGCTCCTCGACATGCACAGCGGCGCCATCCTGGCCGAGGAGGGCGACTATAACCCCCAAATCAGCTACGGCGAGGACGTCATCTCCCGGATCGTCTTCGCGGAAAAGGCCGAGGGCCTGGCCACCATGAACGAGCTGGTGGTGGCGGCCATCAACAACCTCATCCGCCGTCTCCTGGCCCGGCCCCTGCCACCCTCCCCCGGCCTAAGCGAGACGCCCATCGGCCGGGAGGAGATCAACTCGGTGACCGTGGCCGGCAACACCACCATGACCCACCTCTTCCTGGGCCTCGCGCCAGACCATATCCGCCGCGCCCCCTACGTGCCGGTCTCCACCTTCTTCCCGCCCCTCCGGGCCACCGACCTGGGGCTCGACCTGCCCCCCCACGCCCTGGCCCTGGTCTATCCTTCGGTATCGAGCTACGTGGGCGGGGACATCGTGGCCGGGGTCATGGGCTCCGGCATGTACCGCACCGGCCTGCTCACCCTCTACATCGACATCGGCACCAACGCCGAGATCGTCATCGGTAACCGGGACTGGCTGGTCTGCGCCGCCTGCTCCGCCGGCCCGGCCTTCGAGGGCGGCGGCATCACCCACGGGATGCGGGCCGCGCGCGGCGCCATCGAGGACTTCAGCTTAAACCCCGAGACCTGGGAGCCGATGAACATCACCATCGGCGACCGGCCGCCCATCGGCATCTGCGGCTCAGGGCTCTTGATCATCGTCGCCGCCCTGTTCCGACACGGGGCGCTCAACCAGGCAGGCCGTTTCAACCCCATCGACACCCCTAGGCTACGGCAGGGCAAGAACGGCATGGAGTTCGTCCTGGCCTGGGAGGCGGACGCGGGCGTCGAGCATGACATCGTGATCAACGAGGTGGATATCGACAACTTCATCCGGGCCAAGGCCGCCATCTTCGCCGGGGCCAAGACCCTGATCGAGGAGGTGGGGCTGAGCGTCGCCGATCTCGAACAGATCATCCTGGCCGGGGCCTTTGGCTCCTACATCGACCTCGACGCCGCCATGACCGTGGGCCTGCTGCCCGAGGTCGCCCCCGAGAAGGTGCTCTACGTCGGCAACGGCTCGCTGATGGGGGCCCGGATGAGCGAGCTTAGCAACCACATCCGCCGGGACGTGGTGGAGGTGGTGCGCAAGCTGACCAGCTTCGAGCTCTCCGAGGTGAGGCACTTCAAGGATCAGTACGTGGCCTCCCTCTTCCTGCCCCATACCGACATTTCCCTGTTTCCCAAGGTTAGCCGGTGGCTGAACCGCTAGGGTTTCCGCTGCTAGCCGGCAACCCCGATCCCTGTTTGCGAGACGGGAAAAACTATCCGCTCACCGTACTTTTGGACGGAGTTCCAGAGTACCTGTTTGCCAAGGGTGTGGCGCCGGCGTCGGCCCTGATGGCGATGGCCGCCGAGACGGCCCGCCTTTTGTCCGTCCGCTATGCCGGGCGGCGGTTGCTGCTGGTTGAGGTGCGAGAGGGGGGCGGGATCTTTGCCGGCCTGGTGCATCGGCAGCTGGCGGGCCTGGGCGCGGAGACCGGACTGCGGGCCGAGCCGGGGAACATCAAGGTGCGGAGCTACGGCCAGGGAAGCCGGGCCACAGCCCCGCGGGTGGTCAAGCCGCTCTGCGACGCCCGGGGCCGGGAACTCGCCGACTGTTCGAAGTTTGACGCCGTGGTTCTGCTGGACGACCTGATCGACGCCGGGCACACCGCCATCTGGTTGGCGGAGACTTATCTGCCCCGGTTCGCGGCCCGGGAGGTGGCGGTCTGCACCATGCTGGACAAGGAGCGGCCTCGGGGCCGGGAGGTCGAGGCGGCGCTCTGCCGGATCGTGCTCTCCTCCGGCCTGCGGGTGGCCGACGACTGGCTGGTGGGTTACGGCCTGGACATGACCGTTCCGGGCGGGGGCGCGACGCCGGACCTGCACCTCTTCCGCCCGCCCCTGCCCGGCGGGGTTTACGCCTTCAACACCGCCCTTGAGCCGCGACTGACCGCCGCCTACCAAGCCGACCCCCAGGGTCTCCGCCGGCAGCTTGCCTCTTACGTGAGCGCGGAGTGAGCCGCCATGAATGGATCCAACCCGCCTCCCGGACGAGGGGCCTATTCGCCGGCCCCCACCGTCACCTGGACGTAACTCTCCGGCTGGATGTATCTGGCCGCCGCCTGTCGCACCTCCTCCGCCGTCACCTGGCCGATGGCCGCCAGGTAGCGGTTGCCGAAGTCATGGCCCAGTCCGTAGGTCTCGCTCAAGGCCAGGTCCAAGGCCTGGGCGCTGTTGGTTTGCAGGCCCAGGTCGTAATGCCCGGCCAGCAGCCCCTTGGCCTTTTCCAGCTCCTCCGCGCTTAGGGGCTCGGCCCGCACCCGCTCAAGTTCCCGCCACAGGGAGGCAATGGCCTCCACCCGCTTATCCGGGCTGGTGCCGATATAGACCCCGAAGGAGCCGGTGTCCAGACCCAGCAGGGTAAAGGAAGACAGGCTGTAGGCCAGTCCCTGCCGATCGCGCAACTGACGGAAGAGCCGGCCGCTCTGGCCACTCAAGGCGGTGTCCAAAAGCTCCAGGGCGTAACGGTCCGGGCCGGTGAGGGTGGGGCCGCCGATAAAGCCGATGACGATGTGCACCTGCTCCTTGTCCTGGGGCCGATGCACCAGCCGCGGCGGATGCGGGGCGGCGGGCAGATTGATCCTCGGGGGCGCTAGAGCATCCGCCGCCGACCGCCATTGGCCAAACAGGCGGCAGGCCCGTTCGTGGGCCTCACTGGCCTTGATGTCACCGGCCACCACCAACACCAGTCGCTCGGGCCGGGCGTGCCGCAGATAGATGGCCCGCAGTTCCGAGGCGGAAAAGGCGGCGATCGCCTCCGCCGCGCCCAAGCCGTTCAAGGCGTAGGGGTGCTCTTGAAACAGGGCCCGGTTGAACTCGACAAAGGCGGTGGCGGTCAGGGAATCCCGCTGCTGCTTCAAGGCCGCCAGCCGCTCGGGCCTAATCCTGTCCGCCTCCTGGGGGTCGAAGGCCGGGGCGGTCAGGATCTCGGCCATCAGTTCCAGCCCCTCGCCGAAGAAACGGGACAGGAAGGCCGCCTTGAGGCCGAAGGTGTTCTTCCCCGCAAACCCGGAGAGGTCTCCGGCCATGTCGGCGATCTTGAGCGACAGCTCCCGGGCGTTCATCCTGGCGGTGCCCTTGGGCAGCAGGTCGGCGATAAAGGCGAAGGCGCCGTTGCTCTCCCGGTCTTCAGCCATGAGCCCGCCGGGGAAGACCGCCTGGATGGCCACCGTCGGCACCTGGGGCTCCTCCCGCACCAGCAAGGTGATCCCGTTATCCAGGGTGAAGCGGTGGACGTTGCCGAGATAGGAATCAATCAGCGAGGCCGTCGAGTCGGACTGCTCCCGGCCCTCCGTCCGGGCGATGCTGGCCAGCAGTTCTTCCTGGCCGAGGTCGAGGTCGGCCTCCCTGGGGAGGAGACACCCCACGGTCAGGCGGCGGGGGTCGCAGTACCGGCGGGCCACCCGCTCCAGATCGGCCACGCTTACCGCCCGAATCCGTTCGAGATAGGCGTCCTCCCGCGGGTCGCCGGTCAACAGCTCAAACGAGCCCAGCACCCGGGCCTGGCCCTCGACCTTCTCCAAATTGAAGACGAAATCGCTCTCCAGGTTACGTTTCACCCGCTCCAACTCCCGCTCCTCCACCGGGGTTAAACGCAAGCGGGCCAATTCCGCCAGGCAGGAGTCGATGGCGGCCTTGATCTGACCGTGCTCCAAGGTGGCGACAATCTGCAACAGGCCTGGATATTTGGGAGTAAAGGCCCAGGAGCGGATACTGTACACCAGGCCCTGCTCGTCGCGCAGGCGCTGGTATAGCCGCGAGGCATCGCCCTGTCCCATGACCCCGGCCAGGACATCAAGGGCCGGGGTGTCGGGGTGCTCGAAGGCCGGGATGGGGAAGATCAGGGCCAGTTGCGACTGGTTGACCGCCTCCCGCAAGGCGAAGACCCGAGGCGCCTGGGGCCAGGGTTCCTCGGGGAGCAAGGCGGTCTCGCCCCCCTGGGCGGGCAGGTGGGAGAAGATCTTCGCCACCTTGGCCAAGGCCTCCGGATGGGGAAGGTCGCCCACCAGCACCACGGTGAAGTTTTCGGGCCGGTAATGCCGGGCCAGGTAGCGCAGGATGTCCTCCCGACGGAAGGCGGCCACCGACTCGCGGCTGCCGATCACCGGCAGCCGGTAGGGATGCCGGGCGTAGGCGTGGCTCATGGTGGCGTCGAAGAACTTCACCTCCGGCCGATCGGCGCGCATCCCGATCTCCTCCAGCACCACCAGCTTCTCCCGTTCGAGTTCCTGTTCGTCGAAGACCGAGTTGAGCACCGCGTCGGCCAGCACCGTAAGCGCCGTCTGCCACTCCCTGACCGGCAGGGTGGCATGATAGACGGTCTGCTCGAAGGAGGTGTAGGCGTTGATCTGCCCGCCCCGTTCCTCGATGGCGGCGGCCACCTCACCCGGCCCCCTGGTCTTGGTGCCCTTGAAGATCATGTGCTCGATCAGGTGGGTGATGCCGCCCTCGTGCGGGCCCTCGTAGATGCTGCCCGCCCGCACCCAGATTTGGACGGTGGCCACCTTGACCCCCGGCGTCTCCTTGACCAGCACGGTCAGGCCGTTGGCCAGGGTGTCCTTGTAGAGGCGGGGCTTGAGCTGCCGGACGCCGGGGCTGATGGTGGTCATGGCTTCCACAGTGGTCTGGTCGTTGGCCGGTCGGCTCATTGCTGCCGCCGACGACGGATGAGGAGGGCGAGCGCCAGGCCGGCGGCGATCATGCCCAGGCTTAGGATCTGGCCCATGGTTAAGACCCCGATGAAACCAATCTGGGGATCGGGTTCACGGAACAATTCGGCCAGGATGCGGAAGACGCCGTAGGCGATCAAAAACAGGGCCAGCATGGCGCCCGGCCGGTGGGGCCGATCCTTGGCCCGCCACAGGATCAGGAAGAGAAGCACCCCCTCCAGCAAACACTCGTAAAGCTGGGAGGGATGCCGGGGGTGAGGGCCGCCGTCGGGGAAGATCATCGCCCAGGGCACGTCGGTTTCCCGGCCAAACAGCTCGCCGTTGATGAAGTTGCCCAGCCGGCCCAGGCCCAGGCCGATGGGGATGGTCACCACGTAGATGTCCGCCGTCTTCCAGAAGTCGAGGCCCCGGGAGGCGCAGAACCATACCCCACCCAGGATGACCCCGATCAGCGCCCCGTGAAACGACATCCCCCCCTGCCAGGTGGCCGGGATCTCGGCGGGATGATCGAGGTAGTAGGGCAGGTTGTAGAACAGGACGTAGCCTAACCGTCCCCCCAGAATCAGGCTGAGCAGCAGGGTGAAGTTCAAATTCTCAAAGTGGCTGGCCAGGTGGGTGTCGCCGCTGTGCTCGATCTGACGGCGCACCAGACCGTAGGAGGCCACAAAGCCCAGGACGTACATCAGGCCGTACCAACGGATCCGCAGGGGGCCGAGCCGGACCAACACCGGGTTTATATGGGGGTAGGGCAGCATATTCACCTCGTCTTTGCAAACCATGCTGGCTGGTTAAGGCCGCCGCCCAACCAACCTAAAACTCCAAGTTATCCCCTCCATATAAACAAGAAGCCCGCGCCCGCCAACCGAAAAATCGCCGCCCGCCCTCAGAAGGCCCACGGCCTGTCCGCGACCCTGGCCTGCCTAAGGCGCGAAAATGCTGTTTATCGATGGCGGCAAATACGTTATAGTGCCAACCTTGGGCAGGAAACCTCGCCCAAGGCGATCAGATCATCAACAAGGACAAGGAGAAAAATAATGAGCGATGACAAAGTGTTACACGTAAAGGATTCGACATTTGACACCGAGGTGATTAATGGCCCCCTGCCCTGCCTGGTCGATTTCTGGGCCCCCTGGTGCGGGCCGTGCAAGGCCATTGGCCCGGTGATCTCCGAGCTGGCCGCCCAGTTCGAGGGCAAGGTGACGGTCGCCAAGATGAACGTGGACGACAGCCCGGCCACCCCCGGCAAGTATGGCATCCGGGCCATCCCCACCCTGATCCTGTTCAAGGGCGGCAAGGTGGTGGATCAGATCACCGGCGCGGTCGGCAAGACCCAGTTGCTGGCCATGATCCAAAAGGCCCTGTAAGCCGTTTCGCATGACGGCGGAGCAACTCAAGACGGCGTCTGCCCCGGCCCCGGAGGGGCGGATCCATCAGCTCGTCATCGTGGGCGCCGGGCCGGGCGGCCTGACCGCCGGGCTATACGCCAGCCGGGCCCGGCTGGACGTGCTCCTGCTGGAGAAGGGCGCCGCCGGCGGCCAGATCCTGGTCACCGACCGGATCGACAACTATCCGGGGTTCGTCGAGGGCTTAAGCGGCTTTGAGCTGGCCGACAAGCTAACCGCCCACGCCCAGCGGTTCGGACTGGAGATCGCCTCCAAGACGGTGGCCAGCATGGACCTGGCCGCAGAGATAAAGACCATCAACTGCGAGTGCGGCGCCGTCCTTAGTGCCCAGGCGGTAATCCTCGCCACCGGCGCCCGGCCCAACCACCTGGGGGCGCCGGGCGAGCGGGAGCTGACCGGCAAGGGGGTGTCCTACTGTGCCACCTGCGACGGGCCGTTCTACCGGGGGCTCGACATCGCGGTGGTGGGCGGCGGCGACACCGCCCTGCAGGAGGCGGTCTATCTCACCAAGTTCGCCCGGACAGTCACCGTGATCCATCGCCGGACCGAGTTTAGGGCCTCGCCGGTACTACAGGAGGAGGCCCGGGCCAACCCCCAGATCCGCTTCCTGCTCGACACCCAGGTCGCCGCCGTCCTGGGCGACACCCAGGTGAACGCCCTGCGTCTGCGCCACCGCGACGGCCGGGAGGAGACCCGCCCCTTGCAGGGGGTGTTCATCTTAATCGGCATCACCCCCAACAACGAGATGCTGCCCCTGGAGCAACTGACGCACCAACAAGGGTTCGTGGTCACCGATTGCCTGATGCGCACCAACCTGCCGGGGGTGATGGCGGTGGGCGACCTGCGCCACGACTCGGCCCGCCAGGTGATCACCGCCGCCGGCGACGGGGCGGTGGCGGTCAAGTCGGTGGAGGCCTATCTGGAAACCCTGCGCCGCCCCTGAGGAGGGGCGGCCTTAACCTTGATGGCGTCGCAAAAATCCGATCTCCGGCGTCCGCGTCCAACAGCCGCGGGGATTGGACAGCATTGCGGGGCGGTTTTGCTTAGCCATCGGCTACCTTTTTGCGAGATCATCAACCTTGGGAGTCTGCGCGCTATGAAGTGGGAAGGTTTGCTTGGCTGGCCAGAGGCTGGCAAAAAACTGGCCATATTGATATGTATGGCCTGCACGCTGGCCACCCTGCCGGGATGCGCGACCCTGGATGGGGTCTTCTCCTTCTTCGGGGTCGGGGGCGGCAAATCGAAGCCCACCACCCCCGATGCCCTGTCCATGCAAGCCATGGACTATTTCGAAAAGGGCGAGTACAGCGACGCGCTCAAGATCTTCAACGACATTAAGGAGCGCTTTCCGTTTAGCGCCTACAGCATGCTGGCCGAACTAAAGGCGGCGGACTGCAAGTACTACCTCAAGGATTATCCAGAGGCGGTCTCACTCTACAAGGGGTTCGCGGACAATCATCCCACCAACGAGGCCCTGCCCTACGTCCTGTTCCAGATTGGCATGTCCTACTACCAGCAGATCGACACCATCGACCGCGACCCAGGGGCCGCGACCGACGCCATCACCGCCTTCGACAAGCAACTCAAGGCCTATCCCGACTCGCCCTACCGGGCCGAGGCCGCGGCCCGGCGTCAGGCGGCCTTGAATTTCCTGGCCAATCACGAGTACTACGTGGCCATGTTCTACATTCGCACCAATGAGCCCCCGGAGGCCGCCTCCCGCTTGCAGTACCTACTCGACACCTACCCCAAGACCTCCATCGCGGTCAAGGCTCGGAAGCTGATGGCGGAGATCAAGGCCGGCCACCCGCCCACCCGCACCTGGCGGGACTGGATCCCCGATCTCTCCCTGCCCGACTGGCATACCTTCACCACCCTGACCCCCGCCGGGGTCAGCACCGCGGCGCCCTCCCCGACTGGGAATTAATTCCCAGTTCGCATTCAAAACGAATCTGTTCGGTACCCCAGGGGGGGAAACCTTGGTCAGCGGCGCTCTGCGGCTCAAAGGCGTGACTGATGTCCGCCCTCGTCGCCGCTCGTTTGCCTTCCCGATCTCCCCTCAAGAGGGGGGAAACAACAGAGTCGTTTTGAATGCTTGCTGGAAGTCTGGCTTTTTAATGCAACTTGGAATAGTGGCCGGCGTCGCCAACGGCTTCTTTTGGCGAGACACCATCAAGGCGGGGCGTCTTTTATTGGGGGGGATTAGGGGCGCGGGAATCTGGGGTTGCCCCGGATGAAGGCCCGGGCCACCGAGCCGGGCAGCAGGTGATTGGCCGCCTGGCCGCCCAGGAGAAGAAAGTCGTCGTCGGGCAGGGTATTTCTCGCCGCCTGGGCCTTGACCAATTCGTCCTTTAGGTAGGAGATCTGTAGATTAAGATCGTCAATCTCTCGCTGGTGGGCCAGGCATTGGTCGGCCAGGGACTTATTCTCGCCGGCCAGCCGGCTTAGTTCGCCGTTTTTTTCCTCGATCAACCGCTGGTGCTCGTGGCGGCGCTCGATCATCTCGGGCCGGTCCTCGGGCGGCGGGACGGCGGCGCTCTCCACCCTTTCGGCCAGGCGCACTTGGCAGCCCTGCAACTCCTGCCTCAGCAGCTCACACTCCTCTTCCCACTTGCGGGTTAACTCCTCGCTTGCCTGCTCGCCCTTGGCGCGCTGGGATTCCCCCAGGGCCAACAGCCGCCGACGTTCGCGCAGGAAGCGTTCTTGCAGAAAGATGAGGGTGGTTCCCGTCCCCAGGCAAAGGCCAAGGAGGACGAAGAGGATGGCTTTCATGGCGGGCCGGAATTAGGCCTCAGGGCCGGAGAACCCTATCTTGTCCCAGTGCTCCGGTGGCAGGTCGAGGCCGAGCTTCAAGGCCCCGGCGCAGCCGGTGAAGTCCGGGTCATCGACGCAGGTCACCTGCACCGGGCCAAAATCGCCCAACTGCCGCTCCACCATGGCCGCGATGCCCTTGAGCCGCGAACCGCCCCCGGCCAGATAGATGTTTTTTAACACCTCCGGCTGGCTCTCCGGGTCGTAACCCTTCATGATGGCCACGATATTCTCAACGATGTCCGGGACAATGCTCTCGCACACCGCCCGGATCTCACGAGTCAAGTCGTACTCGGCGGGCTTGCCGTCCCGGCGCAGGGTCACCAGCACCGGGGCCTCGGGTTCGCCGACGAAGGCATACTGTTCCTTGATGGTACGCACCAGGTTGCGGGTGATCTGCACGTCGTAGAACTTCTGCTGAATGGCCGATTCCAGCCGTTCGTCGATGTAATCCCCCGCCTTCAGGGTGGTGATCTGATCCTTCTGGCCCGGCACCGAGCCCTTTACCCCGCAGATATCCACCGTCCCGGCCCCGATATCGACGATAATGGCGTCGCTCAACTTGTTGATGGCGTAAGCGACCATGAAGGGCTCGGAGACGATCAGGGCGGTGGACATCAACTCCCTGGCGAGCTGCAACAGCAGTTCCTTGTTGACGATCGAGGCCCGGGATGGCACCCCGATGATCCCAGCCACCGGCCCCTCAGCCCCCTGTTTCGCCTCGTTGACCACGTGCCGTAAAAGCTCCAGGGCGGCGGTGTAGTCCTTTTCGCTGCCCTCCCGGATCACCCCGTCCTCCAAGGGATGGTAAAGGGTGAGGGCGGAGCGGTGCCTTAGTGCCTCGTCGCCGAACACCTGAGTCTTGCCTAGTAATTTTATGCCTATTATGTCCTTAGGATAACCGACGATAGAGCGGGTAATCCCCTGATATCCTCGGCTGGACATCACCGCGGTGCGCGAGGTGCCGAGATCGACGCCGATGATGAGTGGTTCGTCTGTTGAGTATTGGTCGTCTGACATGATGCCGTCCTGTTCTTGATGGGAAAACCCCAGGGTCGCGACTTTGGTGGCGGGGCGGGGATGGCCATCATCCGGGCCAGGACGAACGGGAAAGGCCCGCCCCTGGGACAACTCGCACCCCTACGTTTAAGGTAAATACAATGGGGGCGCAAAGATTGTCAAGTGAATTGCGGGGTTGCTAGGCCCAAGCTTGACCGACTCGCTGACTTGCCTGGGATAACCCTTTGACCAAGCGGCCTGTCCATGCTATGTTGCGACGATTTTAAGACCCTCAAGCATGGGGGCCGGGCCGCAATCCTTCCCACGGAGATTTTCCTTATGAAGACAGACCTCTCGCGATCATTCTTTCACAGGGCGCAACAGTCCATTCCCGGCGGGGTGAGCAGCCCGGTGCGGGCCTGCAAGTCGGTGGGCTGCGACCCGGTGTTCATCGAACGGGCCAACGGCTCCAAGGTGTACGACGTCGATGGCAACGAGTACGTCGATTTTGTCTGCTCCTGGGGGCCGATGATCCTGGGCCATAATCATCCGGCGGTGGCCCGGGCGGTGACTGACGCCCTGGCCAAGGGCACCAGCTTCGGGGCACCCACCCCCCTGGAGGTGGAGTTGGCGGAGCTGGTCTGCCAGGCCATGCCCTCGGTGGAGAAGGTGCGCTTCGTCAACTCCGGCACCGAGGCCACCATGAGCGCCATCCGCCTGGCGCGGGGCTACACCAAGAAAAACGTGGTGGTCAAGTTCGACGGCTGCTACCACGGCCACGCCGACGCCTTCCTGGTGCAGGCGGGCTCCGGGGTGGTGACCCTGGGGATCCCCGGCAGTCCGGGGGTGCCGGAGGAGGTGGTCAGAAACACCATCTCCATCCCCTACAACGACTTCGCCACCCTGGAGGCGACCTTAAGCGACGCCTCCTTAAACATCGCCTGCCTGATCATGGAGCCGGTGGCGGCCAACATGGGGGTCATCCCGCCCGCCCCGGGCTTCTTGGAGAAGGTGCGCGAGCTGACCGCCCAACACGGCATCCTCCTGATCTTCGACGAGGTGATTACCGGCTTCAGGCTGAGCCTGGGCGGGGCGCAGGCCAAGTTCAACGTCATGCCGGATCTTACCTGCATGGGCAAGATCATCGGCGGCGGCCTGCCGGTGGGGGCCTACGGCGGCAAGAAGGAGATCATGGGGCTGATCGCCCCGGAGGGGCCGGTATATCAGGCCGGCACCCTGTCCGGCAACCCCCTGGCGATGGCCGCTGGTATCGCCACCTTGCAGACCCTGGCCGCCCCCGGTTTTTATGAGCGGCTGGACGCCAAGGCCTCCGCCTTTGCCGAGGGGCTTTCGTCCCTGGCCGGCAAATACGGCCTGCCCGCCACCTTGAACCGGGTGGGCTCGGTGCTCACCGCCTTCTTCACCGAGGGCCCGGTCACCGACTTCAAGAGCGCCCTGACCTCCGATACCAAGCTCTTCGCCGCCTTTTACCGGGAGATGCTGGCCCAGGGCATCTACCTGGCGCCTTCCCAGTTCGAGGCGGCCTTTATCTCCGACGCCCACACCCAGGCGGACCTGGATTTGGCCCTGGAAAAAACTGAATTGACGTTCAGAAAATTGGCCAAGCGGTGAAAAAGCCGTTGACTTTCCCCAAACCCCATGCTACCTAGGATGCTGTTTTTATCATGCAGGATAGCCTAGTTGCGTAAAAATACCCAGATTTATCCGCCCCCGGCCGCCGGAAACCAACCCGAGGCCCGGCGATGAATCCGTATTCTCCCCGCCGGGATTTGATGCGGCGGCTGGCCGATTTGTCCACCATCGGCTTAAGTTTCGCCTCCAGCGTCTTTGTCGGCTTTGGCATGGGTTATCTGCTGGACGAGAAGGTGTTTCACGGCCGTACCACCCCCTGGGGGATGATGATCTTTTTGGGGCTGGGGGTGTTTGCCGGGTTCCGAACCCTCTATCAGTTGGCGCACCGCAAGGATCTCTAACCTTGAATACCAGAACCGGCGATTTCTCTCTCTCCGTGGTCCAGGCAATGAACGGGCTGCTGGTGGTCGCCCTGCCCCTGGCCGCCGGTTTGGCCTTCTCCTGGCCTTTGGCCAAGGCGGTGCTGGTCGGGGCGCTGATTGCCAACCTGAGCTTCCTGCTGCTGAAAAACGACTTGACCGGGCTGATGCAGGGGCCGGCCCAGGCGATGAAGATTAGATTTTTTATCAAGTATTACTTGCGGTTGAGCGCCGTGGCGGTGCTCTTGTACTTTCTGGTTCGCTATGGCCGCCTGTCGGTGGTGGGATTGCTGGTTGGTCTGTCAACCGTGGTGACGGCCATCGTCGTCGCGGCGCTGAGTCAGATCAAAAATGTTTATTTTTCAGGAAAGGAGGCTGCGTAGCCATCATGGAGGAACCGATACTCTTTATCTCGCTGATTCTGGAAAAGCTGGGACTGCCCGTCCCCGCCCCCATGCCTCCCCCCGGCCACTTCTGGGACGCCACCCAGATCTTGGCCCCGCATGTCACCTATACCTTCCTGGTGATGCTGATCCTCATCCTGGCCCCCAAACTGACCATGGGCAAGATCGAGATGATCCCCGGCAAGGGCCAGAATTTATGGGAGGCGGTGGTTGAGGGCATTGAAGGCTTCATGGCCGAGAACATGGGCCGGGAGGGGGCGCGGATGATGTTCCCGATGCTGGCCACCTTCGCGCTCTACATCCTGGTGGCCAACATGATGGGGCTCATGCCCGGCTTCATTTCGCCGACCTCGAACCTCAACATCACCCTGGCCTGCACCCTGATCATCTTCGTCACCACCCACATCCTGGGTCTCAAGTTCCACGGGGTGGGCTACATCAAGCATTTCCTGGGGCCGATCCCCTGGCTCATCCCCCTGATGCTCCCCATCGAGGTGATCAGCCATCTGGCTCGCATCCTGTCGCTCTCCATCCGTCTTTTCGGCAACATCATGGCCAAGGAGACCCTGCTCGGCATCCTGTTCATGCTGGCCGGGGCCTATTTCGCCCCCCTGCCCATCCTCTGCCTGGGGGTGCTGGTCTCGGTGGTGCAATCCCTGGTCTTCGTGCTGCTGTCGATCCTCTACTTCTCGGCGGCCATGGAGCACGCCCACTGATCGCGATTGTAAATTTAAATTTCTTCACCACGAAGAAGGCCAATAATTCAATTTTATTCAACGGAGGAAAGAAGATGAAGAAAGTAGGTATGTTGACGGCAATGATGGTTCTGGGCATGGCCTCGATGGCTATGGCCGCCGAGGGTGCTGGTGGCGCGGCCGCCGGGGGCGTGAACGTTGCCCTGGTCTGCATCGCCGCCGCTCTGTCGGTGGGCGTCGCCGCCCTGGGTTGCGGCATCGGCATGGGCACCGCGGTAGGCGGGGCCTGCACCGGCACCGCCCGTAACCCGGAGGCCTCGGGCAAGATCACCGTTACCATGATCATCGGCCTGGCCCTGATCGAGTCCCTGACCATCTACGGCCTGGTTATCTCCCTGATCCTGCTCTTTGGTAAGGGTCTGGTCTGATCCCGGTTCGTAACCAAAAGTAGTTTGCGAGAGGCCACAGGGCAACCTGTGGCCTCTCGGCGTTTATAGGCCGCGGCGCGGGGGAGGCGGGATGGAAAAGAAGGTCTTTGTGGTCAGCCTGGGGTGCCCCAAAAACCTGGTCGATACCGAGGTGATGCTGGGGCTGTTGGGCCAGATGGGCTACCAGACCTGCGCCGAGCCCGAGGAGGCGGAGCTTATCCTGGTCAACACCTGCGGCTTTATCCAGTCGGCGGCGGCGGAGGCGGTGGACGAGGTATTGAGGCTGGCGGCGCTCAAGGAACAACGCCCGGGGCTCAAGCTGGTGGTGGCGGGCTGCCTGGTGCAGCGTTACGGCCAGGATTTGATCCGGGAGCTGCCCGAGGTTGATCTCTTTGTCGGCACCGAGAATTTGCTCGAACTCCCGGCCCGGGTGGCCGTCTTGTTCCAGGGGTCAAGCCCGTCAAGCCAGACCGCCCTGGGAGGCCCCAGGTTTTTGATGCACAGCGGCCTGCCCCGCCAAGTCTCCACCCCGCCGCACCGCGCCTATCTGAAGATTACCGAGGGCTGCTCGAACCGGTGCAGCTACTGCGTGATTCCCGCCATTCGCGGCCCGCTGCGCAGCCGGCCCCTGGATGATGTGCTGGCCGAGGCGGCGCGGCTCGACCGGGCCGGGGTCAAGGAGCTGACCCTAATTGGCCAGGACCTGACCGCCTACGGCCTAGACCTGGCCGCAAGGGACGCCGGCCTGCCAGAGCTGCTGGCCCGGCTGCTGGCCGAGACCTCTATCCCCTGGCTGCGGCTGCTCTATCTCTATCCCCATCGCCTCGACGACCGTCTGCTGCGCCTGCTGGCGGACAACGGGCGCCTGACCCCCTACCTCGACATCCCCCTGCAGCACGTCAGCCCCAAGGTCTTGCGGGCCATGAACCGTCCGGCTCAGGCGGGCGGGATCGAGGAGTTGTTCGCCCGCATCCGGGAACTCCTGCCCCAGGCGGCCATCCGCTCCACCTTCATCGTCGGCTTCCCGGGCGAGGACGAAGAGGATGTGCGGCAGCTGGAGGATTTTTTGCGCCGAGAACGGCTAGACCACGTCGGGGTCTTCGCCTACTCCAGCGAAGAGGGCTCGGCGGCGGCCAAGTTGCCGGGCCGGTTGGGGGAAAGGGAGAAGAACCGGCGCCGGGATCGCTTGCTGCGCCTGCAAGCCGAGATCTCCCTGGCCAAGAATCAGGCCCTGATCGGCCGGGTGGTGCCGGTACTGGTCGAGGGGGTGAGCGCGGAGACGGAGTTGCTGCTGGAGGGCCGGATGCCGAGTCAGGCGCCAGAGATCGACGGTTGCGTATATATTACGGACGGGAACTGCGCCACGGGCGACATGGTGAAGGTCAGAATCACCGAGGCCCACACCTACGACCTGGCCGGGGAGATAGTCGGGTAAAAAAGGCCTCGGGCCGCGTGGCCGATGGACAAGGGGCCTGGCCTTGTTGCGGATCAGCTATCCACCCGCTCCTTCAAGTCCTTGCCCACCTTGAAGAAGGGCAGCTTCTTGGGCCGCACCGTGATCTGCTCGCCCGTCTTGGGGTTGCGTCCGGTGTACGGTTTGTAGGTCTTGACCACAAAGCTGCCAAAACCCCGAATCTCGATGCTGTCTCCCCGCTCCAGCGACTCCATCATGGCCTCCAGGATGGTATTTAAAATAGAGCTAGCCTGACGGACGGGCATTTTCAATTCCTGCGCTAGGGCCTCGATCAGCTCCGACTTATTCATATACCCTCCCGGGGGAAAAGAAAGTTATGGATGTTTGACCGCTATAAGTTCTTTTTATTATAGGTCATTTTTTTGTTTGTAAAGAGAAAAATTTTTCTCTGTGGATTTTTTTGCGGGCTTGGACGGGGAAAAGAGGAGGTCGAGGTCGCTGGCGCTAAGCCGACGGTAGGCGCCCAGGGGTAGATCGCCGAGCCGCAGGTGGCCGTAGGCCAGCCGTTTTAAGTGGACAACCGGGTGGCCTATGGCCGCGAACATCCGTCTTACCTGCCGTTTCCGACCCTCGTGGATGACGATCGCCAGCCGGGTGCCACCCTCTTCCCCGCCCAGCAACTTGATGCGGGCGGGCCAGGTGCGGCGGCCATCCATATCAATGCCCCGCTCAAGGGCGGAGATGGCCGTCGGGCTGGGGCGGCCCTTGACCAAGGCCTGGTAAGTCTTGTTGATCTCGAATTTCGGGTGCAGGAGCCGTTGGGCCAGGTCACCGTCGTTGGTCAGAATCAAGGCGCCCTCGGTGTCCAGGTCTAGGCGCCCGACCGGGAACAACCGTTCCTTAATCCCCGCCAACAGCGAGGTGACCACCGGCCGGCCCTGGGGGTCGCTCATGGTGGTGACGTAACCCTGGGGCTTGTTGAGCAGGACGGTGATTTTTTGGCCTGGCGGGGCGACCGGCTGACCCTTGACCGTCACCCGCTGCCGGTCGGGTTCGATCTTGAGCCCCAACTCGGCGACGGTCAGGCCGTCCACCGCCACCTGGCCCTGGCGGATCAGCTCCTCCGCCGCCCGCCGGGAGCAAATTCCGGCCCGAGAAAGAAATTTTTGCAGCCGTTCTGACACGTTATCTTTTAAGGGCCAAGAGGTGGCTGGGGCTAACGGTAGTCGCCCCGGCGGAATTTTTCCGCCTCAATGGCGCTGACCGTGGCTACCCGGTCGATCAGCCGGGCCAGGGGGTCATGGGGAGGGAGTTGGGCCCGGATGTCAAGCAGGGCGGTGGTGTCGCCCTCCAGGGCCTCGATCAAGGGCAGGAGGTCGCGGCTGGAGAACTTGAGGTCGCCCAGGGCCTGGCTGAACGACTCCAGGAGCCCGATGGCGCTCTCGCTGGTCGACACCCCGGCCAGCCGCAGCTCGGGGGCGACTGGCGTCTCCGGGCTTAAGGCCGACGGGCCGGACAAGGCCTGGGGCTCCTCGGCGGGCAGCAACTGTTCGCTCAGGAGGTCGAAAAACGACCCCGGCGGGCTGGCCTTAGTCTTGGAAGGGGATTTTTTTTCGACTACCGGTTTCCCAGTCAGGGGATTGATGTACATGGTCGCCTCCGGGGAGGAAAGAGCGGCAAAAATTGCCAGGCGGTTACGGTTGTTGCCTTAACCTTGCAATTTCCCGGCCGCTTATCGATCTGGCTATCGCCAACGGGCCGGGAGTATCCGGGCGATACGGGCATCTACCTGGGCCTTGGTCTTCAGATCGACCTCCAGGACGTGGGGATACCAGGGTTTCATCCGACAGTCGAAGACGATGGGCGGGGTCAGGCCGACGTGAAAGCGCCGAACGGTGGTGGCGGCGCCGTGCAGGTCGGCGGCCGGCTCGAAGCGGGTGAACACCGACCAGAGAAACCTCTTGAGGCTGACGGTGGCAGCCCGGGCATCGTCCACCAGGATAATCAGGGGCCAACCGGCCAGCTCCGGGCTTGCCGCCAGCCGTTCAGGCAGGGCCCGGTCACGGGCGAAGGACTCCCCGTCCACCACCAGGGTGCCGGCCAGAAAGGCCACCGGGTGGCCGACGCCCGCCGGCAGCTCGCCGGTAAAGGCCTCGGGCAGGACGCGGATCGGCTCCCGGCCCAGGCCCATCATCAGCGCCTTGGAACCCTTGTTCACCGAAGGGCCGGTGTAGTCCAGGGTATCCTGGGAGACGTTGGCCAGGACGAAGAGGTCAGTCTGCCAGTTGATCCGCTCGAGCACGTGCCGCCACAGCCTGGGGAAGTCGGCCACATCCAGGTCGCCGTCGGTGACGATCAAAAACTTGGTGAGCGACAACTGGCCCTCGCCCAGGATGCGCAGGCCGGCGGCAAAGGCCTCCCGGGGGTAGCGGTCCCTGACCCGGGCGGCGGCCAGGCTGTGGAAGCCGGTGTCGCCGAAGGTCTTTAACTGCCGCACCCCGCCCATCACCAGGGGAAAGAGCGGGGAGAGCAGGTCTTGCAGGAAGTCGCCGATGTAGTAGTCCTCCTGGCGGGGCTGACCAACCACGGTGGCCGGATAGATGGCCTTCTTCCGGTGATAGAGGCGCGAGACCTGAAACACCGGGTAGTCGTGGGCCAGGGAGTTGTACCCATAGTGGTCGCCGAACGGCCCCTCCTGACGCCGCAGACCGGGAGGCACCAGGCCCTGGGCCGCGAACTCCGCCGTGGCCACCAGGGGATGATGGCCGGTGGGGCTGGCCACCAGGGGCAATTTTTGCCCCATGAGCAGCGAGGCCAAGAGCAACTCCGGGATGTTCTCCGGCAGGGGGGCGATGGCGGCCAGGATCAGGGCCGGAGGGCCGCCGATGTAGAGGGTCACCGGCAGGGCCTGGCCCCGCTGTTCCGCCTCGTGATAGTGGTAGCCGCCCCCCTTGTGGATCTGCCAGTGGATGCCGGTGGTCTGGTCGTCGTAGCGGTGGATGCGGTACATGCCCAGGTTGTGGCCGTGGCCGTCCGGGTGCTCGGTATAGACCAGGGGCAGGGTGACGAAGGCCCCGCCGTCGGTGTCCCAGGAGGTGAGCAGGGGCAGTTCGGTAAGCCGGGGCGGGTCTTGCTGGCACTCCAGCACCGGGGCGCGGCCTACCCGCTTGCTGCCGATGGCCAGGGCCTGACGGAGCAGGCCACGCTTGGCCCAGATCATCCCCAAACTGGGCGGCCCCAGCCGCTCGGCCAGGTTTACCAGCTCGGCGACGAAGTTCTGGGGCCTACGGCCAAAGGCCAGCTCCAGGCGCCGGGGGGAGCCGAAGAGGTTGGTGGCCACCGGAAAGGCGCTGCCCTTGACCCTGGTGAAAAGCAGGGCCGGGCCCTGGCGTTCGATCACCCGGCGATGGATCTCGGCGATCTCCAGGTAGGGATCGACCTCGACGTCCACCTGGTGCAGCTCGCCCTCGGCGGCCAACAAATCAATATATTTTCCTAGGTCAGTCAGGGGCATGGCGACGGAAGGCTAAACCTCGGGCTCAAGGCCGGCGGGCTGGGGATCGGTGAGGAACAGGCGGTGATACTCGCCTTCCGAGAGATGCCGCCGCATCAGGCGCGACAGGTGATCGACCAGGTCGCCTATCTCCGGGTCGCTCAGGCGCGGCAGCAAGGCCGCCAGCAGGGCCGGACGGCTGAAGCGTTCAAGGACGGCGGCTAGCGACCGTTCGTCAGTGGTCCGATCCCAGCCAAAGCTGATTTCGTGGGCGTCCATGCCCAGCTCGGCTCAGAGCAACCGCCAGTGAAGCTGGCGGGAGCGGGGGCCATCGAACTCGCAAAAGAAGATCCGCTGCCAGGTGCCCAGTCGTAAGGCGCCCTGGTCAACGAACACTACCGCCGAACTGCCGACCAGGGAGGTCAAGGCATGGGCCGGGGAGTTGCCCTCCTGGTGCCGGTAGGCGCTGGACTCGGGGGCCAACCGCTTGAAGATGGCGAGCAGGTCAGCTTGCACCGCGGGATCGGCCCCCTCGTTGATGGTCACCCCGGCGGTGGTGTGCGGGTTGTAGAGGTAGCAGACGCCGGACGGCTGGCCCAGGCCGGCGAGCTCCTGGCCTAGTTGACTGGTGACATCGATGAACTCCAGCCGTTTAACGCTGTTGACAGAGATGGTGCCGGTGTGCATAACTGGAAGACTGGTTATTCTTGCCGGGCGGCCTGGCCGTCCGGCTTGACAGGCTAACGCCTGATGGTTTCGCAAAAAAGTAGCCGATGGCTAAGCAAAAGGGCCGACAGACAAGGCGCGGGGTGTGTTTGGCGAGTGAGGCCATACATATTCGCCACACAACGCCGCAGATCGGTCTTTTTGCAACGCCATCACGCCTAAGCCACCTGTAAATTACTATGGAATCCATGTCAATCATTTTAGGCCGGCGGCCCGCCTTGTCCGCCGCCGGGGGCGAATGCTGATGCGTTACTATCCTGTCTGTCTGCGGATCGAGGGCCGGCGCTGCCTGGTAGTGGGCGGCGGCGCGGTGGCGGCGCGCAAGGCGCGGGGCCTGATCGAGGCCGGGGCCGAGGTGGTGGTGGTCAGCCCCGAGCTGGGGGCGGGCTTGCAGCGCCTGCACGGCGAGGGCCGGGTGTCCTGGGTGGCGCGGGGCTACCGGGAGGGCGACAGCCAGGGATTCTTCCTGGTAATGGCCGCCACCGACGACCCGGCGGTGCAGGGGCTAATCAGGGCCGACGCCAGCCGCCACCGCAGCCTCTTAAACGTGGCCGACGTGCCGGAGCACTGCGACTTCATCCTGCCGGCGCTGGTGCAGCGGGGGTCGCTCTCCCTGGCTATCTCCACCTCGGGCAAGAGTCCGGCCCTGGCCAAGCGCTTGCAGGGCGAGCTGGGCCAGTGGCTGGGGCCGGAGTACGCCCTGCTCAACGAGGTGATGGGCCTGATCCGACCCCATGTCCGACGCCGGGGCTGGTCGCAGCCGGAGAACGAACGCCTCTTCAAGGGCCTGATTGAGGGCGGCATCCTGGAGATCATCGTCCGGGCGGATGGCCCGGGGTTGCTCGATTACCTGGAAAGGGGTCTAGGCCAGACGCTGCCCGGCGAACTGGCCGGACAACTGCAAGGATTGCTGGCGGCGGGCAGCGAAAGCCCTATTGTCAAGGGCGGGTGATTCTAGTATCGTTTGTTATTGTCTAACGTTGAGGTGCCGCTGCCATCAGGCCCCGGCTTGCCATCGGGATTTGAATCTTGATGGCGTCGCAAAAGTCCGCTCTACGGCCTCCCCGTCCAACACCTGCGGGGCTTGGACAGAATTGCGTGGCAGTTTGGCTGGCCATCGGCTACCTTTTTGCAAGATTATCAATCTTCCCTGGGGCGTCCGCAATGAATATGCTCTTTCCCCTGACCTATCTCGGCTATCTCCTGGCCACCGCCACCTACCTCCTCTGGTTCATCAACCAGCAGCGAACGGCGCGGCTGGCGGCCCGCTGGCTGCTCACCGCCGCCGGCGTCCTGCACACCTTAAACCTGGTGGCCAGGTATTTCGAGGCTGGCCACACCCCGATCAGCAACATGCACGAGGCGGTCTCCTTCTTCGCCTGGTCGATGACCTGGGGCTTTCTCATCTTCCGCTGGCGCTATCGGGTCAAGAACTTCGGCTCTTTTGTCAGCGTTGGCATCACCCTCTTGATGACCGTCGCCGCCCTGGCCTCCAAGGAGGTCACCCCCCTGCCGCCGGCGATGCGCAGCCTCTGGCTGCCGGTGCACGCCTCCATCGCCCTGATGGCCAACGCCTTTCTGGCCATGGGCTTCTGCGGCGGGGTCATGTACCTATTGCAGGAACGGGAGATCAAGTCCCGGCGCTTCGGCATCTTCTACGAGCGGCTGCCCTCGCTGGAGGCCTTAGACAACCTAAATCAGCACTGCCTGTCCGCCGGCTTCCCGCTGCTTACCTTAGGCATCATCACCGGCTCCTTCTGGGCCAAGCAGGCCTGGGGCAGTTACTGGCAGTGGGACCCCAAAGAGACCTGGTCGCTGATCACCTGGTTCATCTACGCCGCCCTGCTGCATTTTCGGTTCACCATGGGCTGGCGACGACGGCGGGCCGCGATCATGTCGATGATCGGCTTTGCCGCCGCCCTGTTCACCCTCTGGGGGGTCACCTATCTGTTGGGGGGGATCCACGCCTATGTCGGCTGATAGTCTGTTGATCGTCGGGGTCAACCACAAGGTGGCCCCGGTCGAGATCCGCGAGAAGCTGGCCCACAATGCGGGCTGCGAAAACCCGGTGGTGACGATCAAGACCCTGCCCGGCTGCCGGGAGTGCTGTTTTCTGGGCACCTGCAACCGGGTGGAGGTGATCTGCGCCAGCCACGCCCCGGAAGACACCGCCCGGCTCATCCGCCAGCATCTGTTCTCCGGGGCCGGTCTGTCCGAGGCCGAGATCGAGCGCTACAGCTACCTGCACATCGGCAGGGAGGCGGTCAACCACCTCTTCCGGGTAGCGGCGAGCTTGGACTCCATGATCGTGGGCGAGCCGCAGATCCTGGGCCAGCTCAAGAAGGCCTACCGGGCCGCTGCCGAGCTCAAGACCGTGGGCCCGGTGTTAAACAAGTTCATCAACAAGTCCTTTTCAGTGGCCAAGCGGGTGCGCACCGAGACCAACATCGGCGGCAGCGCGGTGTCCATCAGCTATGCCGCAGTGCAACTGGCCAAGAAGATCTTCGGCTCCTTAAACGACAAGCGGGTGATGCTGGTCGGGGCCGGCGAGATGGCGGAGCTAGCGGCGGAGCATCTAATCGCCCAGGGCATCGCCGGGGTGGTGGTGGCCAACCGCACCCTGGAGCGGGCCATTACCCTGGCCCAGCGCTTCAACGGCACCGCCGTCTCCCTGGAGGGCCTGAGCGGGGAGCTTGAGAACGTCGATATCCTGATCAGCTCCACCGGGGCCACCGGCCTGGTGCTGATGCGCGACGACGTCAAGCCCATCATGCGCCAGCGGATGAACCGGCCCCTGTTCCTGATCGACATCGCGGTGCCCCGGGACCTCGATCCCAAGCTCAACGACTTGGACAACGTCTATCTCTACGACATCGACAACCTAAAGGACGTGGTCGAGGTCAACAAGTCGGAGCGCCAGAAGGAGGCGGACAGCGCCAGCCGGATCGTGGACGAGGAGACCGCCAAGTTCCAGCTCTGGCTGGAGGGCATGGGGATGACCCCGACCATCGTCGCCCTGCGCAACAAGGCCGATACCCTGCGCCAGGCGGAGCTGGAGAAGACCCTTTCTCAACTCAAGGAACTCTCCCCCAAGCAGGTCAAGGCCATCGAGGTGCTGGCCGCCTCGCTCATCAACAAGATGCTGCACCACCCCATCGTCTTCCTCAAGGCCAAGGGTGGCGCGGATGAACAGGCCGAGCGCCTGGACTCCATCCGGCAGATCTACGGCCTTGACCCCGAAGAATCGAACCTTGACGAAGAAGATCAGGTATAACGGGTGGTTGCCTTCCCCTCGCCCGGGTCGGAAAAACATTGACTCAGATGATAATAATTACTAATATAGCTGTAACCAGGCGCTAAGGCTCATATCCATGCTAGAGGATACCTCGCTTAGAATAACCAGGCAGCGGCGGGTGATTTTGGAGGAGCTGCGCGCCGTGACCTCGCATCCCACCGCCGACGAGATGTACGAGATGGTGCGGCGGCGGCTGCCCAAGGTCAGCCTGGGCACGGTCTATCGCAACCTCGAGATCCTGGCCGAGAGCGGGGTTGTGATGAAGATCGATGTCGGCGGCACCAAGAAGCGTTTCGACGGCAACGTGGCCGTGCACCACCACCTGCGGTGCGTGGCCTGCGGCCGGGTGGACGACGTGGATCTGAACCCCGGGGTTGATCTGGAGGCCTTGGCCGCCGCCCGGACGGATTACGACATCCTCAGGCACCGGCTGGAGTTCGTGGGCGTCTGTCCGGCCTGCAAGCCCAAGGAGGGCCAGGGCCGGGATTAGGCTTGCCGGGCAGACGGGATCGGCCTATAATAAAACTGGCGCTTTGATAACAATTTTCCAACCAATTGACCAAGGAGAACGCGCATGGCAAGATTAAAGGGAACGGAAACCGAAAAAAACCTCTTAAAGGCCTTCGCCGGCGAGTCCCAGGCCCGCAACCGCTACACCTACTTCGCCTCCGTGGCCCGCAAGGAGGGTTACGTGCAGATCTCCCAGATCTTCGAGGAGACGGCCAGCCAAGAAAAAGAGCACGCCAAGCGGCTCTTCAAGCTCCTGGAGGGCGGCGAACTGGAGATCACCGCCAGCTTCCCCGCCGGGGTCATCGGCACCACCCTGGAGAACTTAAAGGCCGCCGCTAGCGGCGAGCATTACGAGCAGACCAGCATGTACCCCGACTTCGCCAAGATCGCCAAGGCGGAGGGCTTCCCGGACATCGCCTACATATTCATGGCCATCGCGGTGGCGGAGCGGCAGCACGAAAAACGCTACCTCGCCCTGGCGGCCAACATCGAATCTGGCCGGGTGTTCAAGCGCGAGGACAAGGTCACCTGGCGCTGCGCCAACTGCGGCTATCTGCACGAGGGCAAGGAGGCCCCGGAGACCTGCCCGGCCTGCGCCCACGAGCGGGCCCACTTCGAGTTGCTGGCCGAAAACTGGTAATTCCAAACGTCCCACCCCTAATAATTTCAAAAAGGAGAAATCGTCATGGCCAAAAAGAACGAGATCTACCGTTGTGAACTGTGCGGCAACATGGTCGAGATGGTGCATGTCGGCGGCGGCGAGCTGGTCTGCTGCGGTCAGCCGATGACCCTGCTGGCCGAAAACAGCGTGGACGCCGCCAAGGAGAAACACGTCCCGGTGATCGAGAAGGCGGCGGGCGGGGTAAAGGTCAAGGTGGGGGCGGTGGCTCACCCCATGACCGACGCCCACTTCATCGAGTTCATTGAGCTGATGGCGGGGGAGGCGGTCTATCGTCAGGATCTCAAGCCCGGCGACGCCCCCGAGGCCTTCTTCGCCGTCCAGGCGGACAACCTCTCGGCCCGGGCCTACTGCAACCTCCACGGGCTGTGGAGGAGTTAGGCCATGCTTAGCGAGCGGATGCAGGGGGCGCTAAACGAACAGATCAACGCCGAGCTTTACTCCTCCTACCTTTATCTGGCGATGAGCTCGCATTTTTCCTCGGCAAACCTGGCGGGCATGGCGAGCTGGATGCGGGTGCAGGTTCAGGAGGAGTTGTTCCACGCCATCAAGATGTACGACTTTGTCAACGAACGTGGCGGCCGGGCGATGATGAAGGCCATCAGCCAGCCGCCGGGGGCCTGGGATTCGGCCCTGGCGGTCTTCGAGGCCGGACTGGATCACGAACGCAAGGTCACCGGCCTGATCAACAACTTAGTCGATGTGGCCATCGCCGAGCGGGACCACGCCACCTCCATCTTCCTGCAGTGGTTCGTCACCGAGCAGGTCGAGGAGGAGGCCAACGCCAGCGGCATCGTCAGCAAGCTCAGGATGATCGGCCATGACGCCAGCAGCCTCTTCGCCCTGGATCAGGAGCTGGGGCAACGGGTGTTTGTCATGCCGGCCACCCCAACGGCCTAGGAGAGCGGCTCAGGCCGCCCGCCTGTTTGAGGCCCGTATCGCGGCGCCGGCCCGGAGCGAAACCAGGGCTGGCGCCTTTTTTTATGCCGCTTACTTGGACGTCCGCAGCCCAAGAGAAGGCGGATAGAAATCCACAACCTTATGTAAGGAGAAGATAAATGGCGATCACCAAGATCAAAGACGACCTGTACTGGGTGGGGGCGGTGGACTGGGACGTGCGCGACTTCCACGGCTACGCCATCTACAAGGGCACCACCTACAACGCCTATCTGGCGATGGACGAGAAGATCACCCTGTTCGACACGGTAAAGGCCAATTTTTACGAGGACCTGTTGTTTCACCTTCGGGAGCTTATTGAGCCCAGCAAGATCGACTACCTCGTGGTCAACCACGTGGAGATGGATCACTCCGGCTGCCTGCCCAAGATCATCGAGCTGGTCAAGCCGGAGAAGGTGTTCTGCTCGCCGATGGGCGAGAAGGCGCTGCTTGAACACTTCCACCGCCCGGACTGGCCCTTGCAGGTGGTCAAGTCGGGCGACAGCATCCGCCTGGGCAAAAAGACGGTCACCTTCCTCGAGACCCGGATGCTGCACTGGCCGGACAGCATGTTCTCCTATATCCCCGAGGACAAGCTCTTGATCTCCAGCGACGCCTTCGGCCAGCACGTCGCCACCGCCGAGCGCTTTGTTGACGAGGTGGAGCTGGGCGAGGTGATGCGCCACGCCGCCAAGTACTACGCCAACATCCTAAACCTCTTCTCCCCCAACGTCCAGAAGCTGCTGGCCCAGGTGGCGGAGCTGAAGCTCGACATCGACATGGTGGCCCCGGATCACGGCCTGATCTGGCGCGGCAACCATCAGGTTATTCTGGAGGCCTACGACCGCTGGAGCCGGCGGGAGACCACCCGCAAGGCCCTGGTGATCTACGACTCGATGTGGCACAGCACCACTAAGATGGCCAAGGCCATCGCCGGGGCGATCAGCCGCGAGGGGGTGGCGGTGAAGATGATGAACCTGGCGGTCACCCACCGCAGCGACATCATGACCGAGATCCTTGATTGCCGGGCCCTGGTCTTCGGCTCGCCGACCTTGAACAACGGCATCCTGCCCCGGATGGGGGATTTCCTGACCTACCTGAAGGGCCTGCGGCCCAAGGGCAAGGTGGGGGCCGCCTTCGGCTCCTTCGGCTGGAGCGGCGAGGCGGTGAAGATCATGAACGAGGCAATGGAGGGAATGGAGGTCAAGGTGCTCGACCCAGGGCTCAAGGTCAGAAACGTGCCCACGGACGAGGATTTTGGCAAGTGCAAGGCCCTGGGCGCCAAGATCGCCGCCGCAGTCAAAGAGCTGGGCTGATCCGTCATGGCGGGAGGGGTTAGGGAGTTAACCCGGCAGGTGGCCGCCTGGCTCAAGGGGCCTGATTTGGCCACGGCCCTGGCCCAGGTGGGCGCCCTGCCCCCGGACAAGCTCGTCAAGCCCCTGTTCTCCTGCCTGTGCGCCCCCGAGCCACGGCTCAAGTGGCACGCCGTCTCGGCCTTCGGCCAGACGGTGGCCGCCTTGGCCGGCCGGGAGCTGGAGGCGGCCCGGGTGGTCATCCGGCGCTGCATGTGGATGCTAAACGACGAGTCGGGCGGCATCGGCTGGGGGGTGCCGGAGGCGATGGCCGAGGCCCTGGCCCGGCACCCAGGCCTGGCGGCGGAGTACACCCACATCCTGGTCGCCTTCATGCGCGAGGACGGCTTCTATCTGGAGCTGCCCGCCCTGCAACAGGGCCTGCTCTGGGGGGTGGCCCGGCTGGCCGAGATCGAGGCCCGGCGGCTTCGGGAGCGGGAGGCGGCTCGTTACCTGCGGCCCTACCTCGACTCCGGCGACCAACTGGTCATCGGACTGGCCTGCCTGGCCCTGGGACGTTTGGGCGACCGGCGGGATATCCCCGCTATCTCCTCCCACCGCGCCCTTACCACCCCCAGCACCATCTACCAGAACGGAGAGTTTATAACCCGCACCGTGGCCCAACTGGCCGAGGAGGCCATCAGCCTTCTGGGCGGCTGATGGCTTACTTAAAGCGGACGACGGCTTAACACCTGCCCCTGTGTGCCGATGACCACCACCTGGGCGGGAATCTCCCGGCCCGCTAAGGCCAGGGCCCGTTTCAGGATCGCGGCCATTCCCTGGCAACAGGGCACCTCCATGATCGCCACCAACAGGGACTTGATCCGGCCTTGGGTGATGACCTGGGCGAATTTTTGCACGTAGCCCTCCGGGTCGTCGAATTTGGGACAGCCCAGCATCACCGCCCGGCCCGCCAGCAACTCAGCGTGAAAGCCGGGATAGGCGACCGGGACGCAGTCGGCGGCCACCAGCAGTTCGGCGTTGGCCAAAAAAGGGGCGTCCGCCGCCACCAGACGGATCTGAACCGGCCAGTGGCTCAGGCCGGAGGCCCCTGCCGGCCGGAGGCTTACCGGCTGGTTGGCCGTCTGGCAGGGGCTGGGGGCGAAGACCTGTGCCACCGCCCCCGGACAGGCGTGAACAGGTGGCGCCCCGGCGGCCTTCGGCTGCTTGCCGAGCAGCTCGGCCACCGCCTCCTCGTCGAACTCCGTGGCCTCCCGCTCCACGATCCTGAGCGCCCCGGTCGGGCAGCCGCCCAGGCAGGCGCCCAGACCGTCGCAGTATTTGTCCGCCATTAGCCTGGCCTTGCCGTCCACCAGGCGCAGGGCGCTCTCAGCGCAGTCCACGATGCACTGGCCGCAGCCGGTGCACTTCTCCTCGTCGATCTCGATGATCTTTCTTTTCACCAGCATAGTCAGCTCCTATTGACCAAGTATTTTTTTACCTTCCAGGCGGCCATTCACGGTAGCCAGCCCTTGACTTAAGGCCAAGGCCGCCCGGCCGCCGGCCGGGGTCTTGGCCAGGTGGACGATCCTGGCCAGAAGCCAGGCATCGTGCAGCACCCTTTGGTTGGCGCTGGCCTCCGGGCCGGGCGGCGCTCCCAGCTGTTTTAGCAGTTCGTTCACCTCGGCGGCCAGGCCGGGGTTGGCCTTCAGCTCGGCCAAGAGGGCCGGGGCCGCTACTGGCTCCCGCCTTTCCCCGGCCGTCACCTCTCCGTCCAGCTCGGCCAACAAGGCGGCCAGGACCACCACCGCCTTGTTGGCCTCCTCGGTCTTGGCCAGTTGCTCGGCGTAGCGAGCCGCCCGGCTGGCCTGGCCGATCTTGGCGAAATCGGCCCCCAGCCTGCCCTTCATGGCCAGGGCGGCCCGTTCCAGCAGCAGGTCCTGTTTCTGGGCCAGCATCTCGGGGGAGAGGCTGCCCAGACACTGCTCGGCAAAGGGGCAGTACGAGGCACAACCGAAGTCGAGGCGCGGGTTGAGCAGCTCGTGGCCGCATTGCCGGCAGCGGCGGCGGCTGTCATCCTTGAAGAATTCCACCGCCCCCCCGCACTTGGGGCAATGGCTCTCGAAGATCGCCTCTCCATCCCAAAAACGGCTGTCTTGTCCAGGGCATTGCATGGTTAGGCCTCGTCAGGAAACAGGGGTCAAGATTCAGGAGCAAGGGGGAAGACGACGGTTAACTAACGCCCTCTTCCCCCTTGCTCCTCTAGTGTTGTCCTTTTATCCTACCCCAGGATGGCCCGCAAGTCATCCGCCGGGGTGGTGATCGGTTTGATCTGGAAGTTTTTAACCAGCACCTCCAGGACGTTGGGGGTGATAAAGGCAGGCAGGCTCGGCCCCAGGCGGATGTCCTTAATGCCCAGGTGGAACAGGGTCAGGAGGATGGCCACCGCCTTCTGTTCGTACCAGGAAAGCACCAGGGAGAGGGGCAGGTCGTTCACCCCGCAGCCAAAGGCCCCGGCCAGGGCCACGGCGATCTGGATGGCGGAGTAGGCGTCGTTGCACTGGCCCACGTCCAGCAGCCGGGGGATGCCGCCGATCTCGCCCAGTTGCTGGTCGAAGAAACGGAACTTGCCGCAGGCGAGCGTCAAGACCAGGCAGTCCTTGGGCACCTGTTCCACGAACTCGGTGTAGTAGTTGCGGCCCGGTTTGGCGCCGTCGCAGCCCGCCACCAGGAAGAAGTGGCGGATGGCCTTGGCCTTGACCGCCGCGATCACCTGGTCGGCCACCGAGAGCACGGCGTTTCTGGCAAAGCCGACCAGCACCGCCCCCCGGTCGGTATCCTCGCTAAAGCCGGGCAGCGAAAGGGCCTGGTCGATGACCGGGGCGAAATCCTGATCTCCGATGTGCCGCACCCCTGGCCAGGCCACCAGGCCGCTGGTGAAGATGTGGTCGCGGTAGGCGTCCTTAGGTTTTTGGATGCAGTTGGTGGTCATGACGATGGCGCCGGGGAACTCGGCGAACTCCTTGCCCTGGTTCTGCCAGGCAGTGCCGTAGTGACCGTGGAAGTGGCCAAACTTCTTCAGTTCCGGGTAGCCGTGGCAGGGTAGCATCTCGCCGTGGGTATAGACGTTGATCCCCGTGCCCTCGCTCTGCTTGAGGATGGCGGCCAGGTCTTGCAGGTCGTGGCCGGAAACCAGGATGGCCTTGCCCTTTTTCGCCCCCAGGGGCACGGAGGTAGGCTGCGGATGGCCGAAGAACCCGGTGTTGCCGGCGTCGAGGAGCTGCATGGCCCGCAGGTTGATCTCCCCGCATTTGAGCACCAGGCCCACCCAGTGGTCGAGCGGCAGGCCGGGCCGCAGCAGTTCGCTTAGGGCCTGATGGATGAAGGCGTAAACCGTCTCGTCCTCCTGGCCCAGGATGCGGGCGTGATCGGCGTAGGCCGCCACCCCCTTGAGCCCGTAGAGCAGGATCTGCTTGAGCGAGGTGATGTCCGGGTTCTCGGCGCGGTCCGCCGCTGGGCCTATTCCCTCGGCCTGAGCAGCAAGCCCAGCAAGATCGGGGGCGGGAACGAAGTTGGCCGCCGCCTCCGGGAAGGAAGGCGCCTGTCCGGCGTTCTTAAGCCGGACGCGCAGGGAATCCCTTAGTTCCACCGCCCGGCGGATCAGGGCCGCCAGTCGCTCGGGGTCGAAGTTGACGTTGGTCAGGGTGGAGAAGACCGCCTCGCAGGTGAAGAGGTTGATCTCGGGATCGGAAAGGCCGTGGCTCCGGGCGGCTTGGGCATAAAGGCTAAGGCCCTGGACGGCGTGGATCAGCAGGTCTTGCAGGGCCGCGACCTGGTCGTTCTTGCCGCAGACCCCGGCGGTGATGCAGGCGGTTCCGTGGGCGGTTTGTTCACACTGGTTGCAGAACATGAGTTTCCTCCTTGGGCTTTGATGGGCGGGTGTCCGGGGCCGATGTCCCGGGGCTTTGAGGCCAGGATAGGAGAAGCTGGCGGATAAAACCTTGACCTAAATCAAGGGGGAATGAAAATTTTGCTTTGCCCGGCCTGGCGCGAGGCCGGGGCCTGCCACCCTCAGCCAGCGCCGCCGCAACTTTTTAACCGGCCAGGGTGGGGTTTTTGTCGATATTCAGGCCCCGGCCTGGTAAAGCTGTTTAGCCGTCCGGTTTAAGGGCGCACCCTTCGTCATGCGCAAAATATTCCGTCTCCGTTATCTGTTCCCGCTGCTGTCGCTCCTGGCCGTCCTCTACGGCTGGCAGGTGGAGCCCCGGCTGCTAACCGTGCAGCGGGTGCTAATCCGCGATTCCGTCCTGGCTAAAGCCTGGCCGGGGCTGACCATCGTCCAGATCTCCGACCTCCACCTCACCAGGGAGGGGCCATATCAGGAGCGGCTGCTCGCCAAGATCAACCGCTTAAAGCCCGATCTTATCCTGATGACCGGCGACTACAAGCAGTGGCTCAAGCCCCCCGGCCCGGCCCAGCGCTTTCTCTCCCGGCTTTCCGCCCCCCTGGGCGTCTATGGGGTGCTGGGCGACGCCGATCAGAGCCAGGATCAGGCCTACTGCGCCTACTGCCACCCCGGCGACGACTACCACTCCCGCCTGACCCACCCGGTGATCCTGCAAAACGAGATCCGCACCCTGCCCTGGCGGGGAGGCACCATCACCGTGGCCGGGGCCGATTTCGGGGCGGAAGGCGACCAGTGGCTGGCCGGGCTCGAGGCCGCCCCGGACTCCGGCCCGATGCTAGTTTTAAGCCACCAAAGCAAGCCCTGGAACGACCTGCCGCCGGGCCGGCACCTCCTGTGGCTCTCTGGCGACACCCACGGCGGTCAGATTCGGCTGCCCGCCTGGTTCTGGCGGCTCTTCCCCTACAAGCCCGACCCCGCCCACATGGGCGGCCTGTACGGGAACGGCCGGGGCGGCTGGCTACTGGTAAACCGGGGGATCGGCGAGACCGCCTGGATGCCGATTAGGATCGGGGTGCCGCCGGAGATCGATGTCATCACCTTTGGCCCGCCGCGAGGATGAAACCCATGATCCATCCGTTCCGCAAGTCCGTGTCTGGGGTTAGCCAGCGACTCTTGCTCCTGGCCATCCTGCTCCTGGCCGGCTGCCAGAGGTCGCCCCAGACGCTGATCCTAAACGACTTCGAGACCCCGGCCGATCTGGACCGAATCGTCTGGCGCTGCCGCACCACCTTTAGCCTGAGCAGCCGCTACCGGACGCACGGCAAGAGCGGCCTGCTGATGACCATGTACCCCGATCCCTACCCCGGAATGAGTCTCAAGCTGACCCCGGAGGAGCGGGATTGGCGGGGCTACCGTTACCTGGCCCTGGAGGTGATCAATCCGGGGGCGACGCCGGTTGCCCTCTGCTACCGGATCGACGACCAGGCCAACCCAGATTACAAGGAGCGGGTAAACGGCGTCTTCCGCCTGGCGCCGGGGGTAAACCATCTGCGCCTAGAGCTTGCGGCCCTGCGCACCTCGGGCAGCAGGCGGCCCTTGCTCTGGCGGCGGGTCGACAAGGTGCTCTTCTTTGTTGTCTCACCCCCAGCCAAGGTGGAGTTGGGGGTTGATTATCTCCGGCTGGAAAAATTTACTGCTGACGAACGACATTAATCTGCGACACCATATTGTCACTCTTTTTTGTCGCCCCTGGCCATGCAGCGGACGTTCCTTGAGGACTACGAGCCCGGCGGCACCTTCTCTCTCCCCGAGTCCTTGCGCGCCGACCTCCATGCCCTGGGCCGCACCTCGCCTGATGAAAGCAAGGAGCCTTCGCCCAGTTGGTGCCGGGCGGTGATTCCGCCCAGGCCGAGATGGTACTGGATGCCTTGCAACGTCTGCATGAGGGCAATGTGGCCAGGTATCGGCTGAAGTTTTCCGATTCCCAGGCCTGGAAGCCGATGCGGGATCGGCAGCAAACAAAGAACCGCCCCGCAACGCTGCCAATGTCCCACCACTTCAAAAGTTCGTACCGAAGACAGCAAAACATAGCAATAGTTGCCCCGAAACAAAAAAAGGGTTTTCCCCCAGTAACGTGAGGAAAACCCTTGATTTTTTAATGGTGCCGAAGGCGAGACTCGAACTCGCACATCCGTACGGACACTAGACCCTGAACCTAGCGCGTCTACCAATTCCGCCACTTCGGCACAAACGGAAGCAAGATAATTTTTTTACCTGGTCATGTCAAGAAGATTCGGTCAACCGCGACGACCGCAACTAGAATTGCCGATCTCAAGCAGCCCTTCTCTCGCCCCCGATGGGTCATGGTTGACAAGCCCGACACTTTGGAATAGTTTGACTCCCAATAAACACCAACGTTGCTGCTCTAGCAGATTAACCAACAGCCAAAACCGATACCGTCACCCAGACTAAGGCATAAGTTCAGCGGTGATTTAACCATGGCTCAAGTCGAAGGCTATCGCGCCATGCCCACCAACATCCCCCGCCCCCACGGCAAGCTATGCGTGTCGCTGTCCGGCGACCACGAAGACGAGATCCTGGCCCTGGCCCTGAAGGCCGAGCCCCTGGCCGATGTCCTGGAGATCCGCCTGGATTCGATGCGTAAGCCGTCCGCGGCCCCCTTCGCGGGCCGCCTAGCAAAACCGCTCCTGTTCACCAACCGGGCCAGTTGGGAGGGAGGCGGCTTCGCGGGCCCAGAGGAGGAACGCCTCGCCCTGCTGCGCCAGGCGGCGGAGGCCAAGGCCGCCTATATCGATATCGAGCTCAAGACCGAGGCCGGGCCCAGGAATGCCCTGATCCGGGCGGCCAAGGACAACGGCACCCAGGTCATCGTCTCCTGGCACGGCTTTAACGGCACCCCCTCCGCCCCGGCCCTGCGCTCACTCCTCCAGGAACAGTGCCAAAGCGGCGCCGACATCGGCAAGATCGTCACCACCGCCCACGGTTTCCAGGACGTGCTGCGGGTCTTGAATCTTCAGATCGAGGCCGCCGAGATCGGCCTGCCGCTGATCGCCTTCTGCATGGGCCAAGCCGGGGTGATCAGCCGGGTCGCCACCCTGGGACTGGGCGGATTCATGACCTACGCCGCCGCCGACCACGCCCCAGCCACCGCCCCCGGACAATTGCCCGCCTCCTCCCTGGCCCGCATCCTGACCGAGCTAGGAAGCCATGCCGGTTGACGGCCAGACCGAGCTTTACGGCATCCTGGGCCAGCCGGTCAGCCACAGCCTAAGCCCGGCCATGCACAACGCCGCCTTCAGGCACCTTCACCTAAACAAGATCTACCTGCCCTTCCCAGCCCAGGACGCAAAAATGGCGGTGACGGCGATGAAGACCCTGGGGATCAGGGGGGCGAGCGTCACCATCCCCCACAAGCAGGCGGTGATTCCCGTTCTCGACACCATCGACCCCCTGGCGGCCAAGATCGGGGCGGTAAACACCTTGATCTTCCGGGACGGGGCGGCGCACGGGGTCAACACCGATTGGCTGGGGGCCAACACCGCCCTGGCCCAAATCGCCCCCCTGGCCGGCAAGTCGGCCCTGCTGCTCGGCGCCGGCGGCTCGGCCAGGGCCATCGGTTTCGGGCTGATCCAGGCCGGGGTCAGCCTCACCATGGCCAGCCGCACCCCCAGCCGAGGCCAGGCCCTGGCCGGGGACCTAGGCTGCCCCTGGCGGCCGCTGGCTGACCTCGATGACTTCACCGCCGATCTCTTGATCAACGCCACCTCGGTGGGCATGGGCCCAAATAGCGGCCAAACCCCGGTGCCCGCCAGACTGCTGACCAATTTCGGGCTGGTGATGGACATCGTCTATAGCCCGCTGGCCACCACCCTGCTTAAGGAGGCCAAGGCGGCCGGCTGCCAGACCGTCAACGGCCTGGAGATGCTGCTCTATCAGGGATCGGCCCAGTTTGAGCTGTGGACCGGGCTCAAGGCGCCGGTAGAGGTCATGCGCCAGGCGCTGCTTACGAGGATTGGATAGGGAGGAAAGGCCATGCCACGCCATCTGCAACGGGAAATCGAAAACTTAAAGAACAAGATCGTCACCATGGGCGGCGAGGTGGAGGATCGGGTTTACAAGGCGACCCTGTCGGTGATCAAACGCGATCTGGTCATGGCCCAGGCGGTGATCAACGCCGACCGCAACATCGACAACCTGGAGGTGGACATCGAGGAGGACTGCCTGAAGATCCTGGCCCTGCACCAGCCGGTGGCCATCGACCTGCGCTTCATCATCGCGGTGCTCAAGATCAACAGCGACCTGGAGCGGGTGGGCGACCTGGCGGTGAACATCGCCGAGCGCAGCATCTTTCTGGCCTCCCAGGACGAGCCCATCGACATGCCCTTCGACGCGGTCGATATGTCCACCAAGGTGGAGAAAATGCTGACCCAGAGCATCGACTCCCTGGTCAACCTGGACGTGCGCCTGGCCAGGCAGGTGCGGGCCAGGGACGAGGAGATCGACACCATCAACCGCACGATGTACGGCCAGGTCAAGGGCCTGTTCCAGGACCACCCCGAGCGGGTGAATGCCCTGCTGCACGCCATCTCCATCTGCCGCCATCTGGAGCGAATCGCCGACCACGCGAGCAACATCGCAGAAGACGTGATCTACCTGGTCAACGCCGAGATCGTCCGCCACACCCCGGAGGTATTCGAGGAGTAAGACCCTCTTGATCCCGCCCTCCATGACCCTTGCCAAGATCATTCAAAAATTTGTCCCCTGCCGCCAAGACCCGGAGGCACTGGCCCCCATAACGATCGGCATCACCACCTTCGCCGCCAGATTTTACACCTATTTTGCGCCACTGCTCGCCAGGATTAGAGAACTAGACCAGCAAAGCGAGGTGGTGGTGGCCATCAACGGCGAGCACCAGCAGGAGTTCGACGAGAACTATCGAGCCGAAATCCTAAAATTCATCGCTGAACAACCAAGGGTATATCCCGTTTTCTTCCCCTCCTTCCGGGGCTTAGCGAAACTCTGGAACACCGTGGTCATCCATGCCAGCCAAGACTACATATTGATGCTCAACGACGACCTGTCGATCACCGCCGCCGATTGTCTGGAAAAAATCAAATTACATATCCCCGCAACGGCTACCGGTCGTTCACCATCAATCAGTCTTGGTCGCATTTTTTGTTAAGTAGGCAGGAGATTGAGCAGTTGGGCTATTTTGATAAAAGATTCCTGTGGATAGGCGAAGAGGACGGGGACCTGACCTGGCGTTATCTTGACGAATACCGCAGACCAATCGCCAACTTGCGGATCAGGGGAATAGAAAACCACGCCGAGCAAACGGTGTACAGCTATAGGCCCACCAACATCAGTTGTCACTCGGGCACCAAATACAGCCTGTTTAACCGCCAATTCTGCCGGCAGAAATATCTACCGGACCCCAACGGCAAGGCCGGCATGTTCGAGGCCCCGGTACGGATGGCCGACCCAGGGCCACAGTTCAGTATCCCAACGAACGCTTCTACCGTGCCCGCAAAAACGACCTGTAACCCTTAAGGCCAACACACCCGCATGGGCCTCCAAACACCCATAACGCCAACCCCCGAAGACTCCCGGCTACCCCTGGTTCGCATCGCCAAGGATTGGGACTGGCCAGACCTGCTCCGCCAAACGCCCGGCAATCGCGGAGTCTGGGATGGAGTCCGTTTTACCACCGATAACGTTGACCAGTGCGAGGCCCTGGTGGTGCTCAACAACCGCCTGGAAACCCCAGTGCGCGCCCGTTGCCCTCCCGGACGGGTCTGGGCCTTGATGCAGGAGCCCTACATCAAGGGATTCACCGACTGGATGGCGGAAGGGCATGCGGCCTTCGACCGGGTTTACACCAACTGCCCCCCCTCATCCGACCCCAAATACCTCACCTCCCAACCGGCGATCCCCTGGCATGTCAACCGCAGCTTCGACCAACTGCTCTCCTGTCCCCAGCCGAAAAAGACCGGCACACTCTCCTGGGTGGTGGGCAACTGCCGTGACCTTCCCGGACATATGAAACGCCTTGCCTTCCTGCGCCGGGTTAGGGAAGACAAGGGCCTGGCTATCGACCTGTACGGGCGGGCGATTAAATACCTGGACGACAAGTGGGATGGCCTGGCCCCCTACCGCTACTCCATCGCCGCCGAAAACACGGCATGGCCTGACTATTGGACGGAAAAGATCGCCGATTGCTTCCTTACCTGGACCGTACCCTTTTATCATGGCTGTCCAAATCTTGAAAAATACTTCCCAGCCGATTCCTTTATCAGGATCGATATAGAAAACCCTGAACAAACAATCGCAACAATAAAAAGCTGCCTAACCAAAGATGACTGGAACCGCCGATTGCCAGCCATTGAAGAGGCAAGACGGCTGGTTATGTACGAATATCAAATCTTCCCTTTCCTGGCCGGCTTGTTAAAAAAAGAATCCCCGTTTAGCAATCAACCTAAAAGCGAACATATCGTTCCCGCTTATCAGCGCAGCATGACTACCAGGACAAGACGATTGCTCTACAAGATAAAAAAGCACTACCTGCGAGCAACCACCAGATGAAAATCAGCGTCATCATCTGTTTTTACAACCGTCTGTCCCTGCTCCCCGCCTGTCTCGATTCCTTACGCAACTCCGCAGATCACCTTAATGAGGTGATAATCGCCGACGACGGCTCGGAAGAAGAGGTGGTGGCCGCCCTACGGTCGTTAGTTAAACAATATCCCTTCCCTATCATCCACTCCTGGCACCCTCGGCAGGGGCCGCGCCGATCCGCCGCCAGGAACAACGGCATCCGCCAGGCTACGGGCGATTATCTCCTCTTCCTCGACGCGGATTTCGCGCTGTTGCCCGGCACGATTCACAGCCATATCGAGGCCGCCAGGCCGGGACATTTCGCCAGCGGGCGCTGCAAGTACACCACCGAAGAGCAGTGCCAAAAGATCGTTGCCGAAGGGGCCTCGGAATCCCTTCTGGAGGCCATCTACACCCAACTGCCCAACGATCCGATAGAAAAAGAACACCGCCGCTTCGTGCGCTATTCGCTCCTACGCCGGCTACGGCTGGCCCCGGCGAAGAAGGTAATGTTCGGCGGGCATTTTTCCGCCTTCAAGAAGGACATCGAGGCGATAAACGGTTACGATGAAAACTTTGTCGGCTGGGGGGGGGAGGATTTAGACTTCGCCCTGCGCCTGGTGCGCTCTGGAGTCCTGGGCACCTCGGTGATCAAGACCGCCCGGATGCTGCACCTGTGGCATCCGAGCGAAATGGTGGGCAAGCACTGGAAGGAAGGCGCCAACATGGGATATTTCTCACGGCGCCACATCCCGGTAGCTTGTGAAAATGGTCTGGCAAAACCGGCTTCCACCCGGTCAAATCTAATCCCGTCTTAGCTGGGGAGAATCTCATTTCTCTTGATATTGTCGCAGCAACCAAGGGGGGAAAATAAGCCATCATCAACCACCCCTTTGTCCTCCTGACCCAACGCCAAAGGTAACCAGCAACGGCCACTGCACTTGCCGCGTTTAGCGCAACGCTGCTCCCGCCGTCTGGTTGACCAAATTGTTAACGAGGCGTAATTCATTCATAGTGTGACCACATTCTCAGCACTTTAACGACATTAAGGTCTTCTGAAACTTGATAAACTAACCGGTGCCGAATGTTGATCCGCCGTGAATAAGCGCCGGATAAATCACCAACCAATTTTTCATAAGGTGGTGGATTTTGAAATGGATTTTCACGAATAACCATCAAAAGCGCCTGCGTTTTTTCTTTCAGATCTGCGGAATATAATTTCTGTGCATCGTTCTGGGCGTGCTTCGTGTAAACCAATTCCCAAATCACCAGTCCAACTCCTTATCACATTCACTAACTGGAGTCTGCAACCCTTCCATAATGGACTCGCGCATGCCTGGAACGGACAGCAAATACATGGTTTCTTGGATTGATGCCCAATCTTCTGTAGAGACGAGCACGGCATTATTTCGTTTGCCGGTAATGACTACCGGTTCATGGTTTATGGCCGCTTCGTCAATGATGCGGTAGAGGTTTGAGCGTGCTTGGCTTGCCGTTAGTGTATGCATGGTTTTCTCCTTGATTGGTATATTTGCCGTACGGCAATGCGTACGTTTTGTCAAGATGATGTAAAGCCGCTAACTGTTTTGTTGCCCTGGCCGGTTTGACGGTGAGAGCGCTAACAGTTGCTCATAAATGGCCGCCACCCGGGCCGCGACCGCCTCCCAACTCAAGGCCTGGGCCGTCTTTCGGGCGCTTGCCTGCATACTTCGATAACGAGTCTGATCGCCCAGGCAACCCCAGAGCGCGGCATCGACCTGCTTCCTGTCCAACCTCTCAACCACGAAGCCGTTTTCAGCTTCCCGCACCAGATCCCTGGCCCCCACCTGACTACTGACAATGACCGGCAGAGCGGCGGCCATCGCCTCGGCCACCACCATACCAAAGGTATCAAAACCAGAGAGCAGTACCAGCAGGTCGCCAGCCTGGTAGATCGAGGCCATGTCCCGCCGCACCCCAGCGAAACAAACGGCATCCCCGATTCCCAGCTCCCCGGCCAGTTGCTTGAATTTTCTCTCCCTGCCCTTGCCGACCACCAACACCTTAACCCTCTGGCCCCAGGCCTTTTTCTTCATCCGGGAGACGGCCTCCAGCAGCAGGTCTAAGCCTTTAAGCTCAAAATTCATGGCCACAAAAAGGATAACCACATCGTCCTTGGCCAGACCCAACTCCAGCCGCAGCCCCTCCCGCGCCCCCTCCTCCCTGGGCTTAAAAAAAGCTCCATCTACCCCGGGATGAACGGTCTCCACCAAGGCGCCGGGCAAGGGATAGCTCCGCAGCAAACACGCCTTGGCCAGGGAAGATACCGGCAGCACCGCCCGGCAGGGGGTCGGCCCGGCCAGCATCCGTCTTTCCAGCCAGCAGGTGGCCAGATCAAACAGGCTTAACACCCGCTTGCCCCTTATCTCCCTAACCCAAAAACGGTGGGGCACAAAATGCTGGGAGCAGATATCGGCCCGCAGGATGCGCTCGTGGGCGTGGATGAGGGAGAAATCCCCTGCCGCCGCGATAGCCCGGCTGGCAGACCAGGCAAAGCTGAGCGGGGTTAGCCACTTGGGAAACGGGATAACCGACAGCCGGTGAAAGGTGAGCGCGGACTTAGTAGCGCCCTGCCAGGCCTGGGCAAAGACGTGCAGGTCAAAACGGGAGGTCTGGGCCAACCGCTCGGTCAGTTCCAGCACAAAACGCTCGCCGCCGCCCACCAGTCCATATTTGGGCACCACCACCGCTATCTTGGGCCGCGTTATCACCCCAGCCATACCGAGGCGTCAGGGTCGGGCGGCCAGCGGGAAACGCAGGTCAGCAGGGCCAGGCCAAGGCACAACAGCATATCCAGATGGCCTAGAAAAACGGGCTGAAAAAGGCCATAAATGCAGAAACTGATCAGCAGGGCGACAATCGTGCCCCCAAACATCCTAATCTCCTCATCCCCGCCCAGGGTGGCGACCGCCCAGCCCTCCCTAAAGGCGGTGAAGATAAGGGCGGCAAACAAAACCAAGCCCACCAGTCCAGTGCGTACCGCGACATCCAGCCACATATCGTGGGGGTTCGAGATCGGCTCGTCGGGCTTGCGAAACAGCTTCGGCACCCTGGCCATGTACGCCTGGTGATCGATGAACTTGGAGTCGCCGTAGGTGCTGATGCCAAAACCAATCCCGGTTAGGGGATGATCCTTAACCACCAGCAGGGAGATATAGTTGATGGTAAGCCGCGCTATATAGCCATTTCTGGTGGTGGTGTCTTGCTGGCGAAAGTGCAACAACACCGCCAGCCCCACGGTCAAGGTCAAGATCACCGCTACCCAGAGGATCCTTTTTTGGCGCCAAAAAAGCGCCAGGCAGGCAAAGGGCGCGGCGAGCAGTATAGCCCTGGTCTGTACCATGACAACCGTGGTCAACAACGCCACCAGACAGGCCAGTGCCCCGGCCAACTCCCCCCCCGTCAGCCGACGCCGCCGCAAGAGGGCCAAGGCTAAGATGGCGGCGTAAAACATCTTGAAACCAAATTCCCCCACCGGGTACTCGGAGTCAGAGAGGATGAAACGCTCGCTTAAGGAATGGCCGCCCGCCACGTAAAACCGATAAAGTTCGATCAGGGAGGCGAGCGAGCAAGAGATAACCAACACCCAAACGATGGCCAAGAACCGTTTCCGGCTGTCCACCACCCTTACCAGGGCTAGGTAAAGGGCGATATACTCCAGGAGATTGGTACGGAAATCGTGGAGGCTGGTCTTTAGGTCGATGGCGAAAAACAAACCGAAAAACGCCCAGGCGGAAAACATCGCCACCGGCAAAAAAAAGGGCGTGCGCAGCCAACCGACATCCCGGTGTCTAACAATCTCGCCCAAGGTCAGGGCCATGGCCAGATAGTAGCAACCCTCCATGATCGTGGTGGCGTGCGGGAAGGGAATCAAGGCGATCACCACCCACAGCAAAACAAAAATCACCTGGCCCGTAGGCCCTGGGGCATCAGCATCCGTGCGGGTCAGAGCCTCATCAACCATCACTGGCAATCCCTTTAGTAAACCTTACGCCCACGCCTGATAACGCCTGCCTCATGGTCGGCAGCACCTCATCAACACCCAGTTCATCCAGGCAACGGCTCACCATGCCGCCCTGGCAGCCGGTATCCTTGCAAGGCACACAGGGCAGGTTTTTGGTTATCACGGTGTGATCGGCACCTCTAGGCGCCCAGATCGCCGCCGGAGACGGCCCGTACAGCCCTACCGTGGGGGTGCCTACCGCGGCGGCGATGTGGAGCCCGGCGCTATCCAGCCCCAAAAAAACCCTGGCCCGCCGCAGCAGGGCCGGCAACAGGGCGATGCTGGTCTTACCAGCCAAGTTATAAACCCGCCCGTCCAAACCGTCGGTAATTGCTTGCGCCCTCGCCCGCTCCGCCGGGGCGCCGGTCAGCACCACGCTTAGGTCAAACTCCTCAAGCAGACCACGGAGCAATTCCACCCACTTTTCCCTTCCCCACTCCTTATATGCCCACCGGGAAAAAGGTTGCACGGCCAACATCGGCCTCGCCACCGGGACGCCCTCCTCAACAAGCAGCCGTTCAGCCGCCTCCCGGTGCTGGGGCAGGGGTTCCATCACCGGGTCCTTATGTTCGGTGTTGATGCCGTAACCGGAAACGGTATCAAGGTAATACTCGGCGATATACTGATTTAAGCCTCCAACAGGCAAGAGCAGATGAGTGAAGAGGGGAGCACGCCACCAGTTGCAAGGCGGATGATACCGCCCCACCCGTTGGGCGGCGCCGGACATGAAGGCTAAGATCGACCCCCGGCTGCTGGTGCGGAGATCGACGGCCAGATCGAAATGAAACCCGCGCACCCGCCGCCAAAAATCGCCCTGGTAACGCAACTCCCCCCAGAGGGAACGCCGACGTTTATCCACAGTGATCACCTGATCTATCCAGGGGCAGCATTCCGCCAGACCGCCGGCCTTCTCATGCACCGCGAGCACCACCTTGGCGTCCGGAAAATTCTCCTTCAAGGCCCGGGCGCAGGGAAAGGAATAAACCACATCTCCGATGTCGCCTAGCTGAATCAACAGGATATGACGCAAACCCTCCCGTCTTATCATTCCACCCTTGCGCAACATGTTCACCCCACAGACAGGGAGTTGACAATAACCTCCCTGAAGGCCTGACGTGTGCAGCCGGCGGCATAATTCAACGCCGCCTGCCGATATCGCTCCCTCTCGTCAGGGCCAAAGCCCATGGCCCCAGTCATGGCGGTGGCCAAGGAAGACTCCTTCCCCGGCTCGACCAGCAGCCCCAAACGATGATCGCGCACCCGACGCCCCAACAGGGCGTCGTCCGAGACGATAACCGCCTTGCCGGAGGCCGCCGCCCTGGACAACACGGCGCTGGAACCAAAATGGCCACAATAGGGCAACAAGACGATATCCGCCGCCGCGAAACAAAGCTCCTCCTCTTCCTGGGTCACATAACGGTTCAGTACCAAGGCCCGACCCTGGGCCGCCAACTCCGCTGAGCCCCGCAACAAGTCCTGGTCATCCGCCACCACCCCCGCCTGGAGGAGAAAAACTCCCTCCATCCCTGGCTGACGCATGGCCGCATGAACCAGATGCAGCCCCTTCCGGCGGGTGCCAAGACCGTAGTGGAGAAAAACGAAAGCCTCCGCCGGCAGGCCCAATCGCTGGCGGGCCAACGACTTGTCCCGGCCATACTCGCCGCTAAAGGGATCCGGCAGCCGACTTACCCTTACCCCCTTGACCTTATCTACCAAGTACTCGTCAAGCAGGTAAAGGTTGTTGAACCAACCCTGACGGCATAGCCTATTGAAACCCCAGGCTTTAACAAGATTGCCCGGCGGCCAACCGCGATCGGCCAAAAATCG
>JAJXUT010000084.1 GCA_021782655.1 Deltaproteobacteria bacterium
GACCAATCAGGCCATCATCTTGAAGAACGGCCAGCACCTCCTGGCCCTAATCAACGACGTGATCGACCTCTCGAAGGTGGAGGCGGGGATGATCGAGTCGAGCCTGGAGGAGTTCGACCTGGACGGGCTGGTCAAGGAGGCGGTGGACGGGTTAAGGCCGGAGATCGGGCGCAAGGGCCTGACCATTGACGCCCCGGATTGCCGGATCACCCTGGTCAACGACCGGCGCCGGCTCTTGCAGTGCGTCATCAACCTGCTCGGCAACGCGGTCAAGTTCACCGATCAGGGCGGGATCACGGTTCAGGCCAGCCTGTTGGCCGGGGAGCGGGTGGCCATCGTGGTGCGCGACACCGGGATCGGCATCCGGGAGGAGGATCAGGCCCGGCTCTTTTCTCCCTTCACCCGGCTCGACCCCAATAACAGTAAGTATCCTGGCACTGGCCTGGGATTGTATCTGAGCCGCAAGCTGGCCTTGGAGGTGCTGGGAGGAGAAATCACCGTCCGCAGCCTACCTGGGGAGGGCAGCGTGTTCACCATCACCATTTCCCAGCGGAGGCGGACATGAACCCCCGAGCCTTGGTAATCGAAGACAATCCCGACAACCTGCGCCTGATCGCCTACGCCCTTAACCGCTCGGGCTACGAGGTGTTGAGCGCCGGCAGCGGCGAGCAGGGGGTGGAGTTGGCCATCCGGGAGCGGCCCAGCTTCATCGTCATGGACATCATGCTGCCGGGCATCGACGGCATCGAGGCCACCCGCCGCATCCGGGGCGCGGGTCTGGATTACCCGGTGCCGATCATCGCCATGACCTCCTACGCCCTGCGCGGCGACCGGGAGCGGATAATGGCCGCCGGCTGTAACGGCTATCTCGAAAAACCCATCAATCCGTTGCAGGTGGTGGCGGAGATCATGGAGATCATGCGGGCGATTCCCGATTGATGGCGTCGCCAAATCGACGGCTTAGCCATCGGCTACCTTCTTACTAGATCATCTCGATTGGAGCCCAGAATGAAGATCTTGATTGTTGACGACCGCGAGGAGGATCGCGTCCTGATGCGCTACGCCCTGGAACGTCAGGGCTGGCGGATAACTGAGGCCGCCGACGGCGCCGAGGCCCTTGCCCTGCTCCGGCTCGATCCGCCCGATCTGGTGATCTCCGACGCCCTGATGCCCAAGATGGACGGCTTCGGCCTGTTGCGGGCCATGAAGCAGGAGCCGGGGCTGGCTGGAATTCCCTTTATCTTCTATACCGCCACCTACAACGAACAAAACGAGTACGAGCTGGCCATGTCCCTGGGCGCCGCCGCCCTGCTGGCCAAGCCCCTGCCCCCGGACGAACTGGCGAGGCGGGTTGTCGCCATCGTCGCCAATTTCCCCAAGCCGGGCGGCGGGCCGGGGGCGGCGCTGGTCTCCGAATCCGAGCGGCTCTTGGAGCGCTACTCCACCATGGTGGCCACCAAGCTGGAGGAGAAGGTGCGGGAGCTGGAGCTGGCCAAGGAGACCTGGGAGAAGACCTTCAACGCCTTGCGGGACGTGGTCACCGTCCAGGACAAGGAGATGCGCATCCTGCGCGCCAACCAGGCTGCGGCCTGCTGCGCCGGCCAGGAGGCGGGGGCGCTGATCGGCAGGACCTGTCACGAGGTCTTTCGGGGCAACAGCGAGCCCTGCCCGGACTGTCCGCTGCGGCTCACCGTCCAGGACGGCCAGAGCCACTCGGGCGTCATCACCAACGGCAGCACTGACAAGACCTTTCACGTCACCTCGACCCCGGTGCTCGACCAGGTGGGCCAGGTCGAATACCTGATTCACGTGGCCCGGGACATCACCGAGGAGAGGCGGATGGAGGAGGAGCTGCGCCAGGCCCACAAGATGGAGGCCATCGGCACCCTGGCCGGCGGCATCGCCCACGACTTCAACAATATCCTGGCTGCCATCCTGGGCTATGCCGAACTGGCCCAGCACAAGCTCTTGGCCGGCCAGGACCCGGACGACTACCTAAAGGAGGTGATTACCGCCGGGCTTAGGGCCAAGGAGCTGGTGCGCCAGATCCTCACCTTCAGTCGCAAGGGCGGCCAGACGGTGGGGCCGATGACCCCCTATCCGCTGGTCAAGGAGGCGCTCAAGTTCCTGCGTTCCTCCCTGCCGTCCACGGTGGTGATTAAGGAGGATATCGACCCCCAGAGCGGGGCGCTGATGGCCGACCCCACCAAGCTCCACCAGGTGGTGGTCAACCTCTGCACCAACGCCTTCCAGGCGATGGTGGAGGAGAAGGGCGTCCTCTCGATCAGCTTGAAGCGCCGGGAGTGGCGCGAGCTGGATACGGCGCTTAGGGCCATGCTCGCCGCCGGCCCCTATATGGAGCTGGTCGTCCGCGACGACGGGGAGGGCATCCGGCCCGAGGACCTGCCCCACATCTTTGAGCCCTACTTCACCACCAAAGAGACTGGCAAGGGCACTGGCCTGGGTCTGGCGGTGGCGCACGGTATCGTTTACGAGATGGGGGGGATGATCCGGGTGGAGAGCGAGCCGGGTCAGGGCGCCGCCTTCCTCGTTTACCTGCCGGCCCTGCCGCTGAAGGAGGAGAACGCCGGCGCCCCCTTCACCGCCCAGGCCCGCCTGCTGCCGGGCACGGAACGGGTGCTGGTGGTGGACGACGATCCGGCCTTAACCGCCATGCTGGGCGGGATGCTGGAGCGCCTGGGTTACCGGGTGGCGGCCTTCAACGCCAGCGATCAGGCCCTGGCCGCCTTTACCCAGGCCCCGGATAACTTCGACCTGCTAATCAGCGATCAGACCATGCCGCAGATAACCGGCGCCGAGCTGGTCCAGGCGATTCACCGCCTGCGGCCCGACCTGCCGGTCATCATCTGCACCGGCTTCAGCGCCGTGCTCTCCGAGGGCCGGGCCAAGGAACTGGGGATCAGCCGCTACCTGCAAAAACCGGTGGGCTTGCAGGAGTTGACCAGGGCGATGCGCGAGGCCTTGGAGGAGAAGGGCCGGGCCCAGGGTTAAGCTGGCCGGGGACGGTCATTTAGGTGGCGAATTCCGGGGCGCTCTGGTAAGTAGGGCCGTGGTTGGCTCGTGACATTTATCCCCGCAAGGAGGTGGCCATGAAAGACATTCCCATTCGGGACCGGATTATCCTGGCCCTTGACCTTCCCACCCCGGAGTTGGCCCGGGAGCTGGTGCGGCGCACCGAGTCCCGGCTTGGGTTCTACAAGGTGGGGCTCCAGCTCTTCATGGCCGACTGGTTCAATACCGTGGATTGGCTGGTGGCGCGGGGCCACAAGGTGATGGTCGATCTGAAGTTCTTCGACATCCCGGAGACCGTGCATCTGGCGGTAAGGCAGCTCCTGTCCCGCCGGGTGTCGCTGGCCACGGTGCACGGCAACGACGCCATCGTGGCCGCCGCCATGCGGGCGGTGCGGGACCGGGAGGCGGGAGAATCATTGAAGATCCTGGCCGTCACCGTGCTGACCAGCTTTGGCGAGGACGACTTGCGGGCCTTGGGCATGACCGGAAGCATCGAGGAACTCGTCTATCTCCGGGCCAAGCGCGCCCTGGAGATGGGTTGCGACGGGGTCGTCTCCTCGGGGCTGGAGGCGGCGAATTTGCGGGCGCAACTGGGGGAGCGGCTCCTGATCGTCACCCCTGGCATCCGGCCCGGCGCCAATCTGCCAGCCGACGACCAGACTCGGGTGATGAGCGCCGGGGAGGCCATCCGGGCGGGGGCGGATCAGGTGGTGGTGGGCCGGCCCATCGCCAAGGCGGAGGAGCCGCTGTTGGTGATTGACCAGATGCAGGCCGAGATCTCCGCCGCCTTGGCTGAGGGCTGAAAGGTGCAAGGTTAACGGGGCGTTTTTTTGGTGGTGTTTTCTTTTTTGCCTGTGATATGCTTAGGTACTGGTAAAGCTGACCGGGCTTCGCGAGGCTTTGCTCAGTTTGATCTGGCGGCTTCGCTTGCCGTTTTTTTTAATCCTGGGGTCTTAACATGTCAGCCCAGATAACCGCCGCGCAGGTACTGATAGTCGAGGACGATCCCGAGGCTAGCCGGGTCATGGGGGAGGTGGTCCGTGCCTCGGGTCTGACGGCGCGGGTCTGCGGTTCGGCGGAGGCGGGCTGGGATGCCTTTGCGTCCGACCTCCCCTATCTGGTGGTGGTGGAGTGGCATCTGCCGGAGGCGGCCTGCCTGGCGCTGTGCCGGCGGATTAAGGCCAGTCCGGACGGCCCCTACCGCACCATCTTGGTGGTCGCCAACCACGATCCGCAGCACATCAGAGCCGAGGAGGCGCTCAAGGCCGGGGCCAGCTTCTGCATGAATCAAACCGTCTCGCTCCCGGCCTTCGGCGGCTGGCTGGAGATCGCCCGGCAGGGCATGGACGGCCTGATTGCTGGCGAAGCGGCGGTGGCCAAGCTCGAGCAGTATCGGCGGGAGATGGAGGACGTCAACGCCCAGCTCGAGGAGTCCATCGAGCGGGCTAATCAGATGGCCATGGAGGCGGAACGGGCCTATATCGAGATCAACCAGATCTTCAAGACCGTGGCCGGGGGCATCGCCTTAATCAACAACGACTGCGAGGTGCTCCGCCACAACGAGCACTTCCTGCTCATGGCCGGGGTCTCGGCCAGCGAGGCCAAGAGCAGTAAGTGCCACCAGGTCTTTCACTCTGCCCTCTGCGACACCCCGGACTGTCCCCTGACCAAGATCAAGAACGGCGCCAAACGGGTGGAGAGCCAGATCGAAAAGCCCGGCCCCGGCGGCGAGACGATCTACTACCACATCGTCTCCACCCCCTTCCGCGGCCTGGCGGGCGAGCTGTTGGGCATGGTGGAGCATATCTCCGACATCACCACCCGGGTGCTGATGGAGAACGCCCTGAAGGAAAGCGAGGCCCGCTACAGGGAACTGAGCATCGTCGATGAGCTGACCGGCCTGTTCAACAAGCGTCACTTCAACGAGATCCTGCGTTACGAGAGCGACCGCACCCGGCGCTACCAGCATCCGCCCCTGTCGCTCGTCATCATGGACATCGACAACTTCAAGCACTACAACGACACCTACGGCCACGCCGAGGGCGACAAGGTGCTGGCGGTGATCGGGCAGATTATCACCCAGAGCATCAGAAACGTGGACTCCGGCAACCGTTACGGCGGCGAGGAGTTCACCGTCATCCTGCCCGCCACCCCGGGCCGGGACGCCACGGTGGTGGCGGAACGCATCCGGACCAGCTTCGCGACCTATGACTTCTATCCCCGTAAGGGCGAGAAGGTCAACAAGACCATCAGCCTGGGTGTGACCGAATTTAGGCCTGACGACACCTTGGAGAGCCTAATCAAGCGGGCGGACGCCAACCTCTACCGGGCAAAATCCTCAGGTAAAAACTGCTATTTCCTGGATTGAGCCAAGGAGACACGCCATGAGACAACTGTCAGACCTGAAGGTCGCCAACCGTCGCGTTTTGATGCGGGTGGACTTTAACGTGCCGCTAAACGAGGCGGGCCAGATCACCGACGATACCCGGATCAAGGCGGTGCTGCCCACCATCCGTCACCTGATTGCCCAGGGCGCCAAGACCGTGCTCTGCTCCCACTGCGGCCGGCCCAAGGGCCAGCGGCAGCCGAAGTTCAGCCTGGCGCCGATGGCCGCTCGCTTGGGGGAACTGCTGGGGCAGCCGGTGGCCCTGGCCCCCGATTGCCAGGGCCCGGAGTCGATGGCCTTGGCCACGGCCCTGCGGCCAGGACAGGTGCTGCTGCTGGAAAATTTGCGTTTCCACCCCGAGGAACAGAAGAACGATCCCGCCTTTGCCCAGGCCCTGGCCGCCTTTGGCGATTGCTACGTCAACGATGCCTTCGCCGTCTCTCACCGGGCCGACGCCTCGGTGGAGGGCGTGACCCGCTACTTTGCCGACAAGGCGGCAGGCCTTCTGCTCTACCGGGAGATAGATTTTTTCCACCGGGCGGTGACCAACCCGTCCCGGCCCCTGGCCGCCATCCTGGGCGGGGCCAAGGTGTCGAGCAAGCTCTCCGCCCTCCGCAATCTGCTGGACAGGGTGGAGGTGATGCTCATTGGCGGGGCGATGGCCAACACCTTTCTGAAGGCCCAGGGTCACGCCGTGGGCGCCTCCCTGGTGGAGGACGACCTCTTGGGCACTGCCCGTGAGTTGCTGACCCAGGCGGGAGACAAGGGGGTCAAGGTACACCTGCCGGTTGATTTTGTGATCGCCGACGCCTTCTCGGCCACTGCCAACACCCGCACCGTGGCCCTGGATCAGGTTCCGGACGGCTGGATGATCTTGGACATCGGCTCTGACACCGCCCGGCGCTTCGCTCAGGCATTGGCCGGGGCGAAGACCATCGTCTGGAACGGGCCAATGGGGGCCTTTGAGATGCCGCCCTTCGCCGCCGGTTCCCTGGCCCTGGTGGAGGCGGTGGCCGCCAGTCCGGCCCTTTCCATCGTGGGTGGCGGCGACACCAACGCCCTGATCAACCAGGCCGGGGCCGGAGACAAGGTATCTTATATGTCCACCGGCGGCGGCGCCTTCCTGGAGCTGATGGAGGGCAAACAACTGCCAGGGGTGGTGGCTTTGGGTTAAGCGGGTTATGGCCGGGTGGTAAGAGGTTTGCTGAAATTTATGACGGCTTAAACCGTCAGTTGTTTGCCGTAAGGCAAAAAAATAAGGAGACGTCGCCATGCCGCCACGCACCTTGATCGCTGGCAACTGGAAAATGAATTTAACCCTGCACGAGTCGCGGCACTTGGCCCAGGAGGTGGTCAAGGTCGCGGCGGGGGCCGGGCCGGAGGTGATGATCGCCCCGCCCTTCACCGCCCTGACGGTGGTGGCCGAAGTCCTGGCCGGCAGCGAGGTAAGCTTGGGGGCGCAGAACTGCTGCTGGGCCAGCCAGGGTGCCTTCACCGGCGAGATCTCGCCCCTGATGCTCAGGGAACTGGGCTGCGCGATGGTCATCCTGGGCCACTCCGAACGCCGCCATGTCTTTGGCGAGGACAACGCCATGATCAACCGGCGGCTCAAGGGGGCGTTGACCGCTGGGTTGCGGCCGGTGTTCTGCGTCGGCGAGACCCTGGAGGAACGTCAGGCGGGACGCGCCAACCAGGTGCTTAAATCCCAGCTCGAGGAGGGGTTGGACGCGATTCCCATTGGCGCCGGACTGGTCGTGGCCTACGAGCCGGTGTGGGCCATCGGCACCGGTCAGACCGCCACCCCGACGCAGGCCCAGGAGGCACATGCCTTTATCCGGGAAACCCTGGCCGGGATGAGCCAGAAAACTGTTGCCAGTGAAATTAGAATACTGTATGGTGGCTCGGTTAATGAGGGCAACGTCGAGGCCCTGCTGGCCCAGGCGGACATCAACGGTGCCTTGGTCGGCGGCGCCGCTTTAAAGATCGAATCGTTTGCGCGGATTATCCGCCACCACGTCTGAGGGTTTGCCGCTTGCGGGCGGCTTTTGGGAACCAACATGCTAACCCTGCTTACCATCGTTCACTTTCTGGTCTGCATCTTTTTGATCGTCATTGTTCTGCTTCAGCACGGCAAGGGCGCCGACATGGGGGCCTCCTTCGGCGGCGGCTCCGGGCAGACGGTCTTCGGCACCGATGGGCCGCTGCCCCTGTTGAACAAGATCACCACCGCCAGCGCCATCATCTTCATGTTTACCTCGGTGACCTTGGCCTATTATTCGACTAGCGTCTCCAGGAGTTCGGTGATGAAGGCCATCCCCGTCGCCCCGGCGGCGCGGAAGGTGGAGACGGCCCCCACCCCGGTCGAGGTGCCGATGAGCAAGGAGCCGACCAAATCGAACGGTGAGGCGGCGCCGGATAAGTTCCCCGGCGCCCCGGCCCCGGGCGAAGAGGCCAAGCCCTCGGCGGTCGAGAAGCCGGCGGCGTCGGCCGCGACCCCGGCAGCCAAGCCCGAGGAGTCAGACTCCAAGGCGGTTCCGCCGCCGGCCAAGGCCGCCGAAAGGCCGCAGCCCAGCCCTAAGGGCCATAAGAATTGACCCCAGTTTGACCTTGCCGAAGTGGTGGAATTGGTAGACACGCCATCTTGAGGGGGTGGTGACCAAAAGTCGTGCGAGTTCGAGTCTCGCCTTCGGCACCAATAGATAGAACAAGGACGTCTGACAAAGTCCGCAAAACCCGCATAGCTTAAGGCTTTGCGGGTTTTTTGTTGTGCGGCAAAGTTCGGGGTGTTACGGTGGCGACCTCATCATTTAGGGGTAGGTGTAGGGGTATTAAGCCGAGAGGGCTGCCATGCCTAAACTAATCGTACCACTGCACCAAAATAGTGATCAAAATTAGCTGATAGCACGACACGAGAAAATTATGAACACGAAAACAATTGGTCTCAATGAAGCTGATGATTTGTCAAATAGAGAGGAAACTCATTTTTTTGACAACAAATCATTTCTTATAAAAGGTGCAAAAGTTCAAAAAATTGCAGTGGCCTTTGCTAATGCAGATGGTGGAGAATTCATTATAGGTATTGCGGATGAAAAAGAGGAACCTGACCAATCAAAGCGTTGGCAGGGAGCATCAAAAATTGAAGACTTAAATAGCCATTTGCAAGCAATTTTCGAAGTAACACCTTCTTTAGATCTAAAATATGAAATATTAAAGTGCGAAGATAAAACAGGATATATATTACGCGTATTAATAGAAAAAAGTTCTGAAGTTCACAAAACAGCAGATGGTACAGTATATCAAAGATATGGTGCACAATCACTTCCAATTAAAGATCATCAAAAAATTACAGAACTTTCATTTGCAAAGGGCGCTACTTCTTTCGAAGATCAAGTGATTAAAGATATTCCAGCGGAACAAATTGCTGAATCTAAGGAGTTAATCTCATTCTTAAAAGATTATTCGCCAAAAACTGACCCGTTAGAATTCTGTATCAATCAAAATCTGCTTGATTACAGAACTTGGGAAACAAAAAGTGGCTGCAGCATTATTATTTCATTCATGTCCTAGTGCAGTTATCCCAAGAAAATGTGCGGTAAAAATTACGAGATATGAAACCAAAGAGGATGATCCAGAGCGAGATAATCTTGCTGATCAAGTTACGATGGAGGGGCCTCTATTTCCTTTGATAAATAAAACAGTGCAGGCAGTAGAAAAAATAATGTCTTCCGTTAAGGTGTGGACAACTGATGGTTTGAAAAACCTCAAATATCCTCCAGAGGCAATATGGGAAGTTATTGTTAACGCATTAATCCATCGCGACTATTCAATATCTGATGATAGTCAAATTTTAATCTATAACAATAGAATTGAAATATTAAGCCCTGGCCGCCTCCCCGGGTATGTTACAGTTGAAAACATTTTGGATGCCCGTTATGCCAGAAACTCAAAGATTGTTAGGACGCTAAATCGCTATAAAAATGCACCAAACAAAGACCTGGGTGAAGGGCTTAATACAACGTTTCAGAAGATGAAAGAATGGGGGCTTAAACCACCTGAAATTTACGAAGATAAAAATTATGTCAAAGTTATTTTACCTCATATTCCTCTCGCAGCCCCTACAGAAGCAATCCTTAAATTCCTCGCTTTAAATGATAGTATTACTAATCATCAAGCACGAGATATCACAGGAATCAAGTCGGAACATCTTGTTAAAATTGAATTTTACAAACTCAGAGATGAGGGCTTTCTTGAGAGAGTGCCGGACCTTAAAGGCCCGAAATCAGCATGGCAGTTAACAACACTTGGAAAAGAAGAAATTAAAAGGCAAGGGATGTGCTAACAATTGGGTAACCTGACCGCCGGGAGCAGCGTTGCGCTAATCGCGCCCAAGTTCAGTGGCGGCGGCAGGTTACCCTTGGCGATAGTAGTTCACAAAAAACCCGCAGCCAGCAATGGTTAGCGGGTTTTTTTGTGTTGCCAATCTTGTCCTCTGGTTGGCCAGGGCAGGTGGGGGGGCAACTTGTCAGCCATGACGGCGAACGCGGAACAAGACCCCTACCGGGCGACGACGAAGGCGTTGGGATAGCGCTTCTCCCAGGAACGGGCCGCCAGCCGGGCCTGGTCGAGGGTGCGTCCGGCCCACACCTGCACCCGGTAGAAGCGGCAGCCATCCCCCCGTTCATAGACCTCCGACATCGCCTTAAGCCCCCGGCCCTGCATCTCCGCCTTCAGCCGTTCGGCGTTTTCCCGGCTGGTGAAGGCCCCAAGCTGCACGAAAAACTCCCCCTCCGACAGATTCTGATAAGCCACGAACCGGGGCGCCCCGCCGCCGGCAGGCCTTTGGGCCTCGCCCAGGGCGGTGACCACGACGTGGGCGGTGCCCGGCGCCTCCAGGCCCAGGGCCCGGGCCGCGCCCAGGCTCAAATCGATGACCCGGTCCTTGACAAAGGGGCCGCGGTCATTGACCCTGAGCACCGCCTCCCGGCTGTTGTCCAGATTCTTGACCAGCACCATGGTGTTCATGGGCAGGATCTTGTGGGCCGCGGTTAGCCCGTACATGTTATAGACCTCGCCGTCGGAGGTCATTTTGCCGTGGAAGCGGGGGCCGTACCAGGAGGCGATCCCCCGTTCCACGTAGCCGCAGGCTGAAGGTAGGGGG
>JAJXUT010000008.1 GCA_021782655.1 Deltaproteobacteria bacterium
TCGTTATCGTCGAGACCGAGCATGAGGCGGAGACCCGGCGCATGGGGGTGGTGGTGGACTCGGTGTCGGAGGTGCTGACCTTCAAGGCGGCGGAGATCGAGGGGCCGTCCAGCCTCGGGGCCGGCATTGACACCCGCTGCCTCCTGGGCCTGGCCAAGAGCGGCTCCCAAGTCAAGATCCTGCTCGACATCGACCAGACCCTGCGCTAACCCGTCCACCTTCCCTTTCTTTTCGGCCCCCGGATGTCCTCCGGGGGCCTTTTTTGTGTCTGCATCTATTTCTCCCTCCACTTTGCGCCACCAAGTAGGTCGCAATCGTTACTATGTTGTAATTGTTAGCAATATGTGGAAAATCGTTGCGTGCTCGTCCACCTTGCCGGGCGGTCGGTTGTTGTGGTGGCCTGAGTTGAGGTGGCCTTGGGGCCCCACCGGTGGTAAGTGAAGTTTGGCTGTCTTACCACCGGTGGTAGAATTGAGAATAATATCTTTAATGTCAAGCCGTTATCTTTACAGTTGGCTTCGGGTTGGCGGGCGGTTTTTTTTCTTGACAGCGGTGGGTTTGTTTCACTATAGAAGACTATGATGTGGCGTAAAGTGGGGCAAAAAGGTTTTGGAGGGTGGTGGTGACCGACAACCCGATCGCGTCTCCGGCCCGGCACTTTCGGGGCCGCTCCGAGCACAGCTTAGACGGCAAGGGCCGACTGAACATCCCGACCCGTTTCCGCGAGATCCTGCGCGAGCACTACGACGAGCGGCTGATGGTCACCCCCTGGCACCAGTGTCTCAGGGTCTATCCGGTGGCCCAGTGGGAGGAGTTGGAGCGCAACCTGCTCGCCAACCGCCAGAGCCAGCCTCACATGGGCAAGATGATCCGCTACATGTTGGGTGGGGTGGTGGAGTGCCCCTTGGACCGGCAGGGCCGCATCCTCCTTTCGCCCAAGCTCAGGGAGGAGGGCGGGCTGGCCGGACGGGAGGTGGTGATCACCGGGGTGATGACCTACTTCGAGATCCTGGACAAGCAGACCTGGGAGGCCGACAACAAGCCTACCGCCGCCGACTTCGCGGACTTCGAGGTCAGCCTGCTCAAGTCCGGGCTCTTGTGAGGCCATCCGATCGGGAGGCCAAGGGCCAGGGCCGGCCATGACCCACCTGCCGGTGCTGGCCCGGGAGACGATCGAGTTCCTGGGACCTGTCTCGGGCGGGGTCTATGTCGATACCAACCTAGGCCTGGGCGGCCATAGCGAGCTGATCTTGGCCGCCAGCGCCCCGGCGGGCCGGGTGATCGCCTTCGAGTGGGACCCCGAGGCCAGGCACCGGGCCGAGGCGCGGCTGGCCCCTTTTGCCGAGCGGCTTACCGTCGTGCCCCGCAACTTCACGACCTTGGCCGCCAGCTTGGCCGAGCTGGGGATTGGGGAGGTGGATGGGATCATCTCCGACCTGGGGCTCTCATCGTATCAGTTGGATGAGAGTCGGCGGGGGTTCAGCTTCCGGGGCGATGAGCCCTTGGACATGCGGATGGACCCCGGCCAGGGGCGGACGGCGGGCGAGCTGCTGTCCCGACTCTCGGAAGAGGAGCTGGCGGATATATTTTTTTATTTCGGCGAGGAACGTCAGGCCCGGCGTATCGCCGCCCTGATCGTCGCCCGGCGTAAGACGCGGGCCTTTAAAAGCACCGCCGAGCTGGTTAACCTGGTGGAGGAGGCGGTACCCAGGCGCTTCCATCCCCCCAAGATTCATGTGGCGACCAAGGTGTTTCAGGCCCTGCGCATCGCGGTCAACCGCGAGCTGGACAACCTGCTCGCCCTTTTGGAGTCGGCCCCGCAACTGTTGAAAAATGATGCGAAATTCTGTGTGCTTTCATTTCATTCCTTGGAAGATCGGTTGGTCAAGCGGGCCTTCGCCGGCCACCCGGCGCTCGAGGCGCTGACCAGGCGGCCGTTGGTCGCCTCGGAGGCGGAGTTGGCCGTAAATCCAAGGGCAAGGAGCGCCAAGCTCAGAGTCGCACGGAAAGTGGAGGGGAGATGATTCAGGATTTTTCTAGTGTTTTTGTCGTCAAGCAGACGGTGCGGGCCCGAACGGTGCCGATTCGTGGCAACCTGGCGGCCAGGCGGCTGTTCGGCTCGGTGATGGTGGCTGGGCTGGGTCTGGCGATCGTGGCCTCGCTCGCCTGCGGGATGCTGATCCGCGCCGGACAGCGGGAGCTGGCGGAACAGAACGCCTTTAAGCAAAAGTTGATCAAGGAGCAGGAGCACCTGTACGGCCAGCGCGGCGCCCTGCTCGATCAGAACAGCCTGGTGGCGGCGGCGGGCAAGCTTGGGCTCTACCTGCCGGAAACGGGCCAGGTGCGGCACCTGTAGGCATGGATGATCCCTGGTCAGAGGCCCAGAAAGAGGCGCCGGACTGGGCTGCCGATCGTGGTCTGGCTGTTGCTGCTGGCCCTGGGCGGGGTGCTCGGCTGGACGGTGCTGCATAGGCTCTTCCCCGGCCCGGCCACGAAGGTCGCTGCCCCCGCCGGTCAGGAGCCGCCCCCACCCGCCGCTGGGGAGAAGCCGCCCGCCGGCAAGTTTCGGCAGCCCATCTTTGATCGCAATATGACCGCCCTGGCGGTCAGCTTCAAACAGGCCTCGGTGTACCTGAGCCCCATGGAGTTGCAGGAGGCCCAGCGGCCAGTCGAGCACCTGGCCGCCATCCTAGGTTTAACCCCGGAGAAACTTCGGGCCGAGCTGCGCACCGAGCGGAAATTCGTCTGGCTGAAGCGCAACCTCGACCTGGCCACGGCCCGCAAGATCGCCGACGCCAAGCTGGACGGGGTGTACCTGGTGGACGAGCAGCACCGCTTCTACCCGTTTCACGACCATGCCGCCCACGTCGTCGGTTTTGAAAAGGAGGACCAGGGGCTGGCGGGCGCGGAATTTCTCTATAACAGCATTCTGCGCGGGGATCGGACCTTGGCCACCCAATACCTTAACCTGCCGGGTCTCAACGTCGCCGACATCCCGATCACCGGGGCGGCGGCGGTCGTCTCCATCGACATCGACCTGCAAACCCTCCTGGAGCGGAAGCTGCAAGCGCTGCTCCAGCAGACCCGGGCCCAGTCGGCGAGTGCCGTGGTCATGGATGCGGATAGCGGGGAGATCCTCGCCATGTCCGATCTGCCGTCCTACGATCCCAACACCTACTGGAAGGCCTCGGCCTCGGCCTATCAGAATCGCCTAGTCAACGACCCCGTCCCGTTGCTGGGCCTAAACGCCTTCTTCAAGGCCGCCGCCGAGCTGGCCGCCGGCAACCTGCCTTCCGATCTTTCGGCCACCGCCGGTGACGATCCCGACCCGGGGCAGGTCATCGCCCCCCGGGCCTTCAAGATTGTCAAGGGCGAGACCGCCGCTACCGCCGCCACCCCTGAATCGCAGGTCTGGCGGCCTGGCATCCATCTGAGCCCGCCCTTTCAGTGGTCACGGCCCTACACCGTGCCGGAGCAGAGGCTGGAGGGCTTTTGCCGTCAGTTGGGTCTGGCCGCCGCCGGCTCCGGCCTGGGCGAGACCCGGCTGGGCGGCGAGGTTGGCAAGCCGGCTGCTGGCGAACCCTGCCGCCTGGATGACGATCACTGGCGGGTGATGCCCTTGAATGTCCTGGCCGCCTTCAGTTCGCTCACCAACGGCGGGGCGGGCGTTTCTCCCCATTTGCTCAAGGGCCTTTGGCGGATGGAGGACAGCAGTTTTCATCCCCTCTCCTTTCCGAGGAGCGAGGGGGTAGGCCAGGAGGCCAGCACCCGTTTTCTCAGTTTTGTGGAGGGCCTGGAGCCGCCGGGCCCGGACGACGCCCTGGTGGTCGAGTCGATCCGGGCCAGCAAGCCTCCGCCCCCGCCGGGGGCGGTGCCGGCCAAGGTGTCGGAGGGGGGCGAGACCGGGGAGTCGATTGAAGACCTCTTTCGCTTCGCCATCACCACTCTGGGCGAGGGCCGGGAGAACGGCCATCAACTGGCGGTGATCCTGCTCTTGGACGGGGCGAGCCTGGACCTTTCCCTGCCCTCGCCCACCCGCAAGACGGTCGCTGAGCTGATCAGCCAGGGGCAGGGCCTGCTGGCCAAGCGCTGGGACGCCAAGCTCAAGCCCCCGCATCTGGAGTCGGATCAGGTGCTCTACCAGGACTGGCTGGAGTCTCAGGCCCAGGAGCCCATAAGCCAGCCGGCCAGCAACGTCGGCGCCCTGGAGATGCCGAACGTGGTGGGCTTGAGTCTGCGCAAGGCCATGCAGGCCTTGCAGGGCTTCAATCTGAAGGTCGGTATTCAGGGTTCGGGACGGGTGGCGGAACAAAGCCCGGTAGCGGGGGTCAAGCTCAAGGACGTGGACGAGATCAAGCTCAAGTTGGCGCCAGACAAACCTTGATGGTGTCGCAAAAGTCCGATCTGCGACGCAGGGCAGTTAGGGTCGTTCGGCATGCCGCAGGTATAGTCTCACTCGCCAACCGCACCCCGCGCCTTGCCTGTTGGCCCTTTTGTTGAGCCATCAAACCTTAACCCAGAGCGAGGTCGAGCCAGGGTGGCAAAACTGCTTGCCGACATCCTGCGGGGGATAACTCACACCCCGGCGGCACTGGCGGATGGCCTGTGGATAGAGGCCATCACCGCCGATTCTCGGACGGTTAAGCCGGGCAGCCTCTTTGTCTGCCTAAGGGGCGGGGCGACGGACGGCCATGACTTCGCGGCCCAGGCGGCGGAGAAGGGGGCCACGGCCATGGTCGTCAACCAGAGCCGGATGGCCGCCCTGGATCTTGGCGGGCGGGAAATTCCGCTGATCGGGGTGGACGACACCCGCGAGGCCCTGGGGCGGATGGCCTGCGCCTTTTACGATCACCCGGGTCGCGGGCTGGTGATGATCGGGCTCACCGGCACCAACGGCAAGACCACCACCACCTTCCTGCTGGAGGCGATCATCAGGGCGGCGGGGGGCACGCCGGGGGTCATCGGCACCATTAACTACCGTTACCAGGGCCAGGAGGCCGCCGCCAGCTTCACCACCCCGGAGCCGCTGGAGCTTCAGGCCCTGCTAGCACGGATGCGGGCCGCGGGGGTGACCCACGTGGTGATGGAGGTCTCCTCCCACGCCCTGACCTTGGGGCGGGTCGCGGGGCTTGACTTCGACGCCGCCCTGTTCACCAACCTGACCCGCGACCATCTGGACTTCCACCGGGACATGGAGGATTATTACCAGGCCAAGCGGCGACTGTTCACCGACCACCTGCGGCCGGGGGCGGTGGCGGTGATCATCGACGACGGGGAGGAAGCCGTAGGCTGGGGCCGGCGGCTTAAGGCGGAGCTGCGACACCTGCCGGGCGGGCCCCGGGTGATAAGCTGCGGGTTCTTGGCTCGCCACGAGGTCAGCGTCCAGAAGCCGCTCTTGGGGCTGGATGCCACCTCCGCCAACATCCGGGTGCGGGCAGGGGTGGGCCTGGGGCTCGGCAACGGCGAGACGCGGCTTAAAAATAAAAAATTGCCGGCTAAAGACCGGCTATTTGCTATCCGCAGCAACCTGGTGGGGCGTTTCAACCTGAAGAACGTCCTGGGGGCGGTGGGGCTGGCACTGGGTCTGGGCATCGCGCCTGCGGCCATCAGCCGGGGGCTTAAGCGGGTCATCCGGGTGCCGGGTCGCCTGGAGCCAGTGGTCGGAGGCGGCAGGCTGGGTCTGCCCGCCGTGTTCGTCGATTACGCCCACACCCCGGACGCCTTGCAGCACGTCCTCGCCACCCTGCGGGGGCTAAACCCCAAGCGGCTGCTGCTGGTCTTTGGTTGCGGCGGCGACCGCGACTCCGGCAAGCGGCCCTTGATGGGCGAGATTGCTGGCCGGCTGGCCACGGTGGCGATCATCACCGCCGACAATTCCCGCTCCGAGTCCACCGAGGGGATCATGGCCGCCATCGAGGCGGGGGTGGTGGCCGCCGGGATGAGGCCGCTGGCCGGGCCGGGGGAGGCGTCTGGCCGTGGCTATCTCGCCATTCCCGCCCGGGGCGAGGCCATTGCCCGGGCGATATCCCTGGCCGGGGAGGGCGACATCGTCCTGATCAGCGGCAAGGGCCATGAGACCTATCAGCTTCTGGGCGGGGAGCGGCTCTTTTTCGACGACCGCCAGGAGGCGGCGAAATGCCTGCGGGCCAAGGCCAGGGGGCTTGACCGCCAGTCTCCGGCCCCCAAGCGCTACTGGAGCCTGACCCGGATCCTGGCTGCCACCGGCGGCCGACTGGCCGGGGAGGCGGCCGGGCGGCTGGTCGTGGGCGGCATCGTTACTGACAGCCGGAAAATCACGCCTGGCGACGCCTTTCTCGCCCTGGCCGGCGAGCGTTTCGACGGGGTGGATTTCGCGGACGAGGCCCAGCGTCGGGGGGCGAGGTTGATGATCGCCGAGCGGCGGCCCGCCCCTGGACTTGGGCTGCCGGTGGTCGTGGTGCCCGACAGTCTGCGGGCGCTGGGGGATCTCGCCGCCTACCGCCGTCGTCAGATGCAGGGGCTGACGGTGGTGGCGGTCACCGGCAGCTCCGGCAAGACCACGGTTAAGGAGATGACCGCCGCCATCCTGGAGCGGCGCGGCGAGACGCTCAAGACTCAAGGCAATTTCAACAACTTGATCGGCCTGCCCCTGTCGCTGCTGCCGGTTGAGCCCCGGCACCGTTTCGCGGTGCTGGAGATGGGCATGAACCGGCCAGGCGAGATTGCCAGGCTCGCCGGGATCGCCGATCCAGACGCGGCCTGCATCAACAACGTTCAGCCCGCCCATCTGGAGGGTCTGGGGTCGCTGGAGGGGGTGGCGCGGGCCAAGGGCGAGCTTTTTTCAGGCTGCCGGGCCGGCGCCACCCTGGTATTAAATCTTGAAGATCCCTGGGTGCGGCGGCTGGCCAAGGGCCTGCCCAACCCGCAGATTGGTTTTGGCTTTCGCGCCGCTGCCGAGGTTCGGGCCACCCGCGTTCGGCCCCTGGGCCGGGAAGGGCTGGCCTTCACCCTCCACCTGGGCGGCGGGACGCGGCGAGTTCGGCTTGGGGTCATTGGCCGGCACAACGTTCTAAACGCCCTGGCGGCGGCCAGTCTGGCCCTGGCGGCGGGCGCGGAGGTGGAGGAGATCGTGGCCGGGCTGGAGGCCTTCCGTCCGGGGGAAAACCGCCTGGGCCACCGCCGCCTGGCCTCGGGGCTGGTGGTGATCAACGACTCCTACAACGCCAACCCTGGCTCCATGGCCGCGGCCCTGCGCTCGGTGGCGGAGATCAGGGGGGCGGGACGCCTGCTGGCGGTGCTGGGCGATATGCTGGAACTGGGGGCGGCGAGCCGCGCGGCCCATCGGGCCATCGGCCAGGAGGCGGCGCGGCTGGGCTTCGATTTCCTCCTGGCCCTGGGCGACCAGGCCCCGGCCTTGGTCGAGGCCGCCTGGGAGGCGGGGATGAGCCGGGAGGCGGCCCAGGTCTGCGCCGGCAAGGCGGAGGCGGCAGCGAGGATCGCGGGCCTGCTCGCCGCGGGCCGGCTGGCACCCGGCGACCTGGTGCTAATCAAGGGCTCGCGCGGCATGCGGATGGAAGAGGTGCTGGCGGCGCTCGAGGGGCAAGGGAAAGATTCAGATCGGCCGATTCCGGCGTAGAGAAATAACTAATCCATGCTCTATCACCTCCTCTACTCGCTGCACCCCTTATTCGGCGGCTTCAACGTCTTCCGCTACATCACCTTCCGCTGCGTGGGGGCGACGGTGACCGCCTTTCTGATCGTCATCCTGGCCGGGCCCCGGTTCATCGCCCTGCTCAAGGGCGCGCATATCGGCCAGGTCATCCGCGAGGACGGGCCGGCGAGCCACTTCAGCAAGCAGGGGGTGCCGACCATGGGCGGGGCGCTGATCCTGGCCTCCATGGTGCTGACCACCCTGCTGTGGGTGGACCTGTCGGTGCGCCACGTCTGGATCGTGCTTCTGGTCACCTTGTGGTTCGGGCTGATCGGCGGTTACGACGACTATCGCAAGATCAAGAAGCAGAACAGCAAGGGGCTGAGCGCCCGGGGCAAGATGCTGCTCCAGGTGCTGGGGGGGGTCTCGGCGGGTTGGGCGGTTTACCGGGACCCCGGCTTCAACAGCGAGCTGTTTATGCCCTTTTTTAAGCACGTCGTCCTGCCCCTGGGAGTGGGCTATATCTTCTTCGTCGCCCTGGTGCTGGTGGCCGCCTCCAACGCCGTCAACCTCACCGACGGCTTGGACGGCCTGGTCTCCGGGCCGGTGGTGATTACCGGCTCCGTTTACCTGGTGTTTTCCTATCTGGCCGGGCACGCCACCCTGTCGGCCTACCTCCAGATCCCCTTCGTGCCGGGGGCCGGCGAGGTGGCGGTGCTCTGCGGGGCGATGGTGGGCGCCTGCCTGGGCTTCTTGTGGTTCAACGCCTTCCCCGCCGAGGTGTTCATGGGCGATACCGGGGCCCTGGCCCTGGGCGCGGCCCTGGGCTGCGTGGCGGTGATGATCAAGCAGGAGATCCTGCTGGCCCTGGTGGGCGGCATCTTCGTGATGGAGGCCCTGTCGGTGATCATCCAGGTGGGCTACTTCAAGATGAGCGGCGGCAAGCGCGTCTTTCTGATGGCCCCCTTCCACCACCACTTCGAGAAGAAGGGCTGGACCGAGCCCAAGGTGGTGGTGCGCTTCTGGATCATCTCCATCATCCTGGGGCTGTCGGCCCTGGCCACCCTGAAACTGCGCTGACGGGGAGAGGGAATGCGGCAGGCAACGGGCAGGGAGCTTTCGGGAAAACGGGTGCTGGTGGCGGGATTGGGCAAGTCCGGACGCTCGGCCATCCGTTTCTGCCAGGCCCAGGGCGCCGTGGCTTGCCTTTCCGATTCCGGCCCCGCCACCCCGGAGGCCAGCGCTTGGCTTGAGGAAATGGGGGTAAAATATGAGTTTGGCGGCCATCGCGACCGTTTCTGCCACGCCGTTGACCTGATCCTGTTAAGCCCAGGGGTGCCCCATGACCTGCCGGTGTGGGCGCGGGCGAAAGATAAGGCCATTCCGGTGATCGGCGAGTTGGCGCTCGCCCCCCGCTATCTGCGCACCCCGGTGATCGCGGTCACCGGCACCAACGGTAAGACCACGGTTGCCACCCTGATCGGCGACCTGCTCAAGGGGGCGGACAAGAAGGTGTTCGTGGGCGGCAACATCGGCACCCCGCTTACCGATTACCTGATGACCGGGCAGACCGCCGAATGGCTGGTGCTCGAGGTCAGTAGCTTCCAGCTCGACGCGGCGGGGGATTTCCGGCCCGAGATCGGCCTGCTGCTGAATATCTCCCCCGACCACCTGGATCGCTATCCCTCCTACGAGGACTACGCCCTGGCCAAGTTCAAGCTCTTCGCCCATCAGCGGATGAACGACGTGTCGATCGTCAACCGCGACGACCAGGACGCCCGGCGGCTGTTTGCGGAGGCGAAGAGTATCCGGCCCGGCTGGGAGCCTAGGCGTTGCCTGTCGTTTGGCGCCTTAAGACAGCCAGGCGAGGACGGGGCCGAGATCAGGGAGGAGACGGTGCGCTTGACCGGGGGCTGGCTGAGCGGGCCGGACGAGATCTACGATCTGCGCGGCACCCGGCTGGCCAGTTCGCCCAACCGGGAGAACGCCGCCGCTGCCCTGCTGGCGGCCCGGGCGACGGGTTGCCAGCCGGAGGGGCTCCGCTTGGGGCTGGCGGGCTTTAGGCCCCTGGCGCACCGAATGACGGAGGTGGCCGAGGTCGGCGGGGTGCGGTATATTGACGACTCCAAGGCCACCAACATCGGTGCGGTGGTGGCGGCCCTGGCGGCCCTGCCGGGGCCGGTGGTGCTGATCGCCGGGGGCCGGGATAAGGGCGGGGAGTACCGGCTGCTTGCCGATCAGGTGCGGGCCAAGGTCAAGGCCATGTTGTTAATTGGCGAGGCCCGGGAACGGATGGCTCTGGCCTTTCAGGGCCTGACCCAGGTGGAGCTGCTCGACTCCCTGCCCCAGGCGGTCGCCAAGGCCCACGAGTTGGCCAATCCAGGCGAGGTGGTCTTGCTGTCCCCGGCCTGTTCGAGCTTTGACATGTTCTCCGGCTACGCCGAGCGGGGGGAGGTCTTCGCCCGCCTGGTCATGGGGCTTAAGGCCTGAGGCGATGGTCGAGTCCGGGGCCGGGTTCACCCTGGTGGTCACCGGCGGCGGCACCGGCGGCCATATCTTCCCCGGCATCGCCGTGGCCCAGGCGATGATGGCCCGGCGGCCCGGCGGCCGGGTGGTGTTCATCGGCACCGAGCGGGCGGTGGATCAGAACGCCATGCGCCATTACCGCTTCGAAAGCCGGGCGGTGCCTTGCGGGTCGCTGAAGGGCCGGGGGTGGCTGGCCCGGATCAAGACCCTGGTCCAGTTGCCCGCAAGCCTTATGGCCGCCCGGCGGGTGCTGGCCGAGATCAGGCCCCAGGTGGTGCTGGGGGTGGGCGGTTACGTAACTGGGCCGGTGGTGCTGGCGGCCAAGACGCTTAAGATCGCCACCTGCATCCACGAGCAGAATTCGGTGCCCGGCCTGACCAACCGCCGGCTGGGGGGCCTGGTGGAGCGGGTGTTTTTGTCGATTCCGGGTAGCGAGGCGTATTTCCCCAAGGAGCGCTGCCTGCTGAGCGGCAACCCTCTGCGCCGGGAGATCCTGGAGCTAGCCGGGCAGCCGACGGAGGAGGGGCGGGCCATTCTGATCCTGGGCGGCAGCCAGGGGGCGCACCGGTTGAACACCCTGCTGCCCGCAGCCATCGCCGGGCTGGGCAGGCTGGCCTCGGACTGGCGGGTGATCCACCAGACCGGGGCCGCCGACGAGGCGCTGGTGCGGGAGGCTTACCAGAACGCCGGGATTCGGGCCGAGGTGGCGGCCTTCTTCACCGACATGGCGGCGGTTTACCGGCGGGCGGGGCTGGTGGTCTCCCGGGCCGGGGCCACCAGCCTGGCCGAGCTGACCGCCCTGGGCAAGCCCGCCATTTTGGTGCCCTTCCCGTTCGCCGCCGACGACCACCAGCGTTACAACGCCCTGGCCTTGGTCAAGGCGGGGGCGGCCCTGATGCTTGACGAGGCCGGGCTTGGGGCCGAGGTTTTGACCCGCGAGATTGCCGCCCTCCTGGGGGACGATAGCCGGCGGCGGGAGATGGGCCGGGCGGCCAGGGGCCTGGCCAGGCCGGCGGCGGCGGAGACCATTGTTGACGAGTGCCTGGCCCTGGCGGAAAGGAGAGGAGCGAGCCATGTACAAGAAAAATAAGCACATCCACTTCGTGGGCATCGGCGGCATCGGCATGAGCGGCATCGCCGAGCTACTCTTGAACCTGGGCTACACGGTTAGCGGCTCCGACCTCAGGGAGAGCCCCATCACTAAACGGCTGGCCGGGCTGGGCGGCCAGGTGCATATCGGCCACCGGGCCGAGTGGATCAAGGGTGCCGACGTGGTGGTGATCTCGACCGCGGTCAAGGGTGACAACCCCGAGGTGCTGGCCGCCATTCAGTCCCAGATCCCCATCGTCCGCCGGGCCGAGATGCTGGCCGAGCTGATGCGGCTCAAGCGTTTCGGGATCGCGGTGGCCGGCAGCCACGGCAAGACCACCACCACCTCGATGGTGGGCTGGGTCCTGGCCCAGGCCGGGCTCGACCCCACCGTGGTCATCGGCGGCCAGGTCAACAGCCTGGGCGGCAGCAATGCCAAGCTCGGCCAAGGCGAATTCCTGGTGGCCGAGGCCGACGAGAGCGACGGCTCCTTCCTGCACCTGTCGCCGGTGGTGGAGGTGGTGACCAACATCGACCTGGAGCACCTCGACTACTACCGGGACATCGAGCAGATCAAGGGGGTGTTTCTGGAGTTCATCCACAAGATCCCCTTCTACGGGGCGGCGGTAATCTGCCTGGACGACCCGGAGGTGGCCGACCTGGTACCCCTGATTAAGAAGCGGATCATCACTTACGGGATGAGCGCCCAGGCCCAGATCCGGGCCCGGGAGATCAGCGGCGACGGGCTGGTCACCCGCTTCGAGGTTTGCCGGGGGGACGAGACCTTGGGCCGCATCGTCCTGCCGCTGGCCGGGATCCATAACGTCTACAACACCCTGGCGGCGGTGGGGGTGGGCCTGGAGCTGGACATCCCCTTCCCGGTAATTGCCCAGGCCATGTCCACCTTCACCGGGGTGCAGCGCCGTTTGCAGGTCAAGGGCGAGATCAACGGCATCACGGTGGTGGACGACTACGGCCATCATCCCACCGAGATCCGGGCCACGCTCTCCGCCATGCGCGCCGCCTGGCCCAAGCGGCGGCTGGTGGTCTTCTTCCAGCCCCACCGCTACAGCCGCACCCACGGCCTGCTGCGCGAGTTCAGCACCGCCTTCTACGAGGCGGACGTGCTCTACGTGGCCGAGATCTACCCCGCCGGGGAGAAGCCCATCGAGGGGGTGAACGCCGCGGCCTTGATCGAGTCGATCCAGGCCTACGGCCACAAGCAGGTCTATCCGGCCCGCGATCTGGAGCACATCGCCGCCCTGGCCATCCCGGCCCTGGAGCCGGGCGACGTGGCCCTGACCCTGGGGGCGGGCAACATCTGGCGGGCCGGGGAGCAGATACTAAAGGGCCTGCGCGAGCTGGAGGCCACGGCCTGAGGTGCCCTCGCTTAGGGAGCGGATTCGCGGCTGCTGGCCAGGGGAGATACACTGGGATTGTCCGTTGGTCCGCTATTCCACACTGCGGGTGGGCGGCTCGGCCGACGCCCTGATCGAACCCGCCGGGCGGGAGGAGCTGGCGGGGCTGGTGCGCCGCCTAAGCGAGAATCTGATCCCTTGGCTGGTGATTGGCCGGGGCAGCAATATCCTGGCCTCGGATCGGGGGGTGGCGGGGGTGGTCATCGTCCTGGGCCGGCGCTTTTCGGCCCTCGATTGGGCCGGGACGGCTGAGGCCCCCGGTTGCCTGGTCGAGGCCGGGTGCAGCCTGCCCCGGCTGCTTGCCTGGTGCGCCGGACATGGGATAAGCGGCCTGGAGTTCCTGGCCGGCATCCCCGGCACGGTGGGGGGGGCGATAATGATGAACGCCGGGGCCTTTGGGGGCGAGATCTCCCAGGTGCTGCGCCTGGCCGAGCTGCTGGACGGAGCAGGGAGGATCGAGGCCCGGCGCTTGAGTGCCGAGGATTTCTGCTACCGGGGCTGGCGGGAGCCGCACCACAAGGTGGTGGTCGCGGGGCTGTTTGCAGGGCGAGCCGGCGAACCGCAGGAGATCGTCCGCCGATGCCAGGATTACGTCCGGCAGCGGCGGGCCAAGCAGCCCAGGGCGGTGGCCAGCGCCGGCTCCTTCTTCCGTAACCCGCCCGGCGAGGCGGCGGGCCGGCTGATCGAGCAGACGGGGCTCAAGGGCCTGACGGTGGGCGGGGCCCAGGTGTCGCCGGCGCACGCCAACTTCCTGGTCAACCGGGGCCAGGCCACCGCTTACGACTTCTGGCGGCTGATGCGCCTGGTGCAAAGCCGAGTCGAGGATCGCTTCGGCGTCCGTCTGGAGCCGGAGGTAAGGTTCGTCGGGCGCTGGGACGAGCTGGAAATTAGCCGGTAATGCTGGGATAATCAGGGGAGATCGAGCATGGCCAGGGGCATAAAACAGGAATGGCGCGGCAACCCGTTGCATCGCAACAGCCTAAGCGAGCCTGAGGTCAAAAAGGGCTTGCTCCTCCTCCTGGTGTTAAGCGGGCTCATGGCGGGCGGGTTTATCGGTGGCCTGGTGTTTTGCTATCACGGGCTGTGCCAGTCGGACTTCTTCCACGTCACCGCCATCGACATCACCGGCAACCAGGAGGTGTCCAAGGACGCCATCCTCAGGATGGCCCAGGTCAAGGCCCACGCCAACCTGCTGGCTCTAGACCTGGGCGCTATCCGTTCGCGGATCGAGGGCTGCGGCTGGATCGAGAGCGTTAACTTGCGCAGGGACTGGCCCAGCCATCTGCGCATCGAGGTGCGGGAGCGGCGACCGGTGGCCCTGATCGATACCGACCAGGGCCTGTACTACCTGGATGGCAAGGGTAAGCCCTTTGCCCCCCTGACCGGGCAGGCGGAGCTCGATTTTCCGGTGATCACCGGCCTGAAGGCGTCGGCCAGTGCCAAGGGTCAGCCCCCCAGCGTGTCGGACCCTGACACCCTGACGGCGGCCCTGCGCTTCCTCCGCTTCGCGGCCCGGGGCAGCTCCTCGCTGCCGGCCCAGAACATCTCGGAGCTGCACTTTTCAGGCCCGGGGGGGGCCACCATGTTTTTGGCCGACCGGCCTTTTCCCATCTTGCTGGGCCATGATCTGGGGGAAAAGTCGTATTATCGTCTAGCCAAGGTGCTGTACTGGTTGTATAAGAAAAAGGAATTTCAGACCGTGGCCTATATCCGTATGGATTATCTGGAAAACAAGGTGCTGGTCGGCCAGGAGAATTCTGCTCCGGGCAAAAAAAACGGTTGAGCGGGCGGCAAAGGTGACAGGCATGGGGCGGGAAGACTCGGAACTGATAGTCGGGCTCGACATCGGCACCACCAAGATCTGCGTGGTGGTGGCCGACGTTACCGACGGCAAGGTTAATATCATCGGCATGGGCGTTCACCCCTCCATCGGGCTGCGCAAGGGGGTGGTGGTCAACATCGAGAACACGGTGAACTCCATCGCCGAGGCCGTCCACGAGGCGGAGCAGATGGCGGGCTGCACCATCTCCACCGTCTATGTGGGCATCGCCGGCAGCCACATCAACGGCTTCAACAGCCATGGCCTGATCGCCATCAAGCAGGAGGAGATCCTGCGGGACGACATCGCCCGGGTGGTGGAGGCGGCGAGCGCGGTGCCCATCTCGCCCGACCAGAAGGTGATCCACGTCCTGCCCCAGGACTTCACGGTGGACGACCACGCCGGCATCCAGGACCCCCAGGGCATGACCGGGGTCAGGCTGGAGGCCAACGTCCACATCGTCACCGGTTCTGCCACCTCCATCCACAACATCGTCAAGTGCTGCAATCTGGCCCACCTAGAGGTGGCGGGCATCGTGCTTGAGCAACTGGCCTCCGCCGAGGCGGTGCTCACCCCCGAGGAGCGGGAGCTGGGGGTGGCCCTCTTGGACATCGGCGGCGGCACCTCCGACCTGGCCATCTTTTCCGACGGGGCGATCAAGCACACCTACGTGTTGGGCCTGGGCGGCAACAACCTGACCAACGACCTGTCCATCGGCCTGCGCACCCCGATGAAGGACGCCGAGCGCCTAAAGGAGATGCACGGCAGCGCCTTGGCGGCCATGATCGACAAGGATCAAACCATCGAGGTGCCCAGCGTCGGGGGCCGCAGCCCGCGTAAGCTGTCCCGCAAAGTGATGGGTGAGATCCTGGAGCCCCGGACGGAGGAGATGCTCTCCTTGATCAATCGGGAGATGTGCGAGGTCAAGGTGGGCGACACCCGGGTCAAGGACCTGGTCAACGTCGGGGTGGTGCTGACCGGCGGCACCGCCCTCTTGGCTAACATTCAGGAGCTGGCGGAGCAGATCTTCGATTTGCCGGTACGGGTGGGGATGCCGCACGGGGTGGGGGGGGTAAACGACATCATCAACACCCCCCAATGCGCCACCGCCGTGGGCCTCCTTCTGTACGGCCTGCGCAACCGCGCCGACGCCCTGGCCAGCGCTAACCGGCACAAGGGGGCCCTGGGGCGGATTGCCAGCCAGGTCAAGGGGCTGATCGGCAGGATGCTGTAACTGAGTGGTAGGGGCGGCCAGCCGGGGATTTTGGTCGCAACTAGCTTAAATTAAAAACTATCTTCGGCCAGGTAAGGTGCATTTTACCGTTGCAAAAAATCACGAATTCGGGTTGAACCGGAAAGAAACAGGGAGGGCGACATGACGGGTGGCAACACGACCTTTGCAATGGCGGCGCAACTGGATACCAGGGCCAAGATCACGGTCATCGGGGTGGGCGGCGGTGGCGGCAACGCGGTCAATACCATGGTGGACAGCGGCCTGGCGGGGGTGAACTTCATCGCCGCCAACACCGACCTCCAGGCCCTGGAGTCCTCCAAGGCCGAGGTCTTAATCCAGCTGGGCCCCAAGAAGACCAAGGGCCTGGGCGCCGGGGCCAACCCCGAGCTGGGCCGCGAGTCGGCGGAGGAGAGCATCCAGGAGATCCGCGACGCCCTGGCGGGCTCGGACATGGTCTTTGTCACCGCCGGCATGGGCGGCGGCACCGGCACCGGCGCCGCCCCGGTGGTGGCCAGGATCAGCCGCGAACTGGGGGCGCTTACCGTGGGGGTGGTCACCAAGCCCTTCATCTTCGAGGGCCGGGCCCGGATGAGGAACGCCGAGACCGGCTGGGGCAAGCTCAAGGAGCATGTGGACACCATCATCACCATTCCCAACGACCGGCTGACCGCCATGAGCCACAAGGGCACCACCTTCATCGAGGGGATGAAGATGGCCGACGAGGTGCTGGTGCAGGCGGTGAAGGGCATCTCCGATCTGATCAACATGCGGGGCTACATCAACCCCGACTTCGCCGACGTCCGGGCGATCATGAACGAGATGGGCACGGCCCTGATGGGCGCCGGCCAGTGCCTGGGCGAGAACCGGGCGGTGGAGGCGGTCAACCAGGCCATTGCCAGCCCGCTGCTTCAGGACATCAGCATCAGCGGCGCCAAGGGGGTGTTGGTCAACATCTCGGCCAGCGAGGCCTCCCTGACCATGGCCGAGGTCAACGAGGCCACCACCCGCATCTACCAGGAGGTTCACGACGAGGCGAACATCATCCTGGGGGTGATCTTCGACGAGACCCTGGCCGAATCCATGCGGATCACGGTCATCGCCACCGGCATCAAGGAGGAGGAGCAGTTGGAGACCCTGCCCGGCAACGTCACCTCCCTGCTGCGCAAGAAGGAGTCGGAGCAAGAGGTGGCGGCGGCCAAGCCCGCCCCCCTCCCCCCGGCCCCGGCCCGGAGACCGGAGCCGGGCGAGCGGGGCGGCGACTTCGCCACCACCCAGACCACCTCCCTGCGCGCCCGCCGGCCCCTGTTCGCCCAGACCAGAACCCCCATCCCCACCGAGGACGAACTGGAGGTGCCCACCTATCTGCGCCGCAACGAAAACTGATGGCGTCGCCAAAAGTCCGATCTACGGCGACGCGGGGCGGTCTGGCGAGTTCGGCAGGCCATAGGTGTGGCCTCACTCGCCAAGCGCACCCCGCACCTTGCTTGTCGGCCCTTGTGCTTAGCCATCGGCTGATTTTTGGCGAGACCATCAAAACTGCGGGCCAAGGCCAGCCGCTGGCAGGTTGCGAGGTGCTGCCAACTCTCCGCCGCGCCCGATGAGCCAGGGACGCCGAGACCGATCCCCGTCCGGCGACCGGTTCGCCGCCGAGACCGGTGGCCTGAGGCGCAAGTGGAAGGATCGGCTGCCGGTGGCCCTGCTCTTTCCGAACACCTACCACCTGGGGATGTCCAACCTGGGTTTGCAGCTCGTCTGGGCGCGGCTCAACCGGCATTCGCACCTGGTCTGCGAGCGGTTCTTCCTCCCCGACCGGCCCGGCGATCCCCCCCTTTCCGTTGAGTCCAACCGGCCCCTGCGGGACTTCCCGATTCTCCTCTTCTCGGTCAGCTTCGAGCGCGATTTTTTGGGGGTGATCGACCTGCTCCGCCGGGGTGGCATCGAGCCGGTGGCCAGGCGGCGGGCGGCGGAACCTTGCGCCCCGCTGGTGGTAGGCGGCGGGGTGGCGACTTTCATCAATCCCGAGCCGTTAGCCCCCTTCATGGACCTGTTTCTGCTCGGGGAGTTCGAGCCGGTGGCGGAGCGGTTCGTGGCCAGCCTGCCTGGGCTTCTGGCCGCCGGGAAGCCCCTTGCCGAGCGGCTCCTGGAGCTGGCCCGCAACCTGCCTGGCTGCTACGTACCCTCGCTTTATGAGCCGCGTTACGGCGAGGATGGCCGCCTGCTGGCCATGGAGCCGGCCCCCGGTCTTCCGGCCCGGGTCAGGCGCAACCTGCATCCGGGCGGCCCGGTGGCGGGGCACTCGCAGATCCTAAGCCCGGAGACCGAGTTCGCGGGTCTGCATCTGGTCGAGCTGGGCCGGGGCTGTAGCCGGGGCTGCCGGTTCTGCGCCGCAGGCTTCGTCTATCGCCCGCCCCGGCTCTGGCCCGCCCCGGCGATCACCGCCGCCGTCGAGGCCCGGCCCCCGGACTGCCGGCGGGTGGGTCTGTTGGGCATGGAGATGGCCCGGCCCGAGGAGCTTGACCGGGTGAGTGAGTTTTTGCTGGCTGCGGGGTGTAGCCTGTCCTTTTCCTCGCTGCGCGCCGACGCCGTCCACGGCCCATTGCTTGAGCTGCTGGCCCAAAGCGAGGTGAAGACAGCGGTGATCGCCCCGGACGGGGGCTCGGAGCGCCTGCGCCGGGTGATTAACAAGGGGCTCACCCGCGAGGACTGCCTGCAGGCCGCGATTAACCTAGCGAAGTCTGGGATCCATACCCTGAAACTCTACTTTATGATCGGCCTGCCCACCGAGACCGACGACGATTTGACGGAGATGATTGGCCTGATCCGTGAGCTGCAAATGGCGGTGGTCGAGGTGGGCCGGCCCCGGGGCCGGGTCTGCCGGCTGGCCTTGAGTGTCAACTGCTTCGTGCCCAAGGCCTGGACCCCCTTTCAGTTCGCCCCCTTCTGCCCGGTTGACCAGCTTAAGGCCAAGATCAAGTTTCTGCGCGCCGGGCTTGCCGACTGCCACCACCTGCAACTCTCCTTCGACCGCCCCGACGAGGCCCTTTTCCAGGCCACCCTGGCCCGGGGCGACCGGCGGGTGGGGATGGCCCTGCTTGAGCTTAGCGAGACGGGCGGCAACTGGCGGCAGGCCTTCCGGCGGGCGGGGGTGGTCCCGGAGGATTACGCCCTGAGGGGGCGCGAGGAGCGGGAGCCGCTGCCCTGGGAGGTCGTCGATCATGGCCTAAGCCGCGACTACCTGTGGCGCGAGTACCAACTGGCCTTGCGGGCCAAGCCCTCCCGGCCATGCGAGATCGGGGAGACGCCAAACTGCCGGCGGTGCGGGGTCTGCCATGACTGAGCCTTCCCGCGACCTCACGCCCGAGAACCTGGATCAGAAGCCCTTCGAGCTGGTCAAGTACTTCTCCTTTTCGGCCCTGGCCGTCCTCTTGGTGTTCTCCGGCCTCTTGGTGTGGCTGATCTCCGACAAGACCAAGGAGATGCTCCTCCAGCGCAGCGAGGCCTACGCCCTGGTGCTGGCCGAGAACCTGAATCACCAGGTCTATCAGCAGTTTGTCATCCCCACCTACCTGCGTTTCAGCGAGATCGCCCTGCGCAAGCCGGAGCAGTTTCAGCGCCTGGACGCCATCATCAAGAACACCACTCACGGCCTGAACATCCAGTCGGTCACCATCTACGAAAATAACGCCCCCCGGGTGGCCTACAGCACCATCTCCGAGCGGGTGGGCCGGCTAGAGGAGGCGAGCTCCGGCTACCGGCAGGCCAGGGAGGGAGGCAACATCTCGACCCTGAGCACCAGCGGCAACCTGTTCGACCTGCTGCCGGGCCGGCATGGGCTGCACGGGCAGTTGCGTACCTTTATCCCCTTCCGTCTCGAACGGGGCCTGGGCGAGGATACCGGCCCCATCCTGGGGGTGTTCGAGATCGTCCAGGACTTGACCCCCGACCTGAGGGCCATGACCCGGCTGGAGGCCTTGATCCTCCTGATCTGCGTCGCCATGATGTCGGGGCTGTTCGTGGCCCTGCGGCTGATCGTGGCCCGGGGCGACCGGATCATCGCCCGGCGGGCCGCCGAACGGCTCAAGATGGAGGAGCGGATCAACCACATCGAGAGGCTGGCGGGCCTGGGCAAGATGGTGGCTGCCGTGTCCCACGAGATCAAGAACCCGCTGGGGATCATCCGCAGCACCGCCGAGGTGCTGGGCAAAAGGGTGGCCAAGCTGGCCCCCGGCAACGAGCACCTGACCGCCATCATTGTCCAGGAGACCCGGCGCCTGGACCGGATCGTCACCGAATTTCTGGATTTCGCCAGGCCCCAGAAGATGCGGTTCGCCCCCGCCGCTGTCGGCGAACTGCTCAACCGGGCGCTGGCCTTCATGGAGCCGGAGTTCAGCAAGGCGGGGATCACCATTGAGCGGGAGATCGAGGCCGCAGTCACCGCCGCCGTGGACAGCGATCACCTCTACCAGGCGATATTAAACATCCTGGTCAACGCCGTCCACGCCATGCCCGAGGGGGGGGTGCTGACTGTCCGGCTGGCCTCAGAACGGCGCACCCGTTCGCTGAAGATCGAAATCGCCGACACCGGCCAGGGGATGAGCGAGGAGGTGCTGGGCCAGATCTTCACCCCATTTTTTACTAGAAAAAATAGGGGCACGGGCCTGGGCCTGGCGATCGTGAAGAACATCGTCGACTCGCATCTGGGCCAGATCGAGGTCGATTCCGCCGAGGGCCAGGGCACGGTGTTCACCATTCGCCTGCCGCAGACCGACGATTAGCTCCCCCCCTGATTTTCCCTGGCATTTTTTTTGTGGAGCCTAGGGTTGACATGTGGTAAGCAAGTCCCAACATATTTCACACCCGAATTGTCAGGCCTACAACCTTTTGCGAGGGGAGGAGACGATGACGTTGGTCAGTGAGAAGCCCTGTTGGGAAATTATGCGCTGTAGCGGCGATGGCTGCGTGGCGCGCCGGCATCCCGAGACGCCATGCTGGGAGCACGCCGAGGCCTTGAACTACACGGTTAGCGTCCACGGGGTGTGCTCCGATTGCATCGTCTTCGTGGCCAAGCGCAGCCCGGCGGTGTTTTCCGACCGCAAGCTGACTCAGATCCTGATCCATCACAAGGTTTACGGCCTAAGTCACCCCAAGTGCCCGGCCCAGATCTTCAAACGGCGGCTGTGGCCCATCGCCTCGGAGCGCCGGGAGGCGGCCCGCTACCGGCTGCGTGGCCAGGCCAACGCCCTGATCACCGATCAGACCCGGCCCTCGGGGCTTGTCCTCGATTTAAGCCACAAGGGGCTGGCCTTCAGCCACAACGGTGCCTCCGCCTGGCCGCGCCGGACGATCCAGATGGACATCCGGGGCGACAACTTCGCCATCACCGGCCTGCCGGCCCAGATCGTCTCCGACCGACCGCTGTCCGAATCCCGGGTGGGCGACCGGCGCTGCGGCGTCCGCTTCGCCTCTCTCTCCCTGCTGCAGCGAGACCTGCTGGAGACGGTGATCGACCAGCACGGCCAGGAGGAGTCCCTGCCCGGCGCGGTTGTTTCTTACTGCTGATTCCTGCCTACGCTCTCAGGGCGACCTCGCCTTACCCTTCCCCTCCTTTATCCCTTGCGAAATTCCAGGGACTGGCCGTCGGGGGCGAGGTCGGCCACCACCGCCTCGCCTTCGACGAAGTCACCGTTTAGCACCCGGATGGCCAGGGCGTCTTGGAGATAGCGCTGGATGGCCCGCTTCAAGGGCCGGGCCCCGAAGGCCGGGTCGTAGCCCACCTCGATCAGGAAACCCTTGGCCCGTTCGGTCACCGTCAGCCGGTAGTGCTGGGCCGCGAGCCGTTCGGCCAGCAGGCCGAGCTGGATATCGATGATCCGGGCCAAATCCTCCCGGCGCAGGCCGTGGAAGGTGATGATCTCGTCGATGCGGTTTAAGAATTCGGGCTTGAACTGGCGGTGCAGCAGCTCGTCCAGGCCTCGTCGCAGGGCCTCCTCGTCGCGCCCGCCCATCTCCATGATCAACTGGCTGCCCAGGTTGGAGGTCATGATCAGGATGGTGTTCTTGAAATCCACCGTCCGGCCCTTGCCGTCGGTCATCCGGCCATCGTCTAGGATCTGCAAGAGGACGTTGAACACGTCGGGGTGGGCCTTTTCGATTTCGTCGAAGAGGATGACCGAGTAGGGCTTGCGCCGCACCGCCTCGGTGAGATAGCCGCCCTGGTCGTAGCCCACGTAGCCGGGCGGGGCCCCGATCAGGCGAGCCACCGAGTGCTTTTCCATGAACTCCGACATGTCGAGCCGGATCATGGCCCGTTCGCTGTTGAACAGGAACTCGGCGAGCGTCCGGGCCAGCTCCGTCTTGCCCACCCCGGTGGGGCCCAGGAAGATGAAGGAACCCAGGGGCCGGTTGGGGTCTTGCAGCCCGGCCCGGGCCCGGCGCACGGTGTTGGCGATGGCGGTGATGGCCTTCTCCTGGCCCACCACCCGCCGGGCGAGCTGCTCATCGGCATGCACCAATTTGTCTTTTTCGCCGGAGAGCAGCCGGTCAACCGGGATGCCGGTCCACTTGGCCACCACCTGGGCGATGTCCTCCTCGTCCACCTCCTCCTTGAGCATCCGGCGATCCTTCTGCACCTCGAGCAGACGGTCGTTGGCCTCCTGCAACTGACGCTCCAGGGCGCTGATCCGGCCGTAGCGAATCTCGGCCACCCGACTCAAGTCTCCCTGGCGCTCGGCCTGCTGCTCCTCCACCCGGGCCTCGTCGATCTGGCCCTTGATCTGGCGGAGGCGCTGGATTTGGTCCTTCTCTAGCTGCCAGTGGCCCTTCATGGCGTTGAGTTCCTCGTTGAGGTCCGCGAGCTCCGCCTCCAGCTTGGTCAGTCGCTCCCTGGAGGCGGCGTCCTTTTCCTTTCTCAGGGCCTCGCGCTCGATTTCGAGCTTGATCCGCTTGCGATCCACCTCGTCGATCTCGGTGGGCATGGAGTCGATCTCGATCCGCAGCCGCGAGCTCGCCTCGTCGATCAGGTCGATGGCCTTGTCGGGCAGGAAGCGGTCGGTGATGTAGCGGTTGGACAGAGTGGCGGCGGCCACCGTGGCCCCGTCGGTGATCCGGATGCCGTGGTGCACCTCGTATTTCTCCTTGATGCCTCGGAGGATGGCGATGGTGTCGCTCAAGGAGGGCTCCTGCACCAGTACCTGCTGGAAGCGGCGCTCGAGGGCCGGGTCCTTTTCGATTGTGCGGAACTCATTTAAGGTGGTGGCGCCCACGCAGTGCAGTTCGCCCCGGGCCAGGGCGGGTTTTAGCATGTTGGAGGCGTCCATCGCCCCCTCGGCGGCCCCGGCTCCCACCAGGGTGTGGATCTCGTCGATGAACAGAATGATCTCCCCAGCCCGCTTCTGCACCTCCTTCAGCACCGCCTTCAAGCGATCCTCGAACTCGCCCCGGTACTTGGCCCCGGCGATCAGCGCCCCCATGTCGAGGGCGATGACCTGCTTGTTGCGCAGGGTCTCCGGGATGTCGCCGGCCACGATGCGCTGGGCCAGGCCCTCGACAATGGCGGTCTTGCCTACCCCCGGCTCGCCGATCAGCACCGGGTTGTTCTTGGTGCGCCGGGCCAGGACCTGGATCACCCGCCGCACCTCGTCGTCGCGGCCAATCACCGGGTCTAGCTTGCCTTGGCGAGCCAGGTCGGTGAGGTTGCGGCCGTACTTTTCCAGGGCCTGATACTTGGCCTCGGGGCTGGGATCGGTGACCCGTTGGTTGCCGCGGATGGCGACCATCGCCTTTAAGAAATCATCCTTGCCGATCCCCAGCCGTTTCAGGGTGGAACCCACCGGGCCGCCGTCCTCCAGCAGGGCCAGGAAGAGGTGCTCCTGGCTCACGTAGTCGTCCTGCATGGACTTGGCAACGGCGAAGGCCCGATCCAGGGTCTTCTTCAGGCCTGCCGACAGGGACACCTGGCCGAAGCCCGGGCCGCTGACCTGGGGCAGGGCGGCGAGCAGCCGTTCGGCCTCGGCGGCCACCGTGGCCGGGTCGAGGCCCAGCTTTTTCAGCACCGGCGGCACTACCCCCTCGGGCTGCCGCAGAATCGCGGCCAGGAGGTGTTCGGCCAAGAGCTCCTGCTGGCCGTTTTGTTCCGCCAGGTTCTGGGCCTCCTGCAAGGCCTCCTGTGACTTCAGGGTAAACTTGTCGATTTGCATGTTTTTTCTCCGTTGCTGAGGGGCGGCCACGCGTTCCGGCCCATTTTTAAGTATGCAAACAGATAAGCTCCGCCGCCGGGGCTGTCAAGCGGCGGGTGGGGACGAGGCCCCGCTCGCTGCCGATGCCGGCATTGACAAACCCTGGCAAATCTTCTAATCAGGGCCTGCGGAGAGGCCCCGGTTAGGCCGGGAACATCAAGATTGAGGAAGGAGAGGAGAGCTATGGCCCGCTTGAACGACAACTATCTTAAACTCAAGGCCGGATACCTGTTTCCGGAGATCGCCCGGCGGGTCAAGGCCTTTGCCGAGGCCCACCCCCAGGCCCAGATCATCCGGCTGGGGATCGGCGATGTCACCCGGCCCCTGGCGCCGGCAGTCATCCGGGCCTTCCACCAGGGGGTTGACGAGCTGGCTCAGGCTGGCACCTTCCACGGCTACGGCCCCGAGCAGGGCTACGATTGGCTGATTGACACCATCATCGCCAAGTCGTACCGGCCCTTAGGCGTCGAGCTGGCCGCCAGCGAGGTCTTCATCTCCGACGGCTCGAAGTGCGACACCGCCAATATCCTGGACATCTTCGACCTCGGCAACCGGGTGGCGATCTGCGATCCGGTCTATCCGGTCTATAACGACACCAACGTCATGGCGGGCCGTACCGGCGAGGCCGACGACCGGGGCTATTATCAGGGCCTGGTGTACATGCCCTGCACCGCCGAAAACCACTTCGCCCCCGCCTTCCCCAGGGAGCGGGTCGATCTCATTTACCTCTGCTACCCCAACAACCCCACCGGCGCCGTGGCCAGCCGGGAGCAGTTGCGGGGCTGGGTCGATTACGCCATCGACTCCCAGGCGATCATCCTCTTCGACGCCGCCTACGAGGCCTTCATCACCGAGCCCGGCGTGCCGCATTCGATCTACGAGCTCCCGGGCGCCCGTCAGTGTGCCATCGAGTTCCGTTCCTTCTCCAAGACCGCCGGCTTCACCGGGGTTCGCTGCGGGCTGACCGTGGTGCCGGAGGAGCTGACCGCCACCACCGCCCAAGGGGAGAGGGTTGCCTTGAACCGGCTGTGGAACCGGCGGCAGTGCACCAAGTTCAACGGGGTGTCCTACCCGGTGCAGCGGGCAGCGGCGGCGGTCTATTCGGAGGAGGGCGCCCCCCAGGTGCGAGAGACTATCGACTTCTACATGGAGAACGCCCGCCTGATCCGCGAGGGGCTGACGGAGGCGGGAATCGTCTGTTACGGGGGGGTGAACGCCCCTTACATCTGGCTTAAGACGCCTGGCGGCATGGGGAGCTGGGAGTTTTTTGACCGGCTGCTGGCCGAGTGCCAGGTGGTGGGCACCCCGGGCAGCGGCTTTGGGCCCAGCGGCGAGGGATATTTCCGGCTCTCGGCCTTCGGCGAGCGGGGGCAGGTGGTGGAGGCCATCCAGCGGATTAGGAATAGGTGGGGGAAATAAGCCGGCAGCTAGGCGGTGAGCGAGCGCCGGCTCGGTTGGTTTACGGCTTGAGCCGGCGAGAGTCGAACCAGAGCAGGGGGTCGAGGGCCGTGGAGCCGTGCCGGATCTCCAGATGCAGGCCGGGGTGGCCCCCGCCCTCGTCGCCGCCGGCAAGGCCGATCTCCTCGCCGGCCCGCACCTGGTCGCCCTTTTTCTTTTTAAGGGCCGCCAGGCCGGAGGCCAGGCTGTAGTACTGGTCGCCGTGGTCGATGATAACCATCTGGCCGTAGCCCGGCATTAGCCCGGCGAAGATCACCCGCCCGGCGTGGATCGCCCTTACCTCGCTCTTGGCCGGCACCGTAAGGTCCAGGCCCTCGTTGTGCAACTGGTTGCCGAAATTGTCCTGATACGGCCCGAATTTGCGTAGTACCTTGCCGGCGGCGGGTGGCGGCAGCCGGCCCTTTTGCCCGGCGAACCCGGTGCCGGGCTCGATGGGGGAGAGACGCCCGGCCTGGTACTTCTTGGCCGAGGCCCGTCTCTTAGCGGCCAGGGCCTCGGCCCGCCGGGCCTGGGCGATGGTCTTGGTGAGTCTTTCGGCGTCGGCCTCCAGGGACTGCAAGGCCTGCTGGTAGAGCTTCTCCTCGGCCTTGGCCTTGGCCAGCAGGTTATCCCGCTCCTCCTGGCTCTTGGCTAAGGCCGCCTCGCCCTCCTTGACCTGGCCGATCAGGGCCTGGGAGCGTTCCTTGGCCTTGACCAGCTCGGCCTGGGCGGCGGCCAACAGGTCGAGCTGCCGGCGGAACTCGCCCAGGGACTGCTGGTCGTGTTGGAAGAGTTTTTGGACGTATTCCTGGAGGTTGAGCAGTTCGCCCAGATTGCCGGAGGCGAACAGGGCGTTTAGAACCCCCACCTCCCCGGTCTGGTAGAAGGCGGCCAGCCGTTTCTTGACGTGCTCCGCCGCCACCTCCTTCTGCTCGCCGAGGGCCGCGATCTCCTGCTCCTTGCCCCGGATGCCAGCCTCTTGGCGTTGGAGGGCGGCTTGCAGGCCCTGCAGGGTCGTCTGGCTCTTTTTCATCTGGCTGACGATCCGGTCGATTTCCTGCCTGAGGTTTAAGATTTTGATCCGGGCGTCTTCGAGTTTGTCCCGTTGGGAATGGATCTGGCTCTGCACCTGCTTGAGCTGGGCCTCGTCCTGGTGGCCGTGCTTAGGCTGGCCGGCCCGCCCCGCGGACGGCGTCGTCAGGGCGAGAATGGCGGCCAGGATGGCGAAGGGGGCGAGGCGCGGGGGACAGGGCATGGCTTAGACGCGCAGGGCCTTGCGGATCGAGATCAGGCTGCCGGCGGTGCAGAGCAGGATGCTGGCCACAAAGATCAGCAGCACCAGGGGGGTGGGCAGGAAGGAGAAGGCGATGGTGTCGAGCAGGCTTTGGCCGTGGAAGTGGCCCTTGATCCAGAAGAACATCAGGTACAGGCAGCACAATCCCAGGCCCGGGCCCAGGACGCCCTGCAACAGGCCCTCCAGGAACAGCGGGACGCGGATATAGGTGGAGTCGGCGCCCAGCAGCCTAAGGATCTCCAATTCCCCCTGGCGGGTGGCCACGGTCAGGCGGATGGTGCTGGAGACCATGAAGGTCGAGGTCAGGATCAGGATGCCGCCGCTTAGGTAAACGATCACCCGCATCAGTTGGGTAAGGGTGGCCAGCCGTTCGATCCACTCCCGGCCGTACTGCACCTTCTTGGCCTTGGGTAGGGTGAGCAGAAAGTCGGAGAACTCCTTGATCTTGGAGATGGCCTTCAGGTTTCGGGCCGGATAGACCTCGATCGAGGGGGGCAGGAAGTCGGGGGTGAGATCGGTCAAGAGGTCGCGGTCGGGGCCAAGCTGGCGGCTCAACTGCTCGAAGGCGTCCTGGCGGGACTTGAAGACGATTTTCTCCACCGGCGAGAACCCTTGGATCTTCTGTTCGAGCATCGCCCGTTCGGCGGCGGAGGGCTCTTCGTTCAGATAGACGATCAGCTTGATGTACTCGCCGAACTGGGCCCCCGCCCGTCGCAGGTTGAAGAACACCAGGCAGAAGAAGGCGAAGATCAAGACCGAGAGGCTGACCGTGATCAGGGTCATGACCTGCGAGCCTAGGGTCTGGCGGAGGTTGCGGGCCGTTTGGGTGAGGATGGTAGTAGTGTTCATGGGCTACGGCCTTTCGGAGGCGGCGGGACGGCGGGAGACCATCCGACCCTGGGTCAGCTCGATGATCTGATGGGGTGAGCCGCTGAATAGGGCCGGATCGTGGGTGGCGATGATCAGGGTGGTGCCGGCCCGCCGCAGTTGTTCAAACAGGGCCATCACCAGCCGGGTGGTGCCGGGGTCGAGGTTGCCGGTGGGCTCGTCGGCCAGGAGGATAGGCGGGGAGTTGGCCGCCGCCCGGGCAAGGGCCACCCGCTGCTGCTCGCCCCGGGAGAGTTTGTCTAGGATCACCTCCCGCTTGCTGGTGAGCTTTAGGAGGTCGAGCAGGTGGTCGATCCGCTCCCGGATGGCCTTCTGGGGGGCGTAGGCCACCTCCATGGCCATGGCGATGTTGCGGAAGACCGTCTGCCGGGGCAGCATCTTGAAGTCCTGATAGGCGACCCCGAGCTGTTGCCGCAAGGTCTGGAGCCGGCTGGGGCTGATTCTAGCCAGGTCCTGGCCCGCCACCTCCACCACCCCCCGGCTGGGCCGCTCGAGGGCGCAGATTAGCTTCAGCAGGGTGCTCTTGCCGGCCCCGCTCGCCCCGGTGAGGAACAGGGTCTCCCCGGCCTGGACCGAGAAGGACACGTCGCGCAGGGCGATGACGTCCGGCGGGTAGATCTTGCTTACCTTGCCGAACTCGATGATGATGGTCTGGGGGGGGATGCGTTCCATAGGCTCGTGAGACGGAAGCTGGTTGGCCATTAAGCCCGTCTGGCCAGGGAGTTGGTTGGCGTTTGCCCTTGGCGGCGCCAAGTCCCGCTCACCATACCCCGTTCGGCCGGACTCGTAAACCTTCAACCTCGCCTGGTCGTTAAAAATGCCGTCCGCAGCCCGGTCAATGGCCCATAACCACTTGACTAGGTGCCAATTTTTTATGGATATTGTCCGGGAAAGGGCGTATAAAAATCTTGGCGGGCGGGAATTTCCGACGCCGTGGCTAGACGGCTAGCGCTCGTCCGGCCCAAGTCATTTTCCGGGAACTCCCATGACCTCGACCAACTACGACGGCTTTGCCGGGATCATCGGCGGCTGTGACCTCATGCGGCGGCTGTTCGCCCTGATCTCCAAGGTGACGGATGCCGACACCACCATCCTGGTGCAGGGCGAATCCGGCACCGGCAAGGAGCTGATTGCCCGGGCCATCCACTCCCAGGGGCCACGCCGCGACTATCCCTTCGTGCCCATCAACTGCGGCGCCATCCCGGCCGAGCTTCTGGAGAGCGAGCTGTTCGGCCACGAGAAGGGAGCCTTCACCCACGCCATCCGCACCCGCCAGGGCCGTTTCGAGCTGGCTGACAGCGGCACCGTCTTCCTGGACGAGATCTCCGAGATGAGCCCCATGCTGCAAGTCAAGCTGCTTAGGGTTTTGCAGGAGCGGCAGTTCGAGCGGGTGGGTGGCACCCAGACCATCGTCTCCGATTTCCGGGTGATCGCCGCCACCAACCGCAACCTGGAGGAGGAGGTGCGGACGGGCCGTTTCCGGGAAGACCTGTTCTACCGAATCAACGTCATTCCCATCCAGGCCCCGCCGCTCAGGGAGCGGGGGGCGGATATCGTGCCCCTGGCGCGTTACTTCATCGACAAGTTCACCAGCGCCAAGAACCGGCGGCTCATGGGGATCAGCGACGAGGCCATGGGGCATCTTTTGCGCTACCCCTGGCCCGGTAATGTCCGGGAGCTGGAAAACATCGTCGAGCGGATGGTTATCCTGGCCACCGGCAAGGAGCTGACCGTCGCCGATCTGCCCGAGAAGATCCTCCAGGTCAAGGGGATTAGCCGAGAGGAGGTGGACGAGATCCCGGCCCAAGGTTTCGCCCTTAATCAGGCGGTGGCCGATTACGAGAAGAAGCTGATCGTCCAGGCCCTGAACCAGACCGGCTGGGTCAAGAACCAGGCCGCCCAGCTTCTGGGGGTCAACCGCACCACCCTGATCGAAAAGATGAAACGCCACGAGTTGGTCAAGCCCCAGGTCACCATGAGCGAGTGAAACTGGCCGCCATGACCAGAGCCTGTCACCTTGCCATCTTTTTCTGCTGCCTGCTGGTGGCGGGGGTAACCTCGCCGCCGGGGTTGGCGCGGGCGCAGGCGAAGGCCGAGAAGCCGGCGGCCAGCAAGAAGGCCCCGCCCGAGCTGCCCAAGCCGCCCCTGGAGAAGCTGGAGGAGCTGGCCCGGGAGTCGCTGGCCATGGGCGACACCGAGACCGCGGCCCGGGCCCTGTATCTGGTCCAGTACCACTACCCGGACAGTCCCCGGGCCGAGCCCGACCTCTGGCTGTCGGCCAACCTCTTGCAGGAGCGGGCCCAGGCGGCCAAGAACCCCAACTGGGACACGGTGCTGGATCGCTTCCGGCTCTACCTGAACTACTATCCCAAGTCGCCGCACGCGGCCGAGGCCTACTTCGACCTGGGCAAGACCTACCAGGCCATGCGTTACTCCCTGGAGGCCCAGGCCTACTTCAAGCTCTTCCTGGAGCGCTACCCAGATTCGCCCTTGGCCACCCAGGCCCGGCGCTGGTGCCGGAACGCCCTGCTCAAGCAGGGTGCCGATCATCAGGAGGAGGCGAAGGCGGTCTTCGCCAGTTGGCGGGCGCTGAGTGACCCCCAGGCCCAGACCCTGGGCCGGGCGGGCGAGGGGATGCTCAAGTCGATGGCCGGGGATTACCAGGGCGCCCTGACCATCTATCAACAGCTCCTGTCCGCCGATCCCAACTATCCGCTCCTCGATCCCGACATCCTGCGCTACGCCGGGATCGCCAACCTTAAGCTCGGCAATGTCGAGGCGGGACGGGAGCAGCTCTACCACTACCTGAATCTGGCCGGGGTGGTGGCCGAACGGCCCGAGGTGCTGCTTGCCTTGGCGGAGAGCTACTTCAAGGGCGGCAACCAGGCTGAGGCCCAGAGGCTCTACGGCCTGATCGTCGCCGAGGGGGGGGAGAACGAACGGGCGGTGCTGGTCAGCGCCCTGCGCCAGGCCCAGTATCTGGACGACCCGGAGAGCGTCCTGGAGAAGTGGCAGGGCCACAACGACCTGCGCGACCCGGAGGGTGACCGCCCCTATCTGGCGGTGCTGGAGAAGCTGTTCCGCGACCCGGTGGCCCAAGACGCCCGCTTCGGGCTCTTTCTCCGCTACCAGGCCCGGGGTGACTTGGACGCCGCCTACGAGATGGGCGGCAATTTTCTGCGCAATGCCAAGTCCGCCCCCGCCGATTCCCCGGACGGCAAAAGGATCACCCGCCTGCTTCTCTCCCTGGTCGAGGCGTTGCTGAAGAACAAGCGCTACCAGGACATCTGTGACCTGTACACCAGCGAATATCCGGTAATCAAGGGGTGTGACAGCGGCCGTCTCCTCGCCATGATCGGCGAGGCGATGGAGGCCCTGGAGCTCTACCAGCCGGCCGCCTCCCTTTATTACCTGGCGGCCCAGCATCCCATGGACGACAAGGCCAAGACCGAGCTTTATTTTCGGCGGGCCAAGGACTATCTGGAGGTCAAGGACTACGATTCCCTGGCGCGGCTGCTCACCCACCTCGACAAGGTCTATCAGGGCAAGCCGGAGATGGGCGAGATCGACTATCTCTCGGCCCGGCTGGCGGTGGCCAAGGGCCAGATCGACCAGGCCCGGGAACTTTACGGACGGGCCTTAAGCCACCCCACCTTACCGGAAGAGCGGCCCCGGATCGCCGCCCGGGCGGTGGAGGACATGGCGGGGCACGACCGGCTGGCGGCGGCGGAGGGATTTTTGGATTCGGCGGCCTCTGGCGGCGGGATGTCACCCGAGACCCGGCAGGCCTGGCTGTTGCGGCTGGGCGATGGCTGGCGGCGGGCGGGAGACTTAAAGCGGGCCGCTGCCGATTATCGTCAGGGGCTGGATAAGGGGATGCCGGAGGCCGGGGCCACGGCTCAGGCCCTGCACCTGTTCCTGGGCGACGTGTTGAGCGCCCAGGGCGAGGCCAAGCAGGGGCTGGAGCAGTATCAGGCGGCCAGCCAGGGCGAGGTCTCCCAGTGGCAGAAGATGGCCCTAGAGCGTTTAACCCAGCGCGAGCTGGACGCCGAGATGGCCAAGGTTGTTCCGGCCGGCAAATGAGGGTCAAGGGACAAGGATGGATATGGATTGGCGATGAGCGAGGCGGGCAGAAAGATACTGGTGGTTGACGACGAGCAGGTGATGCGGATCGAGCTGTTCCAGGCCTTGATCGGCGAGGGTTACGCGGTCAGCGTGGCGGAGCACGGTCGCATGGCCTTGGACATCCTGGAACGGGAGCCGGTGAGCCTGTTGATCACCGACATCAAGATGCCGGAGATGGACGGGCTTGAACTGTTGCGCCGGGTCAAGGCCGTGGGCCCGGCGGTGCCGGTGGTGATCATGACCGGATTTGCCACCGTGGATTCGGCGATCTCGGCCATGAAGCTGGGGGCCTTCGATTACCTGCTCAAGCCCTTTCCCCTGGAGGTGCTGCGGGAGACGGTGGCCAGGGCGCTGGAAATTGGCGCCACCCCGCCGGGCCCGGGCCTGGCCGTGGGAGTGGCGGGCCCTGGGCGCCGGGCCGGGGGCCAACGGGCGGTGGTGGGTCAAGACCCGGCCTGGCTCAAGGTGTTGGAGCGGGCCCGGGCGGTGGCCTCCAGCACCGCCACGGTGCTGATCCTGGGCGAGAGCGGCACCGGCAAGGAGGTGCTGGCCCGACTGCTGCACGCCGAGAGCGAGCGGAGCAACGGGCCGTTTGTGGCCTTAAACTGCGCGGCCTTGCCGGACGGGCTCCTGGAGAGCGAGCTGTTCGGGCACGAGAAGGGGGCCTTCACCGGGGCGGTGACCGCCAAGAAGGGCAAGTTCGAGCTGGCGGACGGCGGCACCCTGCTCTTGGACGAAATCGGCGAGGTGCCTTTGCACCTGCAGGCCAAGCTGCTCAGGGTCTTGCAGGAGGGGGAGGTGGACCGGCTGGGCGGCCGGGCGCCGGTGAAGTTCGATGTCCATGTCCTGGCCGCCACCAACTGTAACCTGAGCGAGGCGGTGGAACAGGGCCGCTTCCGTCCGGACCTGTTCTACCGCTTAAACGTCATCCCCCTGCATCTGCCGGCGCTTAAGGAGCGGCGGGGTGACATCCCGCTGCTCGTCGAGCACTTCCTCGCCCGCTACTCGCAGCAGTATGCAAAGCCGGCAAAACGCCTGTCAAGCCGGGCGAGCGCCAGGTTTATGGCCTACGACTGGCCGGGCAACGTCCGGGAGATGGAGAATATGATCGAGCGGGCGGTGCTGCTCTCTCGCGGCCCGGAGATCGAGCCCTGGGACCTCTGGGACGAGGAGGAGCCGGCAGGCCGGGAGCAGACGGGATCCCCTCTGGCTCGCCTCCCGGAACCTTCCGCCCCGGCGGAGATTTTTGCCGGGGCCGGCGGGCAGATGGTGCCGCTACGGGAGGTGGAGCGTCAAATGATCCGACAGGCGCTCAAGCAGACCGACAACAATCGCACCCACGCCGCCCGGATGCTGGGGATCAGCGTCCGCACCCTGCGCAACAAGCTAAACGAGTACCGCAGCCAGGGAATCGAGCTGTAATCGCCGGCCAGCGCCCGTCTTTCCCGCCCCTCAATCTCCCCCCCGCCCCTCCCCTTCCTGCCGCTTCGTTTGCGGTTTTTTGCTTCCGGCATTACTTTTGCAAACAAGGCGGTCAACCAGTTGTTTCATCATCAGGAGGAGGGGCAATGTCAATTAACAATGTCACCACTAAGACGCTCGACAGCCGGATGTTCGGGGGCATCGTCGAGACCGGACGGTTGGCTTTAGATGTCAGCATGGAGCGCCAGGGTCTGATTCAATCGAACATCGCCAACATCGAGACCCCTGGCTATCTGGGGCAGGATTTTTCCTTTGCGGCGGTGATGAATAACGCCCTGCGGAATCGGGGCGAGCTGTCCCGCACCGATTCCCGCCATGTCGGGCTCGATCCGGTGAGCGTCAGCGAGAACATGGAGCTTAGCCGAGATAAGCGACCGGTTGATTTGGACGAGGAGATGCAGAAGCTGTCGGAGAACCAGTTGCTGTTCCAGACGGTGAGCAAGATCATCGGCAACCGCTTCGACTCTTTGAAAATGGCCATTGACGAGGGAGGTAAATAGCCATGGACTTTATGACCGCCATGCGGATCAGCGGTTCGGCCCTGAAGGCGGAGCGCACCCGGATCAACATCGCCTCCATGAACCTGGCCAACGCCAATACCACCCGCACCATCGAGGGCGGCCCCTACCGGGCCAAGTCGGTGGTCTTCGGCGCCGCGCCCCTGGCCAATGGTTTTCAGGAGACCTATGACTCGGTGAGCGACCGGCTCCGGCAGGTAGAGGTGGTGAAGGTGGTGGACGATCCCACCCCCTTCAAGGAGGTTTACGACCCCTCGCATCCGGACGCCGACGCCAACGGCATGGTCAAGATGCCTAACGTCAACACCGCCGAGCAGATGGTGGATTTGATGAGCGCCCGCCGCGACTTCGATGCCAACGTGGCGGCCATGGACTCCATCAAGGCCATGGCCCTGCGTTCCCTGGACATCAGCCGCTAGGCGGGCGGATTATGAGGAGAAGCGATGAACATCACCGGCATTGATCTCACCCCGGCGGGCCTGACCCCGCTAACCCCCAAGGCGCCGCCGGCCCAAGGCTCGGGCTTTGGCGATCTCTTGACCAAGGCGGTGGAGGCGGTCAACCGTAAGGGCCAGGAGGCGGAGGCCTTGAGCACGGGCCTGGCCACTGGCCAACAGTCCAACATCCACGAGACCATGATCGCCATGGAGGAGAGCGGCATCGCCTTTCGGATGCTGGCCAAGGTGGAGAGCAAGGTGATCGATGCCTACAAGGAGGTCATGCGGCTGCAACTATGATTTGCCGCCCTGACCTTTTACCCTGATTAAATAATCAGATAGGAGTGTAGATGGCCAGTCCCAAGGAGATGCTCGCCCAGGTGGTCGCGGTTGCCAAGGAGTTCAGCCCGCTGCAGAAGATCATGGCCGTGGGCCTGGTCGTGATGGTCATGGGCGGGCTGCTCACCATGATCATGCGGGGCGGCAAGGTCGCCAATTACCAGGTGCTTTATTCCTCCCTGAGCCAGGAGGACGCGGCGGAGGTGGTGGCCAAGCTCAAGGAGCAGCACATCCCCTACGAGCTGGCCATGAACGGCAGCGTGATCAAGGTGCCGGAGGACAAGGTGCTGGACACCCGGCTTACCCTGGCCGGGGACGGGCTGCCCCGGGGGGGCGGGGTGGGCTTTGAGATCTTTGACAAGAACGCCTTCGGCACCACCGATTTTGTGCAGAAGATGAACTACCAGCGGGCCTTGCAGGGCGAGCTGGTCCGGACGATCCGCCAGTTCCAGCAGGTGCAGGACGCCCGGGTGCACATCGCCACCCCGCCGGACTCGGTGTTCATCGACGATCAGAAGCCGCCCACCGCCTCGGTCAGCCTGAAGCTGCGGGGCGCGGCTCGGCTGGAGCCCAAGCAGGTGCAGGCGATCGTTAATCTAGTGGCCTGCGCGGTGCCGGGGCTGACCGCCGACAACATCACCGTGGTGGACACCGCGGGCCATCTTCTGTTCCGCAAGCACAGCGGCGAGGCGGGGGCCTTGTCCGACAGTCAGTTCGAGTATCAGCAGGGGCTGGAGAAGTCCATGCGCGACAAGCTGGAGAGCATGTTCGGCGAGGTGGTCGGGCAGGGCAAGGTCATCGCCCGGGTGTCGGTGGATCTGGACTTCAACCAGGTGGACACCACCGAGGAGGTGTTCGACCCGGACGGACAGGTGGTGCGCAGCGAGCAGACCTTGAACGAGGACAACTCCCAGGGCGGCTCGCCCCAGGGGATTCCGGGGGTCAAGGGCAATCTTGCCACCTTCAACGAGACCCCGGCGGGCGGTTCCTCGGCCCAGGGCAGTGCCGCCAAGCGTAACAACGTCATCCGCAACTACGAGATCAGCAAGACCGTCAAGCGCACCAAGGACGCCTTGGGCACCGTCAAGCGGCTGTCGGTGGCGGTGATGGTGGACGGCACCTACCAGAAGTCGGTGGGCAAGGACGGCAAGACGGAGATGAAGTACGCACCCAGGAGCCCGGAGGAGTTGCAGCTCTACGAAAAGATGGCCAAGGACGCGGTGGGTTTCAACCCCGACCGGGGCGACCAGCTCGAGGTGGTGAGCGCCAGTTTCGCCTCCTCGACCGAGCCGGAGTTCAAGCCCGACAACCTGGCGCGCTGGCAGCGGCTGGTGGAGGCCATGGCCCAGCCCTTGGTCTACCTCTTGGTGGCGGTCTGCTTCGTGTTCTTCGTGATTCGGCCCTTCTTCCGTATCCTCTCCGGGCGTCAGCTTGACGAGCAACGGCGGGCACTGGCCGCCAGCCGGCCTGGGGGGGCGGTGGCCGACGAGGAGGCGGTTTCGGAGGAAGACCTGTCGCTCAAGCCCATCGGCATCACCGACAAGGAGAAGATCTACAAGCTGGCCCAGAGCGACCCCGACCGGGCGGCGGATCTGGTGCGGCGCTGGCTGCGGCAAGAGGCGTAAGGGATGGCGAAAAAAGAGCAACAGGGTGAAGATGCGCTCTCCGGGCCGGAGAAGGCGGCGATCTTTCTCCTGACCCTGGGCGAGGAGTTCGCGGCCAAGGTCTTTCAGCGCCTGGACGTGGAGGAGATCAAGATCGTGGGCCGGCAGATGGCCAAGATCGACCACGTCGAGAAGGACGACATCGCCAACCTGCTCAAGGAGTTTCGCTCCGACGAGGGCGGCGAGGGCCTGTTTCTCTCCGGCGACGATCTCTTGGAGGCGGCCCTGAAGAAGGCCCTGGAGTCGGACAAGGCCAACGCCATCCTGGAGGACATCCGTTCCGACTGGCGGCTGACCCTGTTTCAGAAGGCCAGAAAACTCGACCCCCGCATCCTGGTAAACTTCCTGCGCAACGAGCACCCCCAGACCATCGCCCTGGTGATGGCGGTGTTGGAGCAATCCCAGGCGGCGGTGATCCTGGGCGAGTTGAAGGAGGAGCAGCGGGTGGAGGTCATCATCCGCATGAGCGAGCTGGACAAGGTCAGTCCCGAGATCCTAGTCGAGATCGACCGGGTATTGCAGGAGGAGTTGCTCTCGGTGGAGGGGGTCGAGGGCCAGCGTCTGGGCGGGGTTGAGGCGGTGGCCGAGATCTTGAACAATGCCGACCGGGCCTTGGAGTCCTCGATCCTGGAGGCGGTGGAGGAGCAGCGTGAGGAACTGGCCGACGAGATCAGGCGCCTGATGTTCGTCTTCGACGACCTGATCGGGGTGGATGATCGCGGCATCATGGCCATCTTGAAGGAGGTCAGCTCCGATGACCTGAAGCTGGCCTTGAAGACCGCAGCCCCTGATCTTCAGGCCAAGATCTTCAAGAACATGTCCCAGCGGGCGGTGGAGATGCTTAAGGAAGACATGGAGATGATGGGCCCCACCCGCTTGAAGGACGTGGAGGCGGCCCAGCAGTCGATCTTAAAGATCGCCAAGCGTCTGGAGCAGGAGGGTAAGGTGCAGCTCTCCGCCGGCGGGGGTGATGATGAGTTCGTCTAGGGTCATCAAGTCGGCGCGGCAGGGCGGCGGCCATAATATCCTGGTCAGCCGTCCGGCGGGCGAGCGGCCGGCCACGGGTGATTTTCACGCCCTGGCCTCCCTGTGGCAGTCGGACGACCGGGAGCTAGCCGCGGCCGTAGGCGAGCTGGAGACGGCCCGCGAGCGTTTGCGCCAGGAGAGGGAGCAAGCCAAGGCGGAGTGCGAGGCCCTGGTGGCCGCAGCCCAGGCCCGGGTGGAAGAAATCGAAAAAACGGCCTTTGAAGCAGGTTTTTTGGCAGGTAAAAACGAGGCCGAGACGGAGGGACGGCGGCGGCTCGCCGAGTTCGCGGCCCAGATCGACACCCTGCTGGCCGGCATCGAGCAGGATCGCCAGCGGCTCCACGACCGTTACGAGGCCGACATTCTGACCCTGGTCAAGGCCATGGTCGATCGGGCGCTGTTCCACGAGGCGCGGGTCAACCCCCAGGCCATCGAGGTCTGCCTCAAGACCGCCCTCGCCTATGTGGTGGAGAATTCCAGCGTCACCGCCCGGCTGCACGGCGAGGACCTGGCGCGGCTTAGGCAGGTGGCGATGGAGCGGCCTGAGCTTTTGGCCGGGCACCGCAAAATCGAGCTGGTCGAAGACCCGATGATCTCGCCTGGCGGCTGTCTGCTCGAGACCTCCTTCGGCGAGGTTGACGCCACCCTGGAATCCCGGCGCGACAAGGTCTTCGCCGCCATCGACGCGGTGTTGCGACAGGCGGCGCAACTTGCGCCATGAACTTCGAGCATTGCCTGCAAGCGGTGCGCGACGCCGAGCTGATCGCGGTGCGGGGCCGGGTCAGCCAGGTGATCGGCATGGTGGTGGAGAGCCAGGGGCCGGGCATCCCGGTGGGCAGTATGTGCGAAATCAGCACCTTCCGGGGCCAGGGCCGGGTGCCGGCGGAGGTGGTCGGTTTCCGGGAGGGCCGGGCCCTACTTATGCCCCTGGGCGAGATGCGGGGGGTGGAGCCGGGCAGCGTCATCCAGCAGGTGGGCGGCCAGGCGGCGGCCCCGGTGTCCGAGTCCATGTTGGGCCGGGTGATCGACGGCCTGGGCCATCCGGTGGACGGCAAGGGGCCGTTGATGACCAAGACCAGCTACCCCCTGTACGCCGAGCCCTTAAACCCCATGGAGCGGGAGAGGATCACCGAGCCTATCGATGTCGGGGTGCGGGCCATCAACGGGCTGCTCACCCTGGGCAAGGGTCAGCGGATCGGCATCCTGGCCGGTTCCGGGGTGGGCAAGAGCACCTTGCTCGGCATGATCGCCCGCCACACCGCCGCCGATGTCAGCGTCATCGCCCTGGTGGGTGAACGGGGCCGGGAGTTGAAGGACTTCATCGAGCGTGACCTGGGGCCGGAGGGCCTGGCCCGTTCGGTGGTGGTGGTGGCCACCTCGGATCAGCCGCCCCTGGTGCGGATGCGGGGGGCGTATCTGGCCACCGCCATCGCCGAGTATTTCCGCGACCTGGGCCGGGACGTGATCATGATGATGGACTCGGTCACCCGGTTTGCCATGTCCAGTAGGGAGGTGGGCCTGGCGATCGGCGAGCCGCCCACCTCCCGGGGCTACACCCCCTCGGTGTTCTCCCAGTTGCCCAAGCTCCTGGAACGGGCCGGCACCTGCCGGGGCCGTGGCAGCATCACTGGCATCTACACGGTGCTGGTGGAGGGTGACGACATGAACGAGCCGATCGGCGACGCGGTGCGCTCCATCGTGGACGGCCATATCGCCCTCTCCCGCGACCTGGCCAGCCAGGGCCATTACCCGGCCATTGAGATCCTGGGCAGCATCAGCCGTTGCATGAGCGACGTGATGCCCAAGGAGCATATGGGCCGGGCGCATCGTTTTTTGGAGACCCTGGCCACCTACCGCAAATCGGAGGATCTGATCAATATCGGCGCCTACGCCAAGGGCAGCAACCCCAGGATCGACAAGGCGATCACCATGATCGACGGCCTAAACGCCTTCCTCCGGCAGGAGGTGGACGAACGGGTGTCGCTGGCCGAGAGCGAGGGCGCCCTGGCGGCGCTGGTGTGAGGCGGGGCGCCGTGAACCACCGCCAGCTGTAACCACTCATGGCCTACCACTATAGACTAGAGACCCTGCTGACCGTGCGCCGCAACTTCGAGGAGCAGGCCAAGCAACGGCTGGCGCGCGAGTTGTTCGTGCTGGAGAACCACCAGCTCCACCTGCGGGAGTTGGTGGAACGGCGGCTGGCGCTTTGCGCGGCCTTCGAGGAGCGTCAGCAACAGACGATCTCCGCCCCCATGTTTGGTTTCTACGTCGAGGCCATCCACCTGAAAAACCGGGAGATCGTCTTCCAGAACCAGGCCGTCCTGGCCCAGCAGGAGTTGATCGAGGGGGCGCGGGCCGAGCTGCTGGCCAGGGTCAGGGCCCGCCAGGTGGTGGAGCGGCTAAGGGAGAAGGATTTTCTCCGCTGGCGGCAAGAGGTGGCCAAGAAGGAACAGGTCGAGGGCGACGAGCAGGTGATGATGCGTTTCGGCAGGGAGGAGAGGCGATGATCAAGAAGACCCTGGTGCTGGCGGCGGTGACCGTGGGCTTGATGGCGGGCGGCGGGGCGGCGCTTCACGCCTTGGATCGGCAGCCGGTCAAGGCGGTGACCCCCGACGATGTCGCCAAGGCCCTGCAGATCAAGGCCCGGGAGGCGACGGTGGCCAAGAAGGAGGCGGAGTTGGTCAAACAGGAGGCGGGCCAGGCCCAGTTGCAGAAGGATCTGGACGATAAGCTCGCCCGCCTCGCCGCCATGCAGGCCGAGTTGAAGAACCAGTTGGCCGCCTTGAAGGGCGCCCAGCGTCAGGAGTTCGTCAATCTGATCAAGATCTACAGCGCCATGAGCCCGACCAAGGTGGCGCCCCTGCTCGACGGCATGGATGACGGCCAGGTGGTCAAGATCCTGCGGGCCATGAAGCCCGCCCAGGTGGCCAAGATCATGCCCAAGCTCAAGCAGGAGAAGGCGGTCTCGGTCAGCCAGGAGATGGGACTCTTGAAGCAGCCGTGAGGGCGGAAGACGGATCTTGGCTGGGGCTGGGCGCAACCACCCCCGGCGCCGTCTCTGGCCGCCCTTCCTTCTTCCTTCGTTTTGCTTGCCTGGCTCCTTGTTCGATTTTCTCGCCAATTAGACCGGTTAGCTACCTATTGCCAGTTGCCCTGGTTTTACTCCCAAACTGGCGGCCCTGATTTTTAGTCGTTTTTGCCCTCCTTTTACCTGAGTTTCCCCTCTTTTTTTCTTATCAATTCCGGCAACAAATTATAATTTATACTGCTATTGCAGTAGGTTAAGCCTTACTCCCCCGCATAACTGATAAAGCATATCATTATCTTTTCTAGCTGCCTTAAACTGAAAAAAAACTCCAAAATTATTTGACACGCTGTTGCCTCTCTGCCAGACTGGCCTAAGTAGGAATACTTGGGCCAACCCAGTTGTTTTTCTCTCCTCCCGCCATTTTGGTAGCCATGACCGAAGACGCCGTCCCCGCCAGTCCTGTTCAGCTCGCCGAGCGGCTGGAGCTGTTTCTGGAAGGCCCGCGCAGCCTGGGGCCGCGTACCGAGCCTGACTTCATGGACATGGGGCAGGCCTTGCGGGAGGTGTACGACCAGGCCGGGGCCTTGAGTGGTGGGATGCGGGAGACGGTTGACCTGCTGGGCGACCCGGAAAGCGGCGTCCTGAGCGTCCTGGGGCGGCTGGCCGAGGACAGTCTCGCCGAGCTGAAGGGCCGAGAGCAGGCGATCGGTGCCAACTTCGAGGCGGTCAAGGAGGTCTTTCTCCAGGTGGCCAACCTTAACTACCAGGCCGATTCCCTGGGGCAGATCGGCCTGTTTTTGCGGGTCATCGGGCTTAACTTCAACATCGAGTGCGCCCATATCCACGAGTCCGGGGGTGAGTTCGCGATGGTGGCCCAGGAGCTGTTGCAGCTCGCGGGCCGGATCTCTCAGGTGGCGGCGGAGATCGCCGAGGATTGCCTGCTGATGAGCGCCGACCAGGGCCAGACCCGGGGCGGCATCGTCCGGGAGATGAGGGCCTTGACCGCCCTGGCCCGGGAGACCGAGGGCACGGTGATCGCGGCGGTCAATAAGACCAGGGGGATCATGGAGCGGGCCCTGGCCGCCCTTTCCGAGGCCGAGGCCCACTCGCGGGCCATCGCCGGCCAGGTGGGCGAAATTGTGGTCCGCATCCAGCTCCACGACAGCATGAGCCAAAGGCTGGCCCACCTGGCGCAGGCCATGAGCACGGTGATCGCCACCCTGCGTCAGACCGGCCAGGGGCCGGCGGAGGGGGAGCAGCTCAAGGCCCTGGCCGGGGCCTGGCGGATTGTGGTACTGCAAGGCGGCCAGCTCGACCGGATCATCGAGGAGATCGAGGAGGCGGGCGGCCAGAGCCTCGCCTCCTTTCAGGTGATCGACCAAGAAATTGCCGCCCTGAGCGAGGGGTTCGCCGTCCTGGGGGGCCGGGAGCAGGGGGAGGCCCTGTCCTTCCTGCATCAGTCGCTGGCCGGGCTTGGCGACACCATGGGCCAGGCGGCAGCCATCATCGCCACCTTGAAGGCCAGCACCGGCCAGGTGGGCGGCATGGTGGGCCGGCTTAACCGGCACATGCGGCAGATCGAGGATGTCGGCTTTGAGATTCATCTCAAGGCCTTAAACGCCATCATCAAGGCGGCGGGGCTGTTTGGGGATTGCTCCCGCATCCTGGATGTGCTGGCCCTGGAGACCAAGGAGTTGGCCGACCGGGCCGGGGCCTTCGTGGCCAGGGCCAGCCAGATTCATCAGGTGATGGGCGGGGCGATTGGCCGCTTGCGCAAGGATGACGACGGCGACTTGGCCCTGCAGACGCATCAGGGGCGGCTGACGGCGGCGGTTGACGAGATCGCCGGGCGGCTGGCTAAGTTCCGTCGGGATACCGACCGGTGCGCCGGGGATTCCCAGGCCCTGCGCCAGACGATCGGCCAGGTTAGCGACCGCCTGCGCCGGTTTCTGCCGGGGCTGGTCGAGGAACTGGCCGGCCAGCGGCGGCAGTTAGAGGCGTTTGCCGAGGAGATGGCGGTCTGGGGCCGGCAGTTGAGTGAGGCGGAGCTAAACGAGGTGGCCATCGGCCTGATGCAGATCTACACCACTGACCAGGAGCGGGAGTTGCACGCCGCCTTCCTGGGGATAAGCGAGGCCAAGGCCCCGGAAGGCGGGAAGTCCGAGGCGGACGAGGCGCTGTTCTTCGATCCCCCGGCGGAGCAGGAGGAGTTGGGCGACAACGTCGAGTTGTTCTGAGTCGGACTTTTTAAGGCGGGCCTCCTGCCCCTGTGGGCGGCGAGAGGCCCGCGTTCTCGGACATATAGGAGGGACGGACATGGAATGGACGCTTGAGCATGGGGGGCCGGAGTCGGCCCGGTTGAAACTTGGCGGGGCCTTGACCCTGGAGTTTGCCGTCGAGTTGCGGGAGGTGCTGAGGCAGGCCATCAACACCGTGCCTGACTTGGTGATCGAGCTGGACCGCGGCGCCGAGGCGGATCTCTCCTGCCTGCAACTCTTCTGCGCCGCCCACCGGGCGGCCTTTTCTGCGGGCCGCAAACTCGCCCTCGATCCCCAGCGGCCGGAGTCGTTCCATCTCCTGGCCAACGCGGCGGGGCTGTGCCGCCGTCAGGGCTGCACCATCGACCCCAAGGTGCGTTGCATTTTGTCGGGAGGGGAGGCGTGATGGCCAAGTGCATCCTGACGGTGGATGATTCGGCTAGCATCCGGCAGATGGTGGGCTTCACCCTGAAGGCGGCGGGTTACGAGGTGATCGAGGCGGTGGACGGCGTCGACGCCCTGGCCAAGTTGAACGGGAGCAAGGTCGGGATGATCATCACCGACCTCAACATGCCCAACATGAACGGCATCGAGCTGACCCGGGCCGTCCGGGCCGAGGCGGCCCACAAGTTCGTGCCCATTGTCCTGCTCACCACCGAGAGCCAGGACGGCAAGAAGCAAGAGGGCCGGGCCGCCGGGGCCACCGGCTGGATCGTCAAGCCCTTCAAGCCCGAGCAGTTGCTGGCGGTGGTCAAGAAGCTGATCGGCTGACCTTGGCGGCCGGATTAAAACTGAGAGACGCAATACTATGGATGATGCCCAAAACGTCTATCGCGAGGAGGCCCGGGAGCTGCTGGCCGAGCTTGAGACCTCGCTGCTGGAGCTGGAGGAGAACCCCGGCGACCGGGAGCTGATCGGCCGCATTTTCCGGGCCATGCACACCATCAAGGGCTCGGGGGCCATGTTCGGGTTCACCGATATCGCCGCCTTCACCCACGAGGTGGAGACCATCTACGACCTGGTGCGGGAGGGTAAGATGGCGGTCAGCGCCAAGCTGGTCAACCTGTCGCTTGCGGCCCGCGACCAGATCCGGGCCATGCTTGAGGCCGCCGACTCCGGGGTGCCGGCGGAGGCTACCGAATCGGCCCGGATCATCAGCGAGCTCACGGCCTTGCGGCAGGAGTCGATCCCGGAGGCCGCCGCCCGCCCGGCCCCTGCCGTTTCTCCTCCCCCGGTGGCGGAGGGCGGCAGCGAGGCGGTGTATCGGATCCGTTTCAAGCCCAAGCTAGACCTGTTCCGTTCCGGCACCAACCCGCTCCTGCTGCTCGCCGAGCTGCAAGAGATGGGCGAGTGCACGGTGATCGCCAACACCGAGCGGGTGCCCAATATCGAGGCCATCGACCCCGAGGGTTGCTTCATCTTCTGGGATGTCACCCTCACCACCGACCGGGGCCGGGAGGCGATCCGCGATGTCTTCATCTTTGTCGAGGATCTCTGCGAGCTGAGCATCGAGGTGGCCGCCAGTTGCGAGATGGCGGAGGACGAGGCCCACAAGAAACTGGGCGAGATCCTGATCGAACGCGGCGATCTCTCGCCCGAGACCTTAAGCGTCCAGCTCAAGAGCCAGAAGCGAATCGGCGAGGTCTTGGTCGAGCAGCAGATCGTCAGCCAGGACGCGGTGGACGCGGCCCTGGCCGAGCAGCGGCACGTCAAGGAGCTGTGCGGCAAGCGCCAGAAGGAGGCGCAGTCGGCAAGCATCCGGGTGGATGCCATCCGGCTGGACGGGCTGGTCAACCTGGTGGGCGAGCTGGTGACGGTGCAGGCCCGGCTCTCCCAGTACTCCCAGCAGAGCAGCGACCCTGAGCTGCACACCATCGCCGAGGAGGTGGAGCGGCTGACCGGGGAGCTGCGCGACAACACCATGGGGATCCGGATGATGCCCATCGGCGGCATTTTCTCCAAGTTCAGGCGTCTGGTGCGCGACCTCTCCCGCGACCTGGGCAAGGAGGTGGCCATGACCACCGCCGGCGAGGAGACCGAGCTCGACAAGACGGTGATCGAGAAGCTGAACGACCCCTTTGTCCACTTAATCCGCAACAGCATCGACCACGGCATCGAGCCGCCCGAGGCGCGGGCAGCCAAGGGCAAGCCCCGCCAGGGGGTGGTGCACCTCTCGGCGGCCCACTCCGGGGACTCGGTGCTCATTGAGATCAAGGACGACGGGGCGGGCTTGAATCGCGAGGCCCTGCGGCGCAAGGCGAGCGAGCGGGGCCTGCTCTCGGAGGGCGGCAATATCTCTGACTCGGAGCTCTACCAGATGATCTTTGCGCCCGGTTTTTCCACCGCCGCCTCGGTGACCAACGTCTCGGGCCGGGGGGTGGGGATGGATGTGGTAAAAAGGGGCATCGACGCCCTGCGGGGCTCCATCTCGCTGACCAGCGAGCCGGGGGCGGGCACTACCATCCGCATCCGCCTGCCCCTGACCTTGGCGATCATCGAATCACTGCTGGTCAAGATCGGCGAGGACGGTTTCGTGCTGCCGCTGGGCGCGGTTGAGGAGTGCATCGAGCTGAGCCGGAACGGGGCGGCTAACGGCCAGGCCCGAGACCTGATCGGCGTCCGCGGGCACCTGGTGCCCTACGTCTCGCTGCGGGAACGCTTCGGCATCGTAGGCGAGCCGCCGGCCATCGAGCAGATCGTCATTACTAGCGTCAACGGCCACAAGGTGGGGCTGGTGGTCGATCAGGTGGTCGGCCAGCACCAGACGGTGATCAAGACCCTGGGGCCGCTGCACCGGCAGGTGCGGGGCATCTCCGGGGCCACCATCCTGGGCGACGGCTCGGTGGCGCTGATCGTCGATATCGGGCAGATAATCGAGGATGCCAGCCTGGATTCGTTCTGAGGGCGGGGAAGAATCGGCCCGCCGTGCATACATGGACATAAACAAACCATAATCAAGGAGGAAAACATGGGGGTGGAAGGGATTAATCAGACCGACCAGTACCTGACCTTCCGGCTGGGCGAGGAGGTGTTCGCCCTGGAGATAGGCAAGGTGCGGGAGGTGCTGGATTTCACCAACATCACTAAGGTGCCGCAGACCCCGCCCTTCATGCGGGGGGTGATCAACCTGCGGGGCAGCGTGGTGCCGGTGATGGACATGAATTTGAAGTTCGGGATGCCGGAGACGGCCAAGACGGTGAACACCTGCATCATCATCGCCGAGATCGTGGTGGAGGGCGAGACGACGGTGGTGGGGGCGCTGGCGGATTCGGTGCGCGAGGTGCTGGACCTGGAGCCCGGCCAGATCGAGCCGGCCCCCAAGATCGGCACCCGCCTGAACACCGACTTTATCAAGGGGATGGGCAAGACCGACGACACCTTCATCATCATCCTGGACATCGACCGGGTGTTCTCGGAGGAGGAGAAGGCCGCTATCCGCGCCGTCGAGTCTGGTGAGTAAGGGGCGAGGAGAGGTACGGGATATGGCGTTTATGACTTCCTGCCCAGGTGAGTGGGTGGCTATAACACGATGCAAATGGGGGGAGCGATGTTCAAGAACGTAAAGATTGCGACCAAGCTCTGGGGCGGATTCGTCGTTGTCTTCGTCACGATGCTGATCTTGGAAACGATGACTTATCTTAAGGTGCATGTTCTGGATAAGGATGTCTATCTGCTGGCCAGGGATAATTTTCAGCGGAACGTCCAAGCCTACGAGTTGCTAGATCAGGTAAACATTATCGCCAGGGCTGCTCGCAATGCCATGTTGTTTGACGAGGCGGAGCAGAAACGGAAGGAGTTAAGTGTCATCCCCGAGACGGTGAAGAAGATCAAGGGCCTGGTCGCCAGCCTTGAGGAGGGGGAAAAGGGGGCGGACGGTAAGGCCAGGGTTGGGGTGCTGTCCGATACCGAGGGGGGCTATCTGGAAAGCGTCGATCAACTGATTGGGATCATTAATTCGGGGGACAATGCCCAGGCCAAGACTATGCTGGCAGGCAGGGTCAGAGAGAAACAGAATGCCTATGTGCAGGTGGTGGATGGCCTGATTCAGAACCAGGCTGTCCGGGTGGAGGGACTGGGGAGGGAGGGTGCCCGGGTGGGCGAGGGCATCCGGCGGATGATTGTCGGCATGACCATAGCCGGCCTTCTGCTGGCCTTGGCGGTCGTATTGCTTCTAGTCCGCGCCATCACCCAACCGATCCGGCATTGCATGGCCGTCGCCGACAGTATTGCCGCCGGCAACATGGAGGTCGTCCTTGATGGCAGTGCCCAGGATGAGACAGGAAGGCTGCAGGCCTCAATGTCTAGGATGGCGGAGGCCATCAAGGGCTTGCTCGTCGATACCGGCCAGATTGTGGCGGCGGCGGTCGAGGGACGTTTGACCTTCCGTGCCGATGCGGCGCGGCACCAGGGGGAATACCGTAAGATCATCG
>JAJXUT010000009.1 GCA_021782655.1 Deltaproteobacteria bacterium
ATCTCCTCGATGCCCACGGCCGCCACCGCCTCGGCAATAGCGATCTTCTGGGCCAGGGTGAACAGCACCCCTGCCGTCTGCTCCCCCTCGCGCAGGGTTGAATCAATGAGTCCCGGCATAATCCTTTGGCCCCTTTTGCTTGTCGGCCGCAACCCTAGTCGGCCAGGCATGGCCGCGACCATGGCAAGTTGGCCGGCTTAAACGTCCGCTCCTGCCGGTAGTGCGGCACCACGCTTTTAATCTTACCGGCATCGTAGATAACCAGGGTCTGGGCGAAGAGCTCCACATCCTCCTGGTCATGGCTGATGAGCATTACCGGGACCTGCAAGTGCCGCTGGATGTCGAGCAGCCCCGAGCGCAAGCGGAGGCGGAGCTCGGGGTCGAGGGCGGCAAAGGGTTCGTCTAGCAGGAGGAGGTCCGGTTTGCGGATCAGGGCCCGGGCCAGGGCCACCCGCTGGCGCTGGCCGCCCGAGAGCTCGGCGGGCATGGCTTGGCGCAGCTCGGCGAGGTGGAAGAGGGCTAGGAACTCGTCGATCCGTCGCCTTCCCTCCCGGCTCGGGCGCCTGAAGAGGGTGGGCGTGAGGGCGAAGGCGATATTTCTCTCCACCGTCAGGTGCGGGAAGAGGGCGTAGTCCTGGAAGAGGTAGCCGATACGGCGTTGCCGGGCCGGGACGTTGATCCCCCGCTGGGAATCGAAAAGCGTGCGGCCGCCGGCGATGATCCGCCCCTCGTCTGGTTGTTCGAGTCCAGCCACGGCCCGCAGGGTGGTGGTCTTGCCGGAACCGGAGGCGCCGAACAGGACCACGAACTGCTCCCCGGAGTTGAACCGGCAGTTTAGATCAAAGACCCGACCGCCTTGGGAGTAAAGCCTCTTTCTGATATCGATTGCCAGCTCCATATCATTCACCAGTGCGGTTTGGCCGGCCCCCCGGCGGAAATGGCCGGGGCGTGGCCAGGGGCCAGGCCTTCACCGCCAACCGTTTTGCAGCAATTTCCCCGAGCTGTACAGGATGATGGTGCTGACCAGGGTGATGATCAGCACCAAAAAATTAGCCTGCTGGAAGTCGCCGGCCTGCACGGCGTCGTAGACCGCCAGGGACAGGGTCTGGGTGCGACCGGGAAGATTGCCAGCCACCATGAGAGTGGCGCCGAATTCGCCCATGGCCCTGGCAAAGGCCATCATCCCGCCAGCCAGTATGCCGCGCCAGGCCATGGGCAGGGAGATCCGCAGAAACACGGTGAGCTCCGAGGCCCCTAGGGTGACGGCCGCCTCCTCGCAGCGTCGGTTTATCTCTGCAAAGGCCGCTGCCGCCGACTTGAAGACCAGGGGCAGGGCGACGACCGTTGCCGCCAGCACCGCCCCCTGCCAGGTGAAGATCAGTGAAAGGCCGAAGCGGGCATGGAGCCAATGGCCGAAGAGGCCGTTTCTGCCGATTAGTACCAGGAGATAGTAGCCGAGCACGGTGGGCGGCAGTACCAGCGGCAGCGAGAGCGCCACCTCGGCCAGGTCCCGGCCCCAGAACCTCTTCCGGTTCAGCAGAAAGACCGCTGTCACCCCCATCACCATGGCGCAGGCCGTGGCCAGCAGGGCGACCTTGATGGTGAGCAGAAGAAGAAAGGGTACCGCGCCGCTCTCTGACCTGGCCGTTATCTGGTAAGCGAGCTGGGTAAGGAAGCCGATGGCGCTCACAGGCAACCGCCGCCGGTGCCGCCGCAGCTCTGGTTGCTGCAAGCTAGGCTCCGGCCCTTGAGTGCCGCCGGATTCTTGCCCTCGTAGATCGCGGCGAGTCCGCTTTCGATGAAGCCGTTCATGGTGACGGTCGTCAGGCCGGTTTTTTCCAGGGTCTCCTTGGGGGTGTCGCCAATGCCGCTGGTGAGCACGGCCCGGCAGTCGCCAAGGATTCTGGCCAGCCGGAGCCAGCGCCTTAGCCCCCCACCGGCCTCGGGCGCGGCCCGCCGCTCCTTCAGCCGGTAGCCGTCCTGGTGCGTCTCCCAGATCTCGAAGTGTAACGCCTCGCCCAGGTGCTGGTTGACCAGTACTCCCTCCTGGGTCGCCACCGCCACGTAGGGCCGGGGCTTGGCGGTCGGGGCCAGGGTGGCGCAGGCGGAGAGGCAGCCGCGAAACTCTTCGGTCCGGTCTTGATCCAGGAGCCCCACCGCGTCGGCCCGGCAGCGGGTGCAGTGTCGCATCTGGGGGAGATAGCGCTCGGACCGGGCCCGGGTTTCTTCCATCTGCTCGGGGCCGGGCTGGGGAAGGGAGCCGAAGGGGGTATCGACGTTCGGGAACAGGGCCATGCAGTTGAAGAGGTCGGCGCCCAGGCCCCGCATCCTCTCGGCCACCGCCTCGATGTGGTGGTCGTTGATGCCCGGGATGAGGATGGTGTTGATTTTGACCGTGACGCCGTGGCGCTTGAGTTCCGCCACGGCCGCCAACTGCCGGGCGAGCAGGATCTCTGCCCCATTATGGCCGTGGTGGATGACATTGCCGTCCCGCACCCAGCCATAGACCTTGGCCCCGATGGCGGGATCGACGGCGTTGATGGTGATGGTGACGTGGGAGACGTTCATCTCCGCCAGTTCCGGGATATAGGGGCCGATGTTCATGCCGTTTGAGGCCAGGCAGAGGAGAAGCCCCGGAAATTTATTGCGCAGCAGACGCATGGTGGCCATGGTTTTCTCGGCGTTAGCAAAGGGGTCGCCGGGCCCGGCGATGCCGGCCACGGTGATGCGCGGCTCCTTGGCCAATACCCGCACCATATACTCGCCCGCCTGCTCCGGGGTGAGCACGGTGGAGGTCACCCCCGGCCGCGACTCGTTGACGCAGTCGTACTTGCGGTTGCAGTAGTTACACTTGATGTTGCATTGCGGCGCCACCGGCAGATGAACGCGGCCAAATTGCCCCTTGGCCCCGGGGTTGAAACAGGGATGCCGGCTCAGGTCGAGGTGGGGATGGGCCATGTTTGCTCTCCTTGATTTTGGCCGTCCATCCCTGGACGGAGATTGACAGAATTTTAGTGACGCCATCACATATAGCTGTAGCCCACCGGCGACAGCTCCTGCTTGTGGCTGATTACGGTGTTGACGATTTCGTCGAAGAGGCGTTGTGCCCCCCGGTGGCCCAGGTGGAGGATTCGTTGGCCGCCCAGCCGGTCGTGGATAGGAAATCCTAAACGAATCAAGGGGATATTAAGTTTTCTCGCCAGATGATACCCCTTGCTGTGGCCGATGATGAGGTCAGGGGCCAGGGCCGTGGCCTCCTCGGCGATCTCGAAAAAGTCGGTACCATCGCGGACCAGGGGCGCTTTGGGGAGAAAATCCTCGGTGACTGCGCTGATCGCCGCCTGCAGGTGGCCGCTCTTGCCGCCTGAGGCGCAGAGCACCGGCCGCACCCCGATCTCGGAGAGGAAGGCGGTGATCCCCACCACCAGGTCCTCCTCGCCGTAGATCACGGCCCGCTTGCCGAACAGGTACTTGTGGCCGTCGATCAGGGAGTCGATGAGCCGCCCTCGCTCGGCCTGAAGACTTGCCGGCAGCGAGGGCCGGCCGCTCAATTCGGCGAGCAGGGAAAGGAAGGCGTCGCTCTCTCGGATGCCGATCGGCATCCCGAGCCGGTGGCGGGCGAGGCCGAAGCGGGTTTTGAGCACTGTCCCGCCGCTGGGGGACTCACCCAGGGTGCGGCTGAACTCGATCACCGCCCGTCCGGCCCCGGTGGAGCGGATCTGCTCCAGGGTGGTGCCGCCGGCTGGGATCTTTTCGTAGCGGCTGGCGGCCTGGCCGTCCATGGTGTCGGAGTAGTCGGGGAGGAGGACGGAGCCCAGCCCGAACTCGGCCATGATCTCCTTCAGATGCCGCAAATCGGCGGGCGAGACCAGGCCGGGGAGGAGGGTGACGGTGCCGTTCGCCTCCCCACCCTCGGCCAGGGCCTCGATCAGGGCCGTCACTGCGGCGTGAAAGCCCTCCATGTGGGTGCCGGAATAGCTGGGGGTCGAGACCCGCACGATCCTGGGCAGGAGCGTCGGGTCGTTCACCTCGCGGACGTACTCGGCGAGGAAACGGGCCACATCGTCGCCGATGGTCTCGGTGAGACAGGTGGTGGCCACCCCGATCAGTTCCGGATGGTACTTCTTGATGACGTTGGTCAGCCCGAGCTTCAGGTTGGGGCCGCCGCCGAAGATGGCGTTTTTCTCCCCCAGGGCCGAGGAGGCGATGTCGATGGGCTCGTTGAAGTGGCTGATGAGGTAGCGCCGCATGTAGGTGGCGCACCCCTGGGAACCGTGCAGGAAGGGTACCGCGCCCGCCACCCCCTTGAAGGCCAGGCTGGCGCCCAGAGGGGCGCAGAGCTTACAGGCATTGGTGGTGGAGAGGTATTTCGGCGGGTTGCTGCTCATGATCGTTATCTCCTTGCCTCGCCCTTGGCGGGGAGGGGTTAAGCCGTCAAGTGGAAAAAGCCTTAAACGATAAGCCGCACGGCTCCTACGGGTCGGCGGCCAGACCTGTTAAGCGGTCGGGCGGGCCGGACGGGGGGCAAGGCGCCAGACCGGGCTCATGACCGAGGCGTGGACCTCGCGGGCGAAGTTCAGCATCCCGGCGAACCCGGCCAGGCATTCCTTGCGCTCGTGGTTGTGGTCGCAGAACCCCACTCCCAGCTTGTAGGCGATGGGCCGCTCCTTGACCCCGCCCACGAAGATGTCGACGCTTTTTTCCTCCAGAAAGGAGGTGAGTTCCAGGGGGTTCGCATCATCGACGATGATGGTGCCGGGGTCGCAGATCTCGGCCAGCTCCTGGTAGTCCTCCTTGGTGCCGGTCTGGGAGCCGACCATGGCCACGCTCATCCCCAGCAGACGGAAGGCCTTGACCAGGGAGAAGGCCTTGAAGGCCCCGCCCACGTAGATTGCGGCCTTTTTGCCGGTCAGCTCCTCCTGGTAGCGTTTGAGCTCCGGCATGATGGCGTCGATCTCCGCTCGCACCACCTGCCGGGTGCGCTCCATCATGGCCGGGTCCTTGAAGAAGGCGGCCACGCTGTAAAGGGAGGCCGCCATGTCCTCGACTCCGAAGTAGGAGACCCGGATCGAGGGGGTGCCGTAGCTCTCCGCCATTATCTTGGCCAGTTCCATGGTGGAGCCCGAACACTGGACCACGTTCAGGGCCGCGCCGTGAGCCCGGCGGATGTCGTCCACCCGGCCGTCGCCGGTGATGTTGGCCACCACCTCGATCCCCATGCGCTTGAAGTAGTCGCGCACCAGCCAGATCTCGCCCGCCAGGTTGAAGTCGCCCAGGATGTTGATGCTGTGAGGGGAGATGCCGCTGGTGTCGCCGGTGCCCACCAGACGCGCCATGGCCCGACAGGCGGCGTGGTAGCCGGCCCGTTTGTTGCCCTTGAAACCCTCCGATTGCACCGGGATGACCGGGATGCCGGTCTCGGCCCCGACCCCGCGGCAGACCGCCTCCAGGTCGTCGCCGATGATGCCGACGATGCAGGTGGAGTAGACAAAGGCGGCCTTGGGGGCGTGACGTGCGATCAGTTCGAGGAGGGCGGCCTTCAACTTCTTCTCGCCGCCGAAGATCACCTCCCGCTCCTTAAGGTCGGTGGAGAAGCTTAGGCGGTGCAGCTCGGGACCAGAGGAGAGGGCGCCGCGGATGTCCCAGGTATAAACCGCGCAGCCGATGGGGCCGTGCACCAGGTGCAGGGCGTCGGCGATGGGGTAGAGCACCACCCGGGAGCCGCAGAAGAGGCAGGCCCGCTGGCTCACCGCCCCGGCCAGGCTCTCCTTGTCGCAGGCAATCTCGCAGGGCGCGGTGCCGGTGCGGTGGACCTGCTCGTGTCGTTCCTCAAGTAGGGCGGCCTGCGGCATGATACTCCTCCGTGAATTTGGGCTTGGGAGCCGTTTGCGCTCGGGACAGTCGGCCAGCGCCATTGCGGCCCCCTTGCCGTTGCCGGGAAGGGTGGGGCGCTCGAGCGCTGTTCCTTGGCGCCTAGTCTTCGCCCAGCCGAGCAGTTGTCGTCTGGGGTTATAGCAACGGGCGTGCCAATTGGATTTATCATTTAATTACAAACTGTTACGAGCTAAACGGGCAGCTCTTCGCCGGTAGCCAAGGGGTGGTGGTGGCAAAGCCTACAAAAAGGTGGGAAGGCCGACATTTTTGCAGCCAGGCGGCGGGAAGGGAGGGCTGACGAGGGGCGACGGCTTAGGTGGTGGGGGAACCTTCGTCTTCGTCCAGGTGGCGGCGCAGGCAGATGAGTTCCGTGCCTTGCCAGCCCAGATGTCGGTAAAAGTCCAAGGCCATAACGTTTTGGCGGTCGGCCAGTAGTTGCAGGCGTGAGACCTGATGCCGCCTGGCCCAGGAGGCGAGGGCCGCCATCAGCCGTCGGCCTATGCCCTGCCCCCGCCACCTCTCGCCGACCACCACGTCTTCCACCAGCAGGGCCGGGCCTCCCTCCGCTGTGGAGATGGTCAGTTGGCCGGAACACATGCCGACGACGACGCCCTCCGCCTCGGCCACCAGGAGGCGGCTCCGCTTATCGGCCAGCATCAGTCTCAGCCCCTGTTGCTGGAGGGCCTCGTTGAAGGAGAAATCAGCCTCGATGCCGAAGAGGGTCTTAAGGAGGCCGGTAAGCACCGCGAGGTCGGCAGGCCTCGCCGCCCGGATGATGACCATGGGCCTTTGCCTTACGAGATCAGGAAGTCTGCCGCCGGCGAGCCTTCCTCCAGGCCATCCAGGATGGCGTCGATGGCTTCGTGGCTGTCCACGGCCTTGAACCACCAGTTTTCGGGTTGGATGACCAGGATCGGCCCCGACTCGCACTGCTTGAGACAGGTGGTGGCGGTGACCAGGCAGTTCAGACCCCGGTCCAGGATCTCCTCCTCCAGATACTGCATGAAACCCTCGGTCTGTTTGTGGCAGATGCCTTTTTTGTCCCCTGCCACCCGAAAGCTCTGGCAGACGAGGATCTGTCGTTTGGGGGTTGCCATCTATCCTCTCCTTTTCACTTGAGATTGTCGTTGGTTGGTTATTGCCCCGCGCCGCAGTAGCTCGGTCTTTTGCGATGCCATCAATCTTATTCCCGTCTCCTCGGCTTACCTGCGGCGTAGAGGTGATCCACCGCCCCCTCGACCTCGCCCTCGGTGGTCAGCACGGTGATGCCGTGGCCCTGAAGCGCGGCCCGGGGGGTGTCGCCGGCGCTGGCGGCGAGGAGGGCGAAGCAGTCCGGCAGTAGCCCCGCCAGGGCCTGCCAGCGACCGGCGCCGCCCCCGGCCGTGGGCAGGGAACGGCTGGCAAGCAGGGCCACCAGCCCGTCTTCCCGCGGCCCGTAGATCAGAACCCGGCTGGCCTGGCCCAGGTGGAGGTCCACGGCCAGGCCGTCGCCGCTGACTACCGCCACGTTGGGCCGGGATCGGCTGGGGCGGGGCCGGAGGGAGGCGCTGGCGGCGGGCGGGATGGCGGGATCGAGGGCCGCCGCCGGGGCCTCCAGGATGGGGAGATGACGGCCGGCGGCGGCCCGCAGGTCGCGCATCCGCTCCAGAGAGGGGGCCGGGATGATCCGCTCCCCGTCGCTCCTCGGCGGGCCAGGGAGGATGATCATGGCCGTGGCGCCCAGGGCCGCCATCTGATCGGCGATGGCCTCGACATGGCGGTCGTTGATCCCTGGCTGCACCACGGTCCGAATGGTGACCGCGATCCCGGCCTGGAGGCAGGCGGCGAGGCAGGTCGCCTGCTCCTGTAAAAGGATCCCGGCGGCCTGGGCCAGGGGGACGGTGCACTTCCCCGGCCTGATCCAGGCATAGACCTCCTTGGCCACCTCGACATTCACCGCCTCCACCATGAGGGTGAGCTGGGAGACCCCGTGCTCGGCCAGGGCCTTGACCTCGCGGTGGCCATGGATCCCCAGGGTGGTGACCGTAAGCGCCAGTCCCGGGTATCTTTGGCGCACCAGGTTCAGGGTCTCCAGGGTGGGGCCGGGGGTGGCCAGGGGGTCGCCAGGCCCCGCGAGCTCCACCCCCGCCACCGCCAGTCCCTGGCCTTGATGTTCGTCTAGCCAGGCCAGGGCCGCGGCCGGCGATAGGGCCGTAGGGGCCTTCTCCAGCGGGGCGAAGCGGCCACGGGCCAGGGCCTGGGGCGCCACCGGCAGGATGAGGCGTAGCGGGTGGCGGTTAGGGAAGAGGGTCGGGGTGGAGGGAGGCATGGTCGTTCACCTGGGCCGGGGCTGGTTTTTTTTCTTCATCCTGCCTTCGTCTTAGAGCACCAGTTCGAAGCTCTGTTCCGGCGCGTCTCGGTCCTTGCGGTCGAGGAGCGCCGAGAGGATTTTCTCCAGGAGCCGCAAGCCGCCCTTGTAACCCACGGTGGGAAAATACTGGTGGCCCTGACGGTCGAGGATGGGGAAGCCGAAACGCACCAGGGGCAGGTCCTCGTCGCGGGCGATGTACTTGCAGTAGGTGTTGCCGATTAAGAGGTCGACCGGGTCGTTCTTGATCCACTGGTGCAGGAGGTACATGTCGCCCTTGGCCCGGACGTTCACCTGGTAGGGTAGATCCTTGGTGATCGCCTCGATCCGCTCCTCGAAGCGCTTGCCCGGGGTGCCGGTGACGATGTGCATCGGCCACATGTCGAGCGAGACCAAGAACTCGGTCATGGCGATCATCTGATCCGGGTCGCCCACCAGGGCTACCTTCTGGTGGTAGAGGTACTGGTGCATGTCGGAGATCATGTCCACCAACTGGCCGCGCTCCAGGGCGATCTCCTCCGGGACGCTGACCCCGGCCAGGGTGCGCAGAACGTCGATGAAGCGGTCGGTGGCTTTGAGTCCATAGGGAAGATCGAGGACTCGGCACGGCACCTTGTGCTTGGCGTCCAGCCAGCGGGCCGCCTCGGCCGAGCACCACTCGCCCAGGGCCAGGGTGCCGATGGAGTCGCCGGTGGACTTTAGCTCCTTAACCGTTACCCCACCCTCGGGAAACATCTTGAACTCCCCGGAGAGAGGGCCATTTAAGACGCCCGAGGTGTCCGGGAAGAGGATGCTCCTGACCCCCAGCAGGTTCAGGAGCCGCTTGATCTCCTCCATGTCGGCCGGTTCCACCCAACCTGGGATGATGTTTAGTTTGCCGTTTTTTTTGCCCGTGGGTTCGGCTAGCTTGGCCATGGAGGTGACCATACTGGAGAAGCCGGTCACATGCGAGCCCACATAGCTGGGGGTGGAGGCGGAGATAATCTCCTTGCCCTTGGGGATCTTGCCCTCGGCCTCGGCCTTTTTTTTGATCTGTTTCAGGTCGTCGCCGATGGTCTCCGATAGGCAGGTGGTGTGGATGGCGATCACCTCCGGGTCGTAGACCGCGAAGATGTTGTCGATGGCCTGCAGCATGTTGGCCTGGCCGCCAAACACCGAGGCCCCCTCGGTGAAGGAGCTGGTGGAGGCCGAGATCGGCTCCTTGTAGTGCCGGGTCAGGGTGCTGCGGTGGTAGGCGCAGCAACCCTGGGAGCCATGGCTGTGCGGCAGGCAGCCGTGGATGCCCAGGGCCGCGTACATGGCGCCGATGGGCTGGCAGGTCTTGGCCGGGTTGATGGTCAAGGCGCTGCGCTCGGTGATCTCTTTGGGGGTATGTCGTAAAAGCATGGTCGTTGCCTCTTGGTTTAGGTGTTTAGGTGGGTTGGTCTGTAGGTGGTAGATGCTGTTGGGTTAGGCGTCGGTTTGGCGCCACTTTTTTAGCCCCCCTTGCGGGTGTAACCCAACGACCGAGGCGGCACCCGACCTCCAGCCTGATCCCCTACAGTCTCATGCCGTTATTCCCAGACGTAGGAGGCCGAGAGCTCGGGGTGTTGCTGCCAGGGGGCCTTCATGTAGCTCCAGACCCGGCTGTTCACCAGGCGGTCGATCTCGTGGTAGAAGTTGATCGCGCCCAAAAAACCGGCGTAGGGGCCGCCCGAGTCGTAGGAGTGCAGCTGCTTCATGGGCACCCCGAGCTTCTGGATGGAGAACTTCTCCTTGATCCCGGCGCAGAAGAGGTCGGGCTTCAGCAGCTCTACCAGCCTCTCGGCCTCGTACTGGTTCAAGTCGTCGATGACGATGCTCCCCTGCTCCATGTCCGGGATCAGGCCTTCGTAGTGCTTGAACTTGTAGCCCGCCTCGGTCAGGGCCTTGAGCTCCTCCGGGGTCTTGCGCGGTTGGTAACGGGTCGGGTCGGCCTCGACGCGGATCTCCTCGATGTTCCGGCTGTCGGCGTCCACCTCCAGGGTGGGGATGACCTGCCGGCCCTCGTAGTCGTCGCGGTGGGCGAACTCGTAGCCGGCGGAGATGGTCTTCATCCCCAGCTCGGTGAAGAGTTCCTGATAGTGATGGGCTCGGGAGCCACCCACGAACAGCATGGCGGTCTTGCCCTCGGTCCGGGCGCGGACATCGCTCCGGGCCGCAAGTACCGCCGGCATCTCCTCGGCTATCACCCTCTCCACCGTGTCGGTCAGCGCCTGATCGCCGAAGTACTGGGCGATCTTCCTCAGCGACTTGGCGGTGGCGTCGGCGCCGATGAAGTTGACCTTGATCCAGGGGATGCCGTATTTGGTTTCCAGCATGTCGGCCACGTAGTTGATGGAGCGGTGGCACATGACCGCGTTTAAGTCGGCGGTGTGGGCCGAGGCGAACTGGTCGTAGGTGGAGTTGCCGGAGAAGGTGGCAATGTTGGTGATCCCGCACTTTTTGAAGATGCGGTCGATCTCGAAGCCGTCACCCCCGATGTTGTATTCACCCAGGAGGTTGATCTTGTACCTGCCGGGCTTGACCTCGTCGTTTTCGCCCACGATGTGCCTGAAGACCTGGTTGTTGGCGATATGATGCCCCGCCGATTGGGAGACCCCCTTGTATCCCTCGCAGCTAAAGGCGTAGACGTTGCAGTCGCCAAATTTCTCCTTCATCCTCTTGGCCACGGTGTGGATGTCGTCGCCGATCAGCCCCACTGGGCAGGTGGCGAAGATGGCGATGGACTTGGGGTGAAAGAGGTCGTAGGCCTCCTGAATCGCCGTTGTCAGTTTCTTCTCACCGCCGAAGATGATGTCCGAGTCCTGCATGTCGGTGGAGAAGGCGTAGGTCATGAAGTTGGCGCCGTCGGGGCCGGCATCGGTCTGGTTGCGCCGGGTGAGCCAGGCGTAAAAGGAGCAGCCGATGGGGCCATGCACCAGGTTGACGATGTCGCGGGTCGGCCCCATGATGACGCCCTTGCAGCCGGCGTAAGTGCAGCCCCGCATGGTGATGATCCCCGGGGTGGTGCGGATGTTAGCCGAAATCTCCGGCGTCTCGTTGCCCAAGGCCTCGTTGATCAGGATCTGTTTGGCGCGTTTCCTGGCCACCTTGGCGGGGTAGCGTTTCAAGATCTCCGCTTTGACCTTGGCCGGCTCCCAGGCCGGCTGGTCGGTATTGTTGGTTGAGCTCATGTTCGTTCTCCTTCAGATGATGGACTTGGTGCCCGTCTCGCCGGTCCGCACCCGAACTGCGTCGGTCATGGGCAGAACAAAGATCTTGCCGTCGCCGGGCTTGCCGGTCTGATTGGTGGCGATGAGCGCCTGGACCACGTTGTCCACCAGCTCATCCTTGACCACCACGGTCACCATCCGTTTGGGGTAGAGCTGGCCTTTGGCCCCCAGGAGCGAGGCCGCCTCCTCGTAGCCGTTTTTCGTCCCCTCCAGCACCTTGGGGTTGACAAAGCCCTTGCCCCGGCCCTGGGCCTCATGGGCGAAGAAGGCATCGGCGCCGGCCTGGGTCAAGGCCTCCTTGGTCTGGTTCATCATGTTGATTCGCACCACGGCGAGCACCTCTTTCATGGGGCCACCCCCTCGGAGGCGAAGAGGGTCTCCTTGGCCCCGGAGCTGATGGTGTAGGCCTCCAGGACGTCGGAGACGAAGATCTTGCCGTCGCCGAAGGCCCCCTTGGCCCCCGACTTGGCGGTCTTGGTGATGGTCTCGATGACGAAGTCCTTGTCTGCCGGGTTGATCACGCTCATCAGCATGACCTTGGGGATTTCGTCGTAGGTGATATCGCCGATCTTGATGCCGCGCTGCTTGCCGCGGCCAGCGACCGAGTACTTGGTGACTGAGGGAAAACCCGCGTCCATCAGGGCGGCAAGCACCTTGTCCGCTTTTTCGGGTCTGACAATGGCTCTGATCATGGTCAACATGGTGTATTCTCCACAGGAAGTTTAGTAAAAGGCTTGTCCTTCCCCGGCTGGGGGCGGGGAGTTTAATCAGCTCATCAAGCCGTAGTCCATGAGCAGCTTCTCCAGTTCCTCGATGGCCAGGGGCTTGGGAATCACGAAGAACTGGTTGCCGTCGATGGCCTTGGCCAGGCCTCGGTACTCGTCGGCCTGCTTGGCCTCCGGCTTCCACTCGATGACCGTCTTGCGATTGATTTCGGCCCGCTGGACGTCGTTGTCCCGAGGCACGAAGTAGATCATCTGGGTGCCGAGCTTCTTGGCGAACTCCTGGATCATCTCCTTCTCGTTGTCCACGTTCCGGGAGTTGCAGATCAGGCCGCCCAGGCGCACGGCGCCGGATTGGGCGAACTTCATGATCCCTTTCGAGATGTTGTTGGCGGCGTACATGGCCATCATCTCCCCCGAGCAGACGATGTAGATTTCTTCGGCCTTGCCGTCGCGGATCGGCATGGCGAAACCGCCGCAGACCACGTCCCCCAAGACATCGTAGAAGGCGTAGTCGAGACCCTCGCTCTCCTCGTAGGCCCCCAGTGACTCCAGCATGTTGATCGAGGTGATGATGCCGCGGCCGGCGCAGCCGACCCCGGGCTCCGGGCCTCCCGACTCCACGCACCAGGTGCCGCCATAGCCGGCCTTGCGGATATTCTCCAGTTCCACGTCCTCACCCTCCTCGCGCAGGGTGTCGAGGACTGACTTCTGGGCCAGACCGCCCAGGAGCAGGCGGGTGGAATCCGCCTTGGGGTCGCACCCCACCACCATGACCTTGCGTCCCATCTCCACCAGTCCCGCCACCGTGTTTTGGGTGGTGGTGGACTTGCCGATGCCGCCCTTGCCGTAAATTGCTACCTTTCTCATTTTTCTCATTAGCTGACCTCCATGTTTGGTTGATTTGCCGAGACAGTCTGACGGGCACTGGCCAGGGGCCGCCGCCCGTTTAGTTTGTTCGCTTGGCCATCGGTCTCCTTTGGGCGAGACCATCATCGTTTGACTGGGGGAAGGGCAAGGGCCATGCCAAGGTCAAGAAGATATTTTTTTTCTTTTTGATTCAGAATGGTTATCTCGGCTGTGAGCTCGCGTTTGGCAAGCAAGGATAGCGGCCGGGGCCTACGACAAAAAGGTATGATCACGACAAAATGGTGCTTGTGATACAATTTTGTTTAATTATTGGTGCGGTCAGTATGATAATTTTGCAATTAGGTGTTAATGCGACAACTGATTAATCTGGCAGCAAGCAACAGTATATTGATTTTAAAGATTTTTATTTTAAACTAAAAGATGGTTCGTTTGTTGCTTATTGTTAACGCCAGGAGCAGCGCCCCGGCTCTCAACCCGGACAGTTCCCCTCCGCCCTGGCCAAGAGGGTGACCCTTGGCCTGAAATGGAACCCGCCATGACCTCCTCCATCTCTATCCCTCGCCCATCTGGCAGCGACTGCCCGGAGGTCATCGAGTTGACCGCCCTCTACGAGATCGCCCAGTTGATCGGCTCGGCCCACGATCTGGACAGCACCCTGACTGCCATCCTCAAGGTGCTGCACGACATCTTGCGCATGGAGCGCGCCACCTTGATCCTGCTCGACGAGGGCGGACTCCACCTCACGATCAAGGCCTCTTATGGCTTGAGCAAGGATGAACGGCGGCGGGGGGTTTATCGCTTGGGCGAGGGGATCACCGGGGCCATCTTCGCCAGCGGCACCCCCTTCGTGGTGCCCGACATCCAGCAAGAACCGCTGTTTTTGAATAAGACCCGCTCCCGCAGCATCGACAAGGAGTCACTTTCCTTCCTAGGCGTTCCGGTCTTGGTCAAGGGCGAGCCGGTGGGGGTGCTGACCGTGGACCGCCTTTTCGGCCTGGAGATTCCCTTCGAGGAGGACATCCGTTTTCTGACCGTGGTCGCCACCCTCATCGCGCAGTTCCTGGTCTTAAACCACGAAATCAAGAAGAACGAGGCCAACCTGCGGGAGGAGAACCGCTCGCTCAAGGCCCAACTGTCGCCGGTATTCATCCGTCACAACATCCTGGGACAGAGCAAGGTGATGATCGAGGTCTTTTCGGTCATCGACAAGGTGGCGCCCTCAAGCGCCACTGTCCTCCTGCTAGGCGAGTCGGGGACCGGCAAGGAGCTGGTGGCCCGGGCCGTGCATCAGGCCAGCCGCCGGCGGGACGCCCCCTTCCTCAAGGTCAACTGCGCCGCCCTGCCTGAAAATCTCCTGGAGAGCGAGCTCCTGGGGCACGATAAGGGGGCCTTTACCGGGGCCCTGGCTCGCAAGAAGGGACGCTTCGAACTGGCCGACGGCGGCACCCTGTTCCTGGACGAGATCGGCGAGCTGCCGCTAGAGTTGCAGGCCAAGTTGCTACGCGTCCTGCAAGAGCAGCAGTTTGAACGGCTGGGCGGCACTCAGACCATCAGCGTCGATGTGCGGGTGATCGCGGCCACCAACCGCAGCCTGCCCGCGCAGGTGGGCCTGGGCCGTTTCCGGGCCGACCTTTTCTATCGCCTAAACGTGGTGCCCATCGTCCTGCCGCCGCTGCGGGAGCGCAAGGAGGATATCCCGCTCCTGATTGATCACTTCCTGGCCGCCAGTAACCGTCAGAACCAGAAGCAGGTCCGTCTTTCGCGCGAGGTGTTGGACTTCCTCACCCAATATCATTGGCCGGGCAATGTCCGCGAGATGCAGAATCTGGTGGAACGGCTGGTGATCATGGCCGACCGTGACCGGGTATTGATCACCGATCTGCCCGCCTTTGTGGTGGCCGAGCCGGAGGCTGCCCTTCCCGGCCCCGCCCCTGTCTCTCCTTCCGCCCCGATCCCTCCCGGCCAGCGGCGGCTGTCGTTGGATGAGATCGAAAGGGCCGAGATCGAGGCGGCCCTGAAACGACACGGCTGGGTACAGGCCCGGGCGGCCCGCGACCTGGGCTTGACCGCCCGCCAGATGGGGTACAAAATTCAGAAATACGGGTTGAGCCGGCCGGAATTTTTTTAAAGGAAAGGCGGCGCGCCGGAACGACCAGATTGCCGCGCTTAACTTGCCGGGCATCTGCGGGGTGAGTTGGGTAAGTTTTGTCTTATTGCAAGACCTGACCCCAAGTGAGTGACCGGCCTGTCCGGGTCACAGAGCGAGGGCGAGCAGCAAGCCCAGGGTCAGGGCGACGTAGAGCAGATAGACCCCCAGCACCCCGTGCTGAAGGACGGTGCGGGCCCGGAAGGCCAGGCGGCTGGCCCCTCGGCAGAGCGGGTAGAGGATAAGGTCGAGCACCACCTCCGGGGTGTGGTCGGCGAAGCGGGCCGGGGCCGGGAAGAAGCCGAAGGGCGGTTCGCCTTTTATCTCCGTCCGTAGCCCCCAGGAAAAAAGGCCGGTCAGCAGCTCGGCGAAGGAGGCGGCGCTGTACTGCATCCGGGGTGAGGGGTTGAGGTAGCCGCAGCCCCAGGTGCCGGAGGCTGCGGCCCGCGCCGAAAGCTGGCGCCGCAGCCAGAGGATCATCCCCCCCGTCCCGGCCAGGAGTAAGGCCGAGAGGGTGATTCCGCCGGCGGGGGCCAGGGCGTTTAAGGTGTCCGACCCGGACGGCAAGGCACCTAGTTGCCCTAGCGCCCTGGCCAGGAGCGGCAGCACCATCCCTGGCAGGACGCCGATCAGCAGGCAGGCGGCCAGGAGGATGAGCATCGGGGTTCGCATCGAGAGCGGGGCCTCGGCGATCGACGGCTCCCGCTTGCTCCGGGCCTCGCCCAGGAAGACCACCCCGCACACCTTGACGAAACAAGCCACCGCCAGGGCCCCGGTCAGGGACAGGAAGGGGGCGGCGAGCACCGCTAGACCCAAGGGGGAAAATCCGCTCTGGCCGCTTACGCTGCGCAGCAGGCCCAGATAGATCAGCCACTCGCTGACGAAGCCGTTGGCGGGCGGCAGGCCGCAGATGGCCACTGCCCCGCCCAGAAAACAGAGGCCGGTCACCGGCATCAGCTTGAGCAAGCCGCCGCAGGCGCAGGCATCAAGCCGCCGGGTGCCGGTGGCCTTGATTACCGCCCCCGCCCCCAGGAACAGCAGCGACTTGAACAGGCCATGATTGATGACGTGCAGCAGGGCCCCGGCCAAGCCCAGGGCTGTAAGGGCCGGCCGCCCGAAGCTGCGGCCCAGGAGCGAGAGCCCCAGGCCGATCAGGATGATGCCGATATTCTCCACCGAGTGGTAGGCCAGGAGGCGTTTGATGTCGTGCTGGGCGATGGCGAAGGCCACCCCCATCACCGCCGACAGCACCCCGAGGGTCAGCAGAATCGCCCCCCACCAGGGCGGGATATTGAAGAAAAACGAGCTGACGCGGACTAGGCCGTAGATGCCCATCTTGATCATCACCCCGGACATCAGGGCCGAGACGTGGCTGGGGGCGGCGGCGTGGGCCTCGGGCAGCCAACTGTGCAGGGGCATGATCCCGGCCTTGACCCCGAAGCCGAAGAGGGCGAGCAGGAAGAGGGCGCGGGCGGCGGGAGAGGCGGCATTGAGGCTGGCGGCGGACGGGAAGTCGAAGGAGCCGGTCTGTCGGGCCAGGAGGACGAAGAAGGCGTACAGAACCAGGGTGGCGGTGTGGGTGTAGGCCAGATAGACGAAGGCCGCCCGCCGGGACTCCTCCTTTTCTTGTTCGGTTAAGACGAGCAGGAAACTGGCCAGGGCCATCAACTCCCAGGCCAGGAGGAAGAGGATGGCGTTCTGGCAGCCGGGCAGGGTGGCGATACTGGCCGACGAGATCCCGTACAGGAGCCTGACTCGCCCGGAAACGGCCCCCATCTTGGCCTGGGGCAGGTATCCCAGGCCGTAGATGGCGCCCAGGCCGCTGATCAGAAAGATCGGCAGCAGGAAGACCGCCGCCAGGCCGTCGAGCCGGAGGGCCAGCCGCGCCCCTGGCAGCAGTGACCAGACCCAGGCTGTCTGCGGCGAGGTCTGGCTGGCCAGCGACCCCAAGACCGCCGTCAGCCCCAGCAGACTTCCACCCGCCAGGAGCAGGGCGCTTAGGGCCTCGGCCCGGCGGACGGCAAGGCCATTCCCCGCCAGCCAGGCCGGCAGCCCCGAGATCAACATGATCAGGATGGCGGCGGGGTAGAGGATAGCCATCAACCGGTTTTTCGCCTCCCCAGCAGGCGCAGCAGGCCGTCCAAGATGGTGTAGGGATGCGGCGGGCAGCCGGGGAGGAAGAGGTCCACCGGCAGCAGGGAGTCCAGGCCGCTCGTCACCTCGGGGCTGCCCCTAAACGGCCCGCCGCCGATGGCGCAGGCCCCCACCGCGATCACCAGCTTGGGGGCGGGGGTGGCCTCGTAGGTGGCGAGCAGGGCCTGGCGCATGTTGGCGGATACCGGCCCGGTGACCAGGAGGCCGTCGGCGTGGCGCGGCGAGGCCACGAACTGGATGCCGAAGCGGCCCAGGTCGAAGACCAGGGTGCCGAGGACGTTGCAGTCCGCCTCGCAGGCGTTGCAGCCGCCCGCCGACACCTGACGCAGTTTGAGCGAGCGGCCAAAGAGCCGCCGCAGCTCCGGGGCCAGGGGCCAGGCCAGGTCCAGCTCCTTGCCCGGCTGACGCCAGAGCAGCTCCCGCTTCCTTGCCGCCAGGCGGTAGTCGGGGGTGAAGTGGATTAATCCCTGGGGGCAGGCCGGGCAATCGGCGCAGAATAGACAGCGGCCCAAATCGAGGGCCGGGGCGCCCTCCCGCAGCTCGCAGGCCCCGAAAGGGCAACGATTTGCGCACTCGGCGCAGCCCGGCGGGCACTCGGGCGTCAACTCTGGCAGGCCCCGGAAGCGGGCGGGAAGTTTGGGCTCCACCCGGGGGAATTGGCCGGTACGGTATCCCTGCCGGAGGCGCTCGGCGATCACGCGCAGCATAGCTTAACCTCCATCTCTCTCACGCCTCCCGTTCACAGGTCAAAACCGCAGTACGACAGGTTGAAGCTTTTGTTGCACAAGGGAAAATCCGAGATCTGGGTGCCGCGCAGGGCCATGGCCAGACCGCTCCAGTTGTGGAAGGAGGGATCGACGATCTTGTAGCGCCTAAAATGGCCATCCCCGCCGGTGATGGCCACATGGGCCACCTCGCCTCGCCAGCCCTCCACCAGCGACAGGGCCAGGGAGTCGGGGCTTAAGGGGCCGATTTTGCTTGCGGTCTCCCCCGTCGGCAGGACGTTTAAGAGCCGCTGTATCAGGTTCAGGGAGACCTCGATCTCCCGGTGCCGGACCCGGGCCCGGGCAAAGACATCCCCCAGCTCGTCGGTGATCATCTCGTCAAACGACTCCTTGTAAACCCCGGTGGGGAAAAAGAACCTTCCGTCCCTGGGCACCCCGCAGGCCCGAGCCGCCAGGCCCACCAGGCCCAGATCCTCGGCGGTGGAGCGCGATACCCGGCCCACCCCCTCTAGCCGGCCCAGCACCGAGGGGGTGGCGAAGAAGAGCCGGCAGGCCCCCAGGGTATTGCGCTGAACCCCGTCCAGGGTGGCGAGCAACTGCCCGTCGAGTCCGCCGTCGAGATCGAAGCCCACCCCACCCGGCCGCACCAGACCCCGGCCAAAGCGGCTGCCGCAGAGGAGGGCGGTCAGGTTTAGGTAGTCGCCCCGGAGGCGGCCGCAGAAGGCGGCGGTGGGCAGGAAGCCCACGTCCCCGGACAGGGCGCCGATGTCGCCCACGTGGTTGGCCAGCCGTTCCAGTTCCAGCCCCAGGGCGCGGATGGCTTGGGCCCGGGGCGGGGCGGGCTGGCCGGCGAGGCCTTCGAGCACCTTGCTGTAGGCGGTCATGTGGGCCACGGTGGTGTCGCCGGCGATGGTCTCCATCTGTCGGTTTGACGCGGGGTGCGGGCCGCCGGCGAGCAGGCGTTCCAGGCCCCGGTGCTGGTAGCCCAGGGAGATCTCCAGATGCAGCACCTGCTCCCCGTGGCACTGGAAGCGGAAATGTCCCGGCTCGATGACCCCGGCGTGCACCGGGCCCACCGCCACCTCGTGGATGCCGTCCCCCTCCACCTGGTAGAACTCCATGTCGCCCGGCCTAGGGTGGGTTCCGGGTTCGCGGCCCCAGGCGTCATGCCCCGTCCTCCAGGAGGCGTGGAAGCGCACCGGCTTGAGCCAGGGGTGGCCCTCGGGAGTCACCCCGAACTGCTCGGCGATCTCTCGCTCGAAGAGGTGGAGCTGGGGGCAATTGGGGGTCAGGGACTGGAAGCGCTCGCCGAGCGGGGTGCGGAAGAGGGCGAAGTTGGCGTTCCGCTCCCGGGCCATGACGGCGTACAACTCCAGGCCGCCCTCCGCAGCCTGGGCCGCGAAATAGGCTGCCACCCGGCTGCCGCTGTCGAATTCGGCCAGCACCGCGTCGGCGAAGGTGTCGTAGTCAAGCCTGGGGATCTGGGCCACTGGCGTCTTGGCGCCGTTGGCGATCCGCACCGACTGCTTGGATCTCATTGGCCCGCCTCCAGGGTGCCTGCCGCCGCCTTGATCATTGCCCGCACCGGCTCCGGCAGGTAGAGCCCCAGGATCAAGACCAGGAGCAGCAGCACCGCCGGCGGGGCCAGGGTGAGAAAATTTTCGTTCCAGTTAACCTGGTTGGCCCTGGGGCTGGGCTGGCCCAAGGTCACGGCCAGCACCGTGCTCCCCATGCCGATGAAGATCACCGCCAGCATCAGCAACATGTAGCCGCCCAGGGGGAAGCGGCCCGCCGAAAAAACCCCTTGCAGGATGGTCAGCTCGCTGACGAAGAGACCGAAGGGCGGCGAGCCGGTGACCGCCAGGAAGCCGGCCACGAACAGGGAGGCGGAGACCGGCAGCACGGCGATGGCGCCCGCCACCTCCTCCCGGCGCTTGCTGTCGAAACGGCGGTGGATGTTGCCGGCGGTCAGGAAGAGCACCCCCTTGACCAGGGCGTTGTTGATCATGTGTAGCAGGGCGCCGAAGACGGCCAGCCCGCCAACCCCGAAGCCGATGGCCAGGATGCCCATGTGCTCGACGCTGGAGTAGGCCAAGAGCCGCTTGAAATCCGGTTGCTTGATGACGAACACAGCGGCGAAAAACAGCGACAGCACCCCCATCACCACCAGGGCCTGATGGGCGACCTCCGCCTCGCCGGCGGCGATCATGATCTGCATGGTGCGCAGCAGGGCCAGGAAGGCGATGCTGGTCAGTCCCCCGGCCAAGAGGGCGCCCACCATTCCCGGGGCCTCGCCGTAGGCGTCGGGCTTCCAGGTGTGTAGGGGCGCGAAGCCGGCCTTGGTGCCGAAGCCCACCAGCAGAAAGACGAAGCCGGCCCGCAGCCAGGGCCGCGACAGGTGCCCCGCCCCGGCCAGCAGGGCGTCGAGCTGGAGGCTGATGTGGGGGGCGGGCAGCACGGAGTAGGCCACGAACAGGATGCCCAGCATGGCTAGGGCGATGCCCACCGAGCAGAGGAGCAGGTATTTCCAGGTCGCCTCAATCGACAGTCGGTTACGGTTGAAGTAGATGAGCGGCGCCGAGGCCAGGGTGGTGGCCTCCACCGCCACCCAGAGGATGCCGAGATGGCGGGCCATCACCGACAGGCTCATGGCAGAAAGGAAGAGGAAGAGGCAGGAGACGAAGGCCCGGGTGCCCCACTGCTGGCGGAAGCGCAGGTAGCCAAGGCCGTACACCGAGCAGCAGGCGAAGAGCAGGGAGACCAGGAGCAGCACCAGGCGGCCCAGGGGATCAAGGCCCAGCCAGGCGCCGACCGGCAGGGGCTCCGGGGCGATGACCGCCGCCAGTGCCAGCAGCAGATGGGCCACGCCGCCCACCGGCAGGAGCCAGGCCCGCAGCCGGTCGGAGGGCAGGAGGTAGGCGGTCAGGGCGAAGGCCGCCGGGACAAGGACAAGCAGGGTCTTCATCTCACTCTCTCAGCAAGGATAGGTTCTCGACGTTCAAGGAGGAGAATTCCCGGTTGATCTGGTTGACCACGATGCCCATGACGAAGACCGCCACCAGCAGGTCGAGCAGCACCCCCGCCTCCACCATCAGGGGCATGGCCTCGGTCAGGAGCAGGCCGAAGATGAAGATGCCGTTCTCGAAGATCAGATACCCCAGGGCCTGGGTCAGGGCCTTGCGGCGGGTGATCATCATCAGGAAACCGGCCCCCAGGGTGGCCAGCCCGCAGGGGATGACCAGTGAGCCGCGATGGGCGGCCACCAGGGGCAGATGATCGCTGAAGATGAAGGCCCCGGCGGTGGCCACCGTGCCCAGGATCAGGGTGGGCACGTAGCCGATCATCGGGTCAATCTCCCGGCGGATGCGCACCTGGCGGATGGCCCTAAACAGCAGCCAGGGCATCACCACCCCCTTCAGGGCCAGGGCCGAGCCGGCCAGGAACAGGGTATGCCCGGAGATGGGGTTCATGAGCAGCGGCACGCAGGCCAGCAGAGCCCCTTGCAGGGCCGCAGTCTGGATGCAGGCCCCGAGCCGGCTGCTGCCCAGGATGAAGAAGTTGAGCAGGATGACCAGGAGCAGTAGGAGGTTGGCCAGGTTTCCCATCGCTTACCTCAAGAGCAGGATCAGGGCGAAGAAGGAGAGCAGCGAGGTGCCGATCAGGAGTTGGGGCACCTTCAAGAGTGGCAGTCTGGCGATGACCGACTCCACCACCCCGATCAGCACCGCCAGGATCAGCATGGCCAGGGCGAAGACGGCGGCGTCGAGCGGGGCCGAGCCCAGCGACACCGGCAGGGCCAGGCCTACGGTCATGGCCCCCAGCAACAGAAGCTTCATGGCGGCGCCGTAGAGGATCATCCCGAAGTCGGGGCCGCTGTGGTCGAGCACCATCACCTCGTGGATCATGGTCAGCTCCAGGTGAGTGGTGGGGTCGTCAAAGGGTATGCGGCAATTTTCCACCAGGGTCACCACCAGCATGCAGAAGATGGCGAGCATCAGGGAGGGGGCCGCCGTGTGCCAGCCCGTCGCCAGGGCGGGGCCGAAGAGGCCGCCCAGGGAGAAGGAGCCGGTCAGCCGCACCAGGACGATGAGCACGAAGAAGACGGTCGGCTCGACCAGGCAGGCGAAGGTCACCTCGCGGGCGGCGCCCATGCCCTCGAAGGCGGAGCCGGTGTCCAAGGCCGCGACTGCGGTGCAGAAACGGGAGAGCCCCAGGAGGTAGATCACGAAGATCAAGTCACCGTCAAAGCCCAGCGGGGCGCCGATGGCCCCGAAGGGCACGAACAGGCAGGCCACCAGCGGCGCCGTGATCCCCACCACCGGCCCGGCCCGGAAAAGCCAGGTGGTGGTGCGGCTGATCACCATGTCCTTGCGGAAGAGCCGGGCCAGGTCGTAGTAGGGCTGGAGGAGCGGCGGGCCCTTGCGCCCGGCGAACCCGGCCTTGGTCTTGGCGATCACCCCCAGGAGCAGGGGCGAGAGGCCAAGCAGCAGCGCGAGGTGCCAGAAGAGACGGATGAGCATGGCTATAGCCTGATTGCCACCCAGCCCAGCAGGGCCACGATGACGCTGAAGATGTAAAAAACGTAGATATGCACCAGCCCCGATTGCAGGCGTCTTAACCGGGTGCAGCGGGCCGCCACCCAGGCGAAGAGGGGCAGGAACCCGGCCTCCAGCACCAGATCGGGGGCCTGATGCCTAAATACCTCCCGGCCTGGGAAGAGCCGCATCGAACGTCCGCCCTCGATTCGGGGCCGGAGACAATCGCAGAAAAAACTCACCCCGGCCAGCTCGCTGAAGCCCTCGGCGCTGTAGGCCATGCGGCGGGTGGGGAACAGGTAGCCGCAGCCCCAGGTGGGGACGGCGGGCGTCACGGCCCGGGGCTTCCGCCAACGGCCCAGCAGGGCGGTTAAGACCAGCAGCAGGGCCAGTCCCTGGGCCAGTCCTCCCAGCCAGAGCGGCAGCAGCCCGGCCTGGGCCAGGAGCGGCGCCGCCGGCGGCTCGATTGCCTTCGCCACCCGCAGCACCGGCCCGAGCAGCAGGCTGGGGGCCAAGCCGCCAGCCAGACAGAGGCCGGCCAGGACGAACATGGGGACGAGCATCAAGGCCCCGGACTCGTGGGCCAGATCTGCCCGAGAGCCGCGCGGCTCGCCGCCCAAGGCGATGCCGATCAGGCGGCTGAAGACCAACAGCGCCAGTCCGCCCACCAGGGCCAACAGGCCCACGATCACCAGGGGGAAGAAGGCGGCCAGGCCCTTGAGCCGTACCCCGGCCTCCAGGAATCCCCGGTAGATGAACCACTCGCCGAGCAGGCCGTTGGCCGGCGGCAGGGCGGTTACCGCCAGGGCCCCGATCACCAGGCAGAGGCCAGTGGCCGGCATCCGCCGCATCAGTCCGCCCAGGCGGTTTAGGTTGCGACTGCCCGCCCCGTGCAGGAGCGAGCCCGCCCCCAGGAAGAGCAGCCCCTTGAACAGGGCGTGGTTTAGGATGTGAGTCAAGGCCCCGATCAGGGCCAGGGCCGCCAGTTGCGGGTAGCGTCCCCGGCAGAACAGCCACAGCCCCAGGGCGAGGAGGATGAGCCCCACGTTTTCCACCGTGGAGTAGGCGAGGCCGCGTTTCACGTCGCTCTGGAAGGCGGACATGGCAATACCGAACAGGGCCCCGGCCAGGCCCAGGGCCATCAGCGTCCCGCCCCACCAGCCCGGGGCGCTGGGCAGGAAGAGCAGGAAGCGGACGAGCCCGTAGAGGGCGGTCTTGACCATCGCCCCGGACATCAGGGCCGAGACGTGGCTGGGGGCGGCGGGGTGGGCCTCGGGCAGCCAGACGTGGAAGGGGAAGAGCCCGGCCTTGCTGCCGAAGCCAAGCAGCAGCAGGATAAAGAGCAGGGAGGCCGTGGGGCCGGGGAGGTGGCTTAAGGCGGCAAAGGCGGAGAAGTCGAACCCGCCGGCGAAGGCGCCGATGGTCAGGAAGCCACCCAAAAGCAGGGCCGCCCCCAGGTGGGTGGCCAGGAGATAGATCAATCCCGCCCTGGCGTTCGCGGGCTCCTGGTGTTCGGTGATGACCAGGAAGAAGGAGGCGAGCGACATGCCCTCCCAGGCGAAGAGGAAGAGCAGGGCGTTGGCCGCCGTGATTACCACCGACATGGAGGCCACCAGCAGGTTGTAGAACAGCCAGTGCAGGCCGGGAAGTCGTCCCTCTCGGCCCCGCAGGTAGCCGCCGCCGTAAATGGCGCCCAGCAGTCCCAGCAGATGGACGGGAAGCAGGAAAAAGGCGGCCAGGGGGTCAAGGCGCAGGGAAAGGGTGAGGCCGGGGATGGTGGTGGCGAGCGCCAGGCCTGTCGTCTGGCCGTTGGCCAGGGCGCCAACCGCTATCGCCAGCCCGGCCAGAGAGCCTAGGGCCGCCGAGCCGCTGCCCACCAGGGTGGCCGCCAGGGGCCGTCGCCCCAGGGCGGGAGCCAGAATGCCGCCGGTCAGCAGCAGAAGCCAGGAAACAATCAGTAGTTGCACCGCATCGACCTTACAGGGACAGGGGAGTCGTCGGGGGTCAGCGCCGCCGGGCGGGCTGGACGGATAACTCTTAAGAAGGCGGGAAGGGTGGCCTTTGGGCCGCAAACTCCCGCCCCGAGGGTAAACTTCAGGCAAGAACGCGGCACCATTTGCGCCAGGGCGCAGGGCGTGGGATGAGCCCACGAAAATGGCCGCGTGGCATGAGTTGCCCCTCGCGTTTTTACCATCGTCGTCGGTCATGTGGCAGTCGGCTTGAAAGAGACGGCTGTCCATGGCTGGCAGCGTGAAACGAGCCCTCTCAATGTGTTATTTCCTGGTAAATGTCAAGTGGAAAAGCCGCCCCAGAGGGGAAAAGTCAGCCGTCCGGCGTTTCTGGGCCGCCTGGCCATTTCTTGCTTCTACTTTTAGGGTCGCGGTGGTATAGAGGGGATTTCGGCACCCGGGCAACTCCATCGAGATGCCCCGCCACCGAACAGCAAACCATGCGCTCTCAATTTCTTCCCTTCTCCCGGCCCTCGATCAGCGAGGACGAAATCGCCCAGGTGGGTGAGGTGCTGCGCTCGGGCTGGATCACCACCGGGCTCAAGGCCGCCGCCTTCGAGGACGCCTTCGCCGCCTACTGCGGCGGCAGGGGCGCCGTGGCCCTGGCCTCGGCCACCGCCGGGATGCATATCCTGCTTAAGGCCTTGGACATTAAGCCCGGCGACGAGGTGGTGACCCCCTCCATGACCTGGGTGTCCACCGTCAACCTGATTACCCTGGCCGGCGCCACCCCGGTCTTCGCCGACATCGACCTCCACACCCTGATGGTGACGCCAGAGACCGTTGCCCCCTGCCTTGGCCCCCGCACCAAACTCATCGTGCCGGTGCACTTCGCCGGCGCCAGCCTGGATCTCGACCCCCTGCGCGTCCTGGCGGCCAGCCACGGCATCCCGCTGGTCGAGGACGCGGCCCATGCCGCCGGCACCGAGTACCGGGGCCGGAAGATCGGGGCGGACGGCACCAGCATCTTCTCCTTTCACCCGATCAAGAACCTCACCTGCGGCGAGGGCGGGATGCTGGTCAGCGACGACTCGGGGTTGATGGAGCGCATCAAGCGCCTTAAGTTCCACGGCTTAGGCGTCGATGCCTATGACCGGTCCACCCAGGGCCGCGCCCCCCAGGCCGAGGTTATCGAGCCGGGATACAAGTACAACCTGACCGACTTCGCCGCCGTTCTGGGGCTCGGCCAACTGGCGCGGCTGGAGGGCTTTATCGCCCGCCGCGCCGCCCTGGCTGGGCTCTACCGGGAGCTGCTGGCCGGAATCGACGAAATTACCCCGCTGGCCCTGCCCGCCTGGCCCCAGCGCCACGCCTGGCACCTATTCATCGTCCGGCTGGAGGTGGAGCGGGCGGGATTGAGCCGCGACGAGTTCATGGCCCGGCTCAAGGCCAGAAATATCGGCACTGGCCTGCACTTTAAGGCCGTGCATCTCCAGAAATACTACCGCGAGACCCTGGCGCTTACCCCCGGCGCTCTGCCGGCCACGGAGTGGAACTCGGAGCGCATCCTGTCGCTGCCCCTGTTCCCGGCCATGACCGACGCCGAGGTGGCGGAGGTGGTGGCGGCGATCAAGGAGGTGCTGACGGCATGAGCCTGGGGTTGTCGGTGGTCATCCCGGTCTATAACGAGGAGGCGAGCTTGGGCGAGCTGATCGGCCGCTGTCTCGCCGCCTGCCGGGGCCTTGAGCTCGATTTCGAGCTGATCCTGATCGACGACGGCAGCCGCGACCGCTCCGCCGCCCTGATCGAGGCGGCGGCGGGCTGCGAGCCGGAGCTGGTGGGGGTGATCTTAAACCGCAACTACGGCCAGCACGCCGCGGTCATGGCCGGTCTGGCCCAGAGCCGGGGCGAGGTGGTCGTCACCCTGGACGCCGATCTCCAGAATCCTCCCGAGGAGATTCCCCGGCTGATGGCGGAGATGGCCCAGGGCTTCGACGTGGTGGGCACGGTGCGCCAAGAGCGGCAGGACTCGCTCTTCCGGCGGCTGGCCTCCGCCATGATCAACAGCGCGGTGCGCCGTTCGACCGGGGTGATGATGCACGACTACGGCTGCATGTTGCGCGCCTACCGGAGGCCGATCATCGACGCCATGCTCCAGTGCCGGGAGCACTCGACCTTCATCCCCATCCTGGCCAACGGCTTCGCCCGCAGGACTTCCGAGATCCCGGTGGGCCACGCCGCCCGCCGGCAGGGCGACTCGAAGTACAGCCTGTTCAAGCTCGTCTCCCTCCAGTTCGACCTCTTGACCTCGATGTCCACCTTCCCGCTGCGGCTGCTGTCGCTCGCCGGCTGCCTGGTGGCTGCCGCCGGCATGGCCTTCGGTCTGTTCCTGATGGTCATGCGCCTGGTCTATGGCGCCGCCTGGGCGGTGAACGGGGTCTTTACCCTATTTTCCCCCCTGTTCGTGCTCATCGGGGCCCAGTTTATCGCCATGGGGCTCTTGGGCGAGTACATCGGCCGCATCTACCAGGACGTCAGGAACCGGCCCCGCTACTTTGTCGAGAAGGTGGTGGGGCAACAGGCCCAGGGAGAACGGCCATGACCGTGGTCAGCCTGGTATCTGGCCCCGTTGTTTTCAAGGAACACGTTCCTCTTTTCTCCGGGCTCGGCCTGCTGTTCATCGTGGCGGGCGGACTGATCATCCAGTACGGCGCCTGACCCGCCATTACCCGTACTCGGCGTAACCCTTCACCCTCTTTTTGGTATAATCCCATGAAAGCCATTGTCCTTGCCTACCACAATATCGGCTGCGCCGGCATCCGGGCGCTTGTCAAGCACGGGTACGAGATCGCTGCCGTCTTCACCCACCCCGACGACCCGGAAGAGAACCACTGGTTCGAGTCGGTGGCCGAGCTGGCCGCGAGCCTAAACATCGAGGTGCACGCCCCGGAGAACATCAACCATCCCCTGTGGGTGGAGCGCATCCGGGCCCTGGCCCCGGACATCATGTTCTCCTTCTATTACCGCCACATGGTGGGGGCCGAGGTGCTGGCCATCCCGCCCGCCGGCTGCCTGAACCTGCACGGCTCGCTGCTTCCCAAGTACCGGGGCCGTTGCCCGGTGAATTGGGCCCTCATCCACGGCGAGAGCGAGACCGGGGTCAGCCTGCACTACATGACCGTCAAGCCCGACGCCGGGGACCTCGTGGGCCAGGAGCGGCTGACCATTGACGACCAGGATACCGCCCACACCCTGCACCAGAAGATGACCGCCGCCGCTGTGAGCTTGCTTACCGCCACCCTGCCGCTAATCAAAAAGGGCGCCGCTCCCCGCCTGCCTCAGGATCACGGCCAGGCCTCCTATTTCGGGGGCCGGAAACCAGCCGACGGCGAGATCGACTGGACGAACACCGCCACTTCGGTGCGCAACCTGGTGCGGGCCGTGACCTGGCCCTACCCTGGGGCCTTCAGCTTCATCGGCAACAGGAAGCTCATGGTCTGGGCCTGCTCGCTCACCGAGGGCAGGGCGGGCGAGCGGCCCGGTACCGTTTTGTCCGCCAGCCCGCTCGTCATCGCCTGCGGTGAGGGCGCCATCCGCATCGACGCCGGCCAGGGTGACGGCGGGGTGTTCATCAACGGCGGGCAACTGGCCGCCGAGCTGAACCTGGTGGAGGGGATGCGGCTTTCGGGCCGCACCGCCCTCCAGGTGGAGCGGGAGCGCAAGAAGAAGGTGTTGATCCTGGGGGTTGACGGCTTCATCGGCAACCACCTAAGCGAGCGGCTCTTGGACAGCGGCCGTTACGAGGTTTACGGCCTGGATCTGTCCTCCTCCTCTATCGGCAGGTTGCTGAGCCGGCCCGACTTCAACTTCCGGGAGGGCGACATCTCCATCCACCGGGAGTGGATCGAGTACCACGTGCGCAAATGCGACATCGTGCTACCGCTGGTGGCCATCGCCACCCCGGCGGTGTACGTCAAGGACCCGCTGCGGGTCTTTGAACTGGACTTCGAGGAGAACCTGCGTATCGTCCGCTACTGCGACAAGTACGGGAAGCGGATCATCTTCCCCTCCACCTCCGAGGTTTACGGCATGAGCCAGGACCCGGAGTTCGACGAGCAGGAGTCCAACCTGGTGCTCGGCCCCATCCGCAAGCAGCGCTGGATCTACTCGTGCAGCAAGCAGATGCTGGACCGGGTGATCTGGGCCTACGGCGCCACCCGCGGCCTGCCCTTCACCCTGATTCGGCCCTTTAACTGGGTGGGCGCCCGGCTTGATCGCCTGGAATCGGCCCGCATCGGCAGCTCGCGTGTCATCACCCAGTTGATCTTAAACCTGGTCGAGGGCACCCCCATCCGCCTGGTGGACGGGGGCTTGCAGAAACGCTGCTTCACCGACGTCAAGGACGGGGTGGAGTGCCTGTTTCGGATCATCGAAAACCGGGACGGCTGCGCGAACGGCAGGATATTTAATATCGGCAACCCCGACAACGAGGCCTCCATCCTGGAACTGGCCCAGACCCTGGTGGCCAAGTTCGAGGCCCATCCCCTGCGCCACAAGTTCCCGCCCTTCGCCGGCTACCGGGCCATCGAGGCCCGCACCTTCTACGGCTCCGGCTACCAGGACGTGCAGCACCGGAGGCCGAGCATCAAGGCGGCCCGCGCCGTTCTGGGCTGGAACCCCACGGTGCCGCTGGCGCAATCGGTGGAGGAGACGCTCGACTTCTTCCTGCGCCAGGCGATCGAGGAGGGTCATGTCCAAGGCTGACCAGGCCCTGGTCGGCCTGCGGGTGGATGTCGATACCCTGCGCGGCACCCGGCTGGGGGTGCCGAATCTGGTGGCCCTGCTGGGCGAGCAGGGCCTGCGGGCCAGCTTCTTCTTCTCGGTGGGGCCGGACAACATGGGCCGCAACCTCTGGCGGCTGCTACGGCCCGCCTTTTTTTTGAAGATGCTGCGCTCAAGGGCGGCGAGCCTCTACGGCTGGGATATCCTGCTCATGGGCACCTGCTGGCCGGGCCCGGTGATCGGCGAGCGAGCGGCCTCGGCCATTCGCCAGACTGCGGCGGCGGGGCACGAGATTGGCTTCCACGCCTGGGATCATCACCGCTGGCAGACCCGAATCGATGCCCTAAGCGAGGCGGAGATCGAACGCGATTGCCGCCGGGGACTTGATCGTCTCTCCGCCCTCGCCGGACGGCCGGTGGACTGCGCCGCCGCCCCGGCCTGGCGTTTGTCCGAGGCCGGACTTAGGGCGCGGGCCCGGCTGGGGCTGCGCTACGCCTCCGACTGCCGGGGAGAGTCAATCTTCGTGCCCGCCAGCGGCGGCCCGCCTCAGGTGCCCACCACCCTACCCACCTACGACGAGGTGATCGGCACCCAGGGGGTCAGTCAAGAGAATTACAACCATCGGCTGCTGGGTCTGATTAGGCCCCGGAGGTTGAACGTCCTAACCATCCACGCCGAGGCCGAGGGGTTGAGCTGCCGGGGGCTGTTCGCCGATTTTCTGGCCCAGGCTGCCCGGCGGGGGGTGCTGTTCGTGCCCCTGGGCGACCTCCTGGCCCGGCATCCCGACCCGCCTTCGGCGGGCATGGAACGAAGGGAACTGCCCGGACGGGAAGGCTGGCTGTCCTGGCAGGGGCTGGTTGCCGCCGCATGACCACCACGACCAAGCTGCGCCTGGGGTTGTTGGCCCTTTTCGTCTGCCTTTACCTGCTGCCGCTGGGGGCCCGGCCACTAATGGAGCCGGATGAGACCCGTTACGCCGAGGTGCCGAGAGAGATGCTCGCCACCGGCAACTGGGTCGCCCCCCACCTGGATGGCCTGCGCTACTTCGAGAAGCCGCCGCTCGGCTACTGGGTCAACGCCATCAGCATGAAGATCCTGGGCAGCGGCGCCTTCGCTACCCGTCTGCCCTCGGCCCTGAGCGTAGGCCTGGGCGCCCTGGTGATCCTCCTCCTTAGCCGTTGTTTTTTGCCCCCGGAGGAGGTGTGGGCCGGGCCGGTGGCCAGCCTGATCTTTCTCACCAGCGGCGAGGTGATCGCGGTGGGCACCTTCAGCGTCATGGACTCCATGCTCTCCGCCTCGCTCACCCTGACCCTGGCCTGTTTTTTCATGGCAACGCAAGCGGGGCGCGGCTCCTCCGGCCAGCGGGGCTGGCTGATAGCCGCCGGGGTGAGCTGCGGGATCGCCTTTCTGCTCAAGGGTTTTCTGGCCCTGGTGGTGCCGGCCATCAGCGTTGGGGCCTACCTCGTCTGGGAGCGGCGTTGGCGGGAGATCTGGCGGCTGGCCTGGCTGCCGCTTGTGGTCGCCACCCTGACCGTCCTGCCCTGGGCCTGGGCCATTGAGCGTCAGCAGCCGGACTTCTGGCGCTACTTCTTCTGGGTCGAGCACGTTCACCGTTTCCTGGGTGGCGGTGGCGCCCAGCATCCCCAAGGGTTTTGGTTCTTTTTCCTCTTCGGGCCGCTGATGTTTCTGCCCTGGAGTTTCCTTACGCCTGCGGCCATGCTGGGTCTGAAGGACGCCCCGCCCATAGGGGCCAGGCCGCTTATCCGTTTCTGCCTGTGCTGGTTCGGGCTGCCGTTTCTGTTCTTCTCCTTCTCCTCCGGCAAGCTCTTGACCTATATCCTGCCCTGTTTCCCGCCCCTTGCCATCCTGACGAGCCTGGGGCTATTGGCCGCCTTGCGGGCCGGGCGGGAGCGGGGCGTTAACCTGGGGGCCGGGGCGCTGGGGGGGCTGTTTCTGCTCGCCGCCTTGGGGTTGCTGCTGGTGCAGACCGTCGGCCTGCCGGGGGTGACGCCGCCCTATGCCGCTGCCTGGCAGTGGCGGCTGGGGGTGCTGGGGCTGTCGGGTTTCGCCGGCCTGTCGATTCTGGCCGCCTTGGCCAGGGAGCCGGGGGCCAAGCTCATCCTCTTCGGACTGGGGCCGGTGGCGCTCTTTATGGTGGCACCCTTCATTATGCCGCCTCAGTCTGTCGAACGTAAGTCGCCCAGCGTCTTTCTCGACCAGCACCGGCCCGAGATCGCCGCCCACACGGCGATCTTTTCCGACGAAGACCCGCTGCGGGCGGTCTGCTTATCCTTCAAACGCGACGACGTGACCATCGTGGGGGGCGGCGGCGAGTTGAGCTACGGCCTGTCATACCCGGACGCCCAGGGCCGGATGATTGCGCCGGACAAGCTCGTCTCCGCCCTGGCCGCCCATCGCGGTCAGGCGGTGCTGGTGGCGGCGAGCGATAATTACCGAGTCTGGCGCCAACAACTGCCGCCGCCGCGCCGGATTTACTCCAGCGGCCCCAAGGGATACGTCCTGGCCTGGTATTGAGCGAAGCGGACGACGAGGGAGACAACCATGGAACATCACAAGCTGGTCTTGCCAGGGCACTTGAATCATTACGGTTTCCTCTTCGGCGGCAACCTGTTGCAGTGGGTGGACGAGTACGCCTGGATCGCCGCCAGTCTGGATTATCCGGGGGCCAAGTTCGTCACCATCGGCATGGATCGGGTGGTGTTTCGGAAGAATATCCGCAACGGCACCATCCTCAAGTTCGTTATTGAACGGATGCGGGCCGGCAGCACCTCGGCGCAGTACGGAGTGCTGGTATTCAGGGGCAACGGCAAGGACTGCGACAACGAGCCGCTCTTCTCCACCAACGTCACCTTCGTCAACGTCGATCAGCGGGGCCGCAAACAGGCACTGCCGGAATACGTCCAGCGGGCCGAGTGAGCGGGCCGCGAATTTGAGCCATGTGGGGGGGCTTCGCGGCCGCTAACCCCGCCCTGGGTGCCTTCCCACTTGAAAAACCGTCGCTTTCAGGTTAAAAGGTGCCTCCGGCACGTAGGACATATAAGCCGGGTGCCGAACCTTAAATAACAAAAGAGCTTGCCAACAAGATGGCGGTGTGTTCCGCCGGCTTCTCTGACTTCTGATTACTGCTTCCTGGAGAAAACCATGTACACCGCCGCCGACCTTAGAAAGGGCCTAAAGCTGGAAATAGATGGCTACCCTTACATCGTCACTGAATTCCAATTTGCCAAGCCGGGAAAGGGCCAGGCCCTGTACCGCACCAAGATGCGCAACATGGTGAACGGCAACATGTTGGAGCGTACCTTTCGCTCCAACGACAAGTTTGAGAAGGCGGATCTGGAGGAGCGGCCCATGCAGTACCTCTACTCCCAGGGCGACGACTTCATCTTCATGGACACCCAGAACTACGAGCAGATGACCATCACCCGCGACCACCTGGGGGAGAACACCAACTACATGACCGACAACATGGAGGTGCAGGTGCTGCTCTTCCGCGGCGCCCCCATCGGGGTCACCCTGCCGATCACCGTTACCTTGCGGGTGATCAAGGCCGACCCCTGGGCCAAGGGCGACACCTCGGGCTCGGACTCCAAGCCGGTCACGGTGGAGACCGGCTACGAGCTGCAGGTGCCGCCCTTTGTTGACGAGGGCGAGCTGATCCAGATCGACACCCGCACCGGCGAGTACATGACCCGGGTCAAGGGCTGATGGCGGCCTCCTTGAAATAGCGGATGAACCCCCAGCGTCTGTCCGTTTTGCGCCAACGCGCCGTCCTGATCCAGGCGGCGCGTTCGTTTTTTGTCGGCCAGGGGTTTCTGGAGGTCGAGACCCCGATTCGTATCCCGGCCCTGGCCCCGGAGGCCTACATCGAGCCTGAGCCTTCTGGTGATTGTTTTTTGCAGACCTCGCCCGAGCTGTGCATGAAGCGGCTCTTGGCCGCCGGGTGCGACAAGATCTTTCAGGTCTGCAAGTGCTTTCGCCGTAACGAGCGCGGCGACCGCCACCTGCCGGAGCTGACCATGCTGGAGTGGTACCGGGCCGGGGCCGACTACCGGGCGCTGATGGCCGACTGCGAGGCCCTGCTGCTCGCCCTGTGTCCCGACGGACGGCTGCGGGGGGGGGAGGGCCAGTGGCTCGCCCTGGCCCCGCCCTGGCCCCGGCTGACCGTGAGCCAGGCCTTTGCCCGTTATGCCTCCTTGCCGCTAGACCAGGCCCTGGCCGAGGGGCGTTTCGAGGAGGTCATGGCCTTCGAGATTGAGCCGTTTCTGGGCCGCGCCACCCCGCTCTTCCTGTGCGACTATCCAGCCAGCCAGGCCTCGCTCGCCCGTCTCGATCCCGATCACCCCCAGGTGGCCCAGCGTTTCGAGCTTTATCTGGACGGTCTGGAACTGGCCAACGGTTTTTCGGAGCTGATTGATGCCGCCGAGCAGCGGCGGCGGTTTGTCGAGGAACGGGAGCTAATCCTGGCCTTGGGACGCCCGCCCGGCCCCCTGCCGGAGCCCTTTCTGGCCGATCTGGCCCGGATGCCGCCTTCTGCCGGCATCGCCCTGGGCCTGGATCGACTGGTGATGCTTTTCACCGGCAGCAGGAGCATCGACCAGGTGGTGGCCTTCACCCCTGAGTCGTTATGATTGCTTAGGGCCTAACCCGGCTGTCCGAGCCGGGCCTGGATGGCCTTCAGATCCTGCCAGGCCCCCTGTTTTAATTCTTGATGCTTGAGCAGCAGGTCAGGGGCAAAGGTGGCGCGCAGAGGGAGGCCCTGGCAGTCGTGGAAGCCTCCGCGCAGGGCGTGGAGGGGGGTGCGGCGATGAAGCAGGGCCTGGGCGGCGGTGGCGCCCAGGGCGCAGATCACCTGGGGGGAGATCGCCGCTATCTGTCGGCGGAGATAAGGCAGGCAGGCGGCGAGCTGATCGGGCTTGGGCCCGGCCTCCTCCGGGCCAGGCCAGCACTTGACGGCCGTGGTCAGATACACCTCCTGGCGGCTCCAACCGATGGCGGCCAGCATCTTGGTTAGCAGCTCGCCCGCCTCGCCCTGGAAGGGCCGGCCCGTCCGGTCGTCATCCGGGCCGGGGCACTCCCCCACCACCAGCAGACGCGCCCGCGGGTTGCCCTCGCCGAAGACGATCTTTCCCCTGGCGGCGCACAGGCCGCAGCGCTGGCAGTCGGCGAGCTCGGTTTGCAGTTCGCCAAGGCTTTTGGCAGGCGGCGCCTGGGGGTCGGGCGTGGGGGTTTTGGCGGTCTCGCGGGCCGGGGTGGTGGGCTGGGCCGCCGGCGTTCGGCCCGGTTGGGGGGTCTGGGGCCGGGGGGCGAGAAAGGCCGTGAGCCCTGGGGTCAGGGGATAGGTTTCAAGGCCCAAGTCGGCGTGTAGGGCCAAAAGCCGTCGCACCGCCCGCAGCAGCAGGCCGGGGGAGTCGGTCGGGCTCACAGGGTCAGCTCCAGTTCCAGCCCGTGCTCCCCGAACAGGGCCGGACGATCCACCTTGACTCTGATCCGGTCGCCAGGTTTCTTGTCGATCAACAGTATTCTCGCCTCCTCCGGATCGGTCACCGCTTGTCCGTCGATGGTCAGCATCAGGTCGCCCTTCCTGATCCCGGCCTTGGCCGCCGGGCTGTGGGGCATGACCTCGTCCACCGCCACCTTGCCTTTATGCCCCTTGCTCATGCCCATCACCACCCCCATCAGGGCCGGCGGCGGCAACTCTGCGGGCGGCATGAAGAACAGGTAATCGGCCTCCTCCGGGGAGACGGGCGTGCCGTCCGAGTCCATGACTACCGCCTGCTCGACCGGCAGGCGGCGGGATACCCGGGGCGGGATGGCGTTTTGTTTGTCCACGTGGCCGTTGCCGGCTAAAATCACCATCTGCCGCTCGGGGTGCTGGGTTAGGTAGTCGGCGATGGTCTGGGCCATGACCTCGTCCCAGATGGACTGGGACTGGAAGAAGCCGCTGAAGCCGTTATCCTTGCGGCCCGGATGCATGACGTAAACTTCGTGGATCCGCTCCCGGTAGCCGGGCAGGTCGAGGTCGCGATCCGCCGGCAGCCTGGACCTGATCTCGGGGCCGGTCTCGATGGCCCCGCCCTTGGCGAAGACCTGGCTCACGTTCTTCCGGTCGGTGTTTAGGGCCACCACCGGGATGGCCTGGGCGCGGGCAAAGGCCAGGATGTCCCGGTAGAGCCGCCAGTCGAAGCGCCAGACATCGAAGTATTTAGATTTGCGTAAAAATTCCTTCTCGTCGAGGTGCTTGGCGAGAAAGTCGTCGATGGCCTTCTGGCTTCCGTGCGGGAACATCTCCATGCCGATGGCAAGAGGCTTGCCGTGGCTCGCCAGCTCGCGGATCACCCGGAGTTGGAGCTGATGATCCTCGTAGCGGGTGTGGCTCTCGCCCACGTAGATCACCCGCTTCTCCGCCAGTCGGGCCATGACCTCGGCAAAATTCAAGCCGTTCTTGGTGGCCATCGCGGTAGGCTCGTCCTCCAGGGGGTAGGTCATGCCGAATCCGGCCTTGCGCACCGCCTTGTCCTTGATCATCCCGCCCTCGAAGTGCAGGTAGCCGTATTTGCCGTAGTGGTCAAGTTTGGCCAGCCCGGTCATCAGCTCGGCCTGGGAGCTGGCTGAGATCAGGACCGCCGGCTGGGAGGGATCGAGCGGGTTTTTGCGGATGTCCACCGTTAGCCCGTTTTTAGGGTAGCTGGGGTTTGCGAACAGGGAGCGGGGGACGGCCCCGGAGACGCCCAGGAAGATCAGGGCCTGGGCGGCCAGCTCGGGGTCGGTCACCTCGTCGGCGGCCACGACCTTGGCCCCGCCTGTTTCGAGCCGTTTGATCAGCGGCAGGTAGAGGTCGTACTCCTCCGGGGAGTTGACCACCACCATGGGTTTGTCCGCCCCCCGCACCCAGTCCCAGGAGGCCGGCACCTCGCCGGGCGAGAGGCTGCGCATCAGGTCGTAGTCCGGGTCGATGACCAGGGTGGCGGGGGCGTGGGTCAGGGGGATGCTCACCTTGGCATCGGCCTGATCGACGGTCACCACCCGGCGCTCGCTGCCGGTGCTGGAGACCAGGGCGATCGGCACCTGGAGCGCGTAGGGCGTCTTGGTGGCCTGGTGCAGGGTGAAGCTCAGGGTGAGGAGTCCGTCCTTTTCCGCCAGGGCGAGCTTTTCCGCCGAGAGTTGGGGCAGGTCGCGCCTGGTCAGCCATTGGGAGAAGAAGGGGGCCAGGGACTTGCCGTCCGGCTCGAAGCAGGCTTCCAGGTCGGCCCAGCTCGCCAGCTTACCGTTTTTGGTCTCATACAGACGGCGCAGGCCGGCCACGAAACCCTGGTGGCCGATGGTGGTCTCCAGCATACGAAAGATCATCGCCGCCTTGCCGTAACCCACCGCCCGTTCGGCCTGCACCGCCACCTCCTGGCCCGGCTCGGCGCCGTGGAAGTCCTTGACCGCCATCGCTGAATCCGCTCTCACGTAATCCTGGTATTTCAGCAGCTCCTCGCGGCGGAATTCACGGCCCTCTCCCCGGTCAACGGCGAAGGCCTGGTCGGCCAGATAGGTGGTCAGGCCTTCGCACCAGTTGCCTTGGGATTGATCGACCCGGATGGCGTTGCCGAACCAGGAGTGGAGGATCTCATGGCCCAGGGAGGTGTCGGTGATGAAGGGCAGCCGCACCACCGCCTGGCCCAGCAGGGTGAAACCGGGCATGGCGTAGCCGGTGGGCAGCCGGTTTTCGACCACGCTGAAACGCTGGTAGGGGTAAGGCCCGATCAGCTCCTGGTAGCGCTTAAGGTAGCCCAGGGCCTTTTCCCGGTAGGCGCGGGCCAGCGCCGCGTCTTCGGGAAAGAAGTAGGTGTAGAGGGTCTGGCCGTTGCCGAAATGGTCCTCGGTGACCACGTAGGGCCCGGCGGCCAGGTTGATGGCCGGCAGTTTCTGATGGATGGTGAAGCGGACGGTGACCCCGGCGGGGGTAGGCTCGGTGTCGATGCGGTCGGCCTCGGAGACCGCCGTGAATCCTTTAGGCAGGCTGACCTGGAGGTGAAAGCGGCAGTCGCGGTCTGGCCGGGGGTGCCAGAGGCCGGTCAGGGCGATGCCCTGGGGACTGATCAGGTTGTCCGGGGAGTTCGCGAATGATTTTTGGTAGTCGATGACTAGGTGCCGCTCCCCCTCTTGGGGGGGAAGAGCGAGCGGCTGGCCCCCTTGGGGGCGGGCGAGCGGCTGGCCGTTCAGCTCGATGGCGGTCGTGGTTAGGTCGCCGAGATCGAGGTTTAGGCCCTGGCCGCCGGGGATGGCGATCTCGGCCACCGCCTTGATGGTGGACTGGGCCAGATCGAAGCCCGCGGTAAGATGATAGTCGGGGGCCGGGGCGGCGGCGGAGGCGGCGGGGGCCAAGGCGAGCATCAGGATAAGCCAGACGGCAAGCGAGTTAGCAAAGCGGACGGCCAGTGGGTGAAGTCTGCCATTTGGCAAGGGAGAGTAGGGCTTGTTGGGCACGGTATGATCCTCGCTGTCGTTTGGGAAGCCGGACATCGATCGGCGGAAAGAGCCCGAAGGTGACGTTTGAGGGCTGGAAATGCCTGGGCTCGGACTGGGTCAGGTGGCGGAGCAGGGCGCCGCTCGCGGTGTCCTGCGGCGGGGCGGAGAGCGGCAGGCCGAGGGCCAGGCAGGCGGCGTTGCGGCCTGCGAGCAGCCCGGTGGCGGCGGATTCCACGTAACCCTCCACCCCGCTTAGTTGCCCGGCCAGCAGGAGTCCGGGCCGGGAGACCACTTGGAGAAAACAGTTCAGCACCTTGGGGGCGCAGACGAAGGTGTTGCGGTGGATGCTGCCCAGCCGGGAGAACTCGGCCCCTTCCAGGCCGGGGATCAGGCGGAAGATCCGTTTCTGCTCCGGGTAGGTGAGTTTGGTCTGGAAGCCTACCAGGTTGGCCAGGGATCCCTCCTGGTTTTCCAGCCGCAGTTGCACCACCGCGTGGGGGATGCGGCCGGTGCGCGGGTCGGGCAGGCCCACCGGCTTCATGGGCCCGAAACGCAGGGTGTCCGGACCCCGGGCCAGCATCACCTCGATGGGCAGGCAGCCCTCGAAGTAACGGGGCTCCTCGAAGGCCTTGAGCGGCACCGTCTCTGCTGCGGCCAGGGCGGTGATGAAGCCCTGGTACTGCTCTCGGTTTAAGGGGCAGTTCAGGTAGTCGCCCGGCCCGTCGTCGTAGCGCGAGGCTCGGTAAATCAGGTTAAGGTCGAGGGAATCCACCTCGACGATGGGGGCGATGGCGTCGTAGAAGGAGAGGGAGTCTTCCCCGGTCAACTCGATCAGCGAGGCGGCCAGGGAATCGGTGGTCAGGGGGCCGGTGCTCAGGATCAGGGGTTGGCCTGGGTCCTGGCCGCAACCGGCAGGCAGGGAGGGTATCTCGCCTCGGATCAGCTCGATATGGGGATGCTGGGCGATGGCCTCGGTGATGTGGCGGGCGAAGGCCTCCCGATCCACGGCCAGGGCCTTGCCCGCCGGCACCCGGTGCGCTTGGGCGGCGGCGATGATGAGCGAGCCCAGGGCCCGCATCTCGTTCTTCAGCAGGCCGACCGCTGAGTCCGGAAGGTCGGAGCGCAGGGAGTTGCTGCACACCAGCTCCGCCAGGGAGGGGGAGTGGTGGGCCGGGCTGTAGCGGGCGGGCTTCATCTCGTGAAGCCGCACCCGGCAGCCGAAGGCGGCGGCTTGCCAGGCCGCCTCGCAGCCGGCGAGACCGCCGCCGATGATGGTGACGGCGGGACGCTCGCGCTCCCCCTGGTCGGTCATTACAACCCGAGGGTCTCCTTGACCGCCTTAACCACGTCGTCGCTGGAGGTGCAGGGGATGTTCCTGAACTTGCCTTCCCGCTCGTAATAGCCAATCAGCGGAGCGGTCTTGGCGTTGTAGGTCGAAAGCCGGTGGCTGATCGCCGCCTCGGTCTCGTCGTCGCGCTGGATGACCGGGTGGCCGCACTTGTCGCAGACCCCTTCCTTCTGCGGCGGGTTACTCTTGACGTTGTAGATGGCCTGGCAGTTGGCGTTGGCGCAGGTGCGGCGGGTGCATAGACGGTCGAGGATCACCTCGCGGGGCACGTCGATGTTGATCACCATGTCGAGGTCGATCTTGAGCTTGGCCAGGAGCTTTTTTAAGGCCTCGGCCTGGGGAATGGTGCGCGGGAAGCCGTCCAGTAGGAAGCCCTGGCGGCAGTCGTCGGCCTGGAGTCGCTTTTCCATCATGTCCATGATCAGCGAATCCGGCACCAGATCGCCAGCCTTCATGAAGGCCTCGGCCTTCTTGCCTAGATCGGAGCCGGCCCGCACCTCGGCCCGCAGGATGTCGCCGGTCGAGACCTGGACCGAACCGTCCAGGGCGGTGAGAAGTTTGGCCACGGTGCCCTTGCCGGCGCCGGGGGCGCCAAGTAACATTACCTTCATGCGATTCTCCTTAATCAAAAGTAGTTGATCCGTCGCCCCTGGGGGCGGGTGGTGAGCCTCCGGCGACCGGCCCCAGGCTAGCAGTTGGAGGTCGGGCCACGGTTCACGAGCCGGACAGGCTAATTGAACCTCGAAATATACACAATTTACCGCCGGACAGGTAGGGAAAATTTCCCTGAGCCAGGTGGCGATTGACAATAAATCGCCGTCGTGCCATGATTGATGGTGAAGCAAAAGTTCGCGCTACTGCGTCTCCGTCCAACACCAGCGGGGAGGGGACAGAATGGTGGGGCGGTTGGGCTCGTTCGGCATAGCATTATGTATTTTCCCCTAACTCGTGAAATACACCGTGCGCCTTGTCTGTCGGGCCTTTTGTTTAGCCAGCGGCTATCTTCTTGCGAGATCATCAGGATTGGATCGAAATTTTTTTCCTAAGGTCGCCTGACCAGGCGATCAAACCTTAATTTGCCAGGAGATTAGGCCATGAAAAATCGATTCTTAACTTGCTGGGGCCTGGTGGCCCTGATTTTGGCGGGGCTTATGTCGGTCGGGCTCCCAGCCTGGGCTGAAAGACCCGCCTGGAAGAGTGACGAGGATGGCGGCAGGCAGCACGGCCACCAGGACGAGGGGCAGGGTCACAAACATAAGCCGCACCAGGAAAAGCGGCGCGATGAGGCCAGGGAGGAAGGTTATTTTGACCACCATCGCCGGCAGGTCATCCGGGACTATTACGGGGAGGAGTTGCGAGCCGGTCATTGTCCCCCCGGGCTGGCCAAGAAACACAACGGCTGTCTGCCTCCCGGCCAGGTCAGGAACTGGGCGGTGGGCCGGCCCCTGCCCCCAGGGGTCAGGGGCTACGAGTTGCCGCCGCAGGTGCTTGTTAATCTGGGGCCGCCACCCATAGGCTACCGCTACGTGCGGGTGGCGGGTGACATCCTGCTGATCGCCACCGGCACCTCGATGGTTATGGACGCCATCATGGACTTGGGTCGCTAAGGTTCACTTCCCGGCCAAGCTTAGAGCTCATCTTGTTGGAGCGGCGTCGCAGATGCTGGCCATGCCAACCACCCTCAACATGGTGTTAAAATGATTGTAAGAAAAGAAAAAGAGGCAGACGGTGAGGAAATATCTCAGGTTACTATCGCTGCCTTCAAGACTTTGCCAATTAGCAACCACACCGAGCAATTCATAATAAAGGCATTACGTGTTGCAGGTGCACTATCCGTTTCGCTTGTAGCGGAAATAGATGGCCGAGTTGTCGGGCATGTCGCTTTTTCTCCCGTAACAATTTCAGACGGCACAACAGATTGGTACGGTCTCGGGCCAATTTCTGTATTGCCGGAGTATCACAAACAAGGGATTGGGAAGTCACTTGTAAACACCGGGTTGTCCATTCTGAAAGAATTGGGTGGCCAAGGTTGCGCTCTGGTGGGCGATCCGAACTACTACAACCGGTTCGGTTTTCGGAATCATCCAGAATTAATATACGAGGGGATTCCTCAAGAGTATTTCCTTGCTTTGCCTTTTGCCAATCAGGTACCGCAAGGCATGGTGGTGTTTCATGACGGATTTATGGCAAAAGGCTAACCATTAAGGATTCAGGCGACCTGTTTTTGGTCGCCTGAATCCCCCTTTGTCCAACCATTGCCATTGGGTTAACCTGGCCGGCCGCTGGAAGCAGGCGCGACTGGGGAAGGAAAGAGACGCGGAGGCCTGGAAACCGGCCCGCTCTTAGCGGTTTAAGGACAGCTTCTTGGGCAGGTTTTCGAGATCGTCCTTGGCGTGAAAGACGAGGACGAACCGCTTGGCCAGCACCTCGGTCAAGGGGTCGATGGCCTCCTTGCCGGGCAGGGCGACCCGGATTGCCACCTGCTTCATGCCGTCGGCACCCGCGTCCTCGTAAGAGGTGAGGATGCTGATGATCCGGGCGTTATTCTCCCTCAGCACCTTGACCACCTCGGTCACCGCCCCTGGGGCGTCGGGCAGGTTGAAGACGTACTGCACCGCCCCGTCCTTGATGCCGGTGGCGTGGATGAAACCAAGCAGCACGTCGGTTTCGCTCAGGATGCCGCTTAAGTGGTCGGAGTCGTCCAGCACCGGGATGCCGGAGATCTTGTTGTCCAGCATGACCAGGGCCGCCTTCTCCAGGGAGTCGGTCATCCGCATGGTGACCGGGTCCTTGGTCATGACGTCCTTGACCTTCATCTCCGACAGGAGGTAGTAAAGCTCATGGATGTCAAGGGAGGTGGTCTTGGAGGGCGAGGCCTCCTTGACATCCCGGTCGGTGATGATGCCCAGCAGCTTGCCATGCGACACTACTGGCAATTTTCTAATGTTATTTTCCTTCATTACCCTTGTGGCCCGCATGAGCGAGGTGTTCTCGTCCACGGTCAAGACATCCTTTGCCATCCAATCCCTGATCAGCATCGCCATTTCCTCAAAGATATTTTGATGTTGAAATCATCCGTGCCCATTCCGCCGGCACCATCCATTCCTTTTAGCCTTCACTCACTGTAAAGTATTACCCTCACCCTGGCAAGACAGGAGCCAGAGGGCGGCGAAAAACATTGCAATTGTCCCGCCCGGACGGTATGAAGGCTCATTTGCGCCCCGCCATTGACGAGGCCCGCCCCCTATGACGCCGTGAATGCGCCCCTGCCCGACTCCCTGATCCGCCAAATTTTAAGTTGCCTAGCCCAGGGTGAGGATTGGATCTTTCTCGATACCAGCCAGACCAGGGAGGATGAAAACTCCTCGCTGATCTTCCTCAACCCGCTGGAGGTGCTCACCTTCCAGGCCGACGACCGGCCCGAGGCCCTGTTCGCCAGCCTTGACGAACGGCTCAAGCAGGGATACTTCCTGGCCGGCTGGCTGGCCTACGAGTTCGGTTACCTCCTGGAGCCAGCCTTGAGCGCCTGTCTCCCCCGCCTGGGGAAACAACCCCTGGCGCGGCTGGGGGTTTACGGCCCGCCCTATCGTCTCGACCACCGCTCTCCAGGGCCAGCCAGCCACCTGGCCCTCCCCACCCCTCCGCCCAGTGACTTGGGCGCCTACCGGGTCGGCAACCTCCGGCCCAGCCTGAGCGAGGCGGAATACCAGGTGCAGATCGACAGGATCAAGGGTTACATCGCCGCCGGTGACACCTATCAGGTCAACTACACCTTAAAACTGCTCTTCGACTTCGCAGGCCGCCCGGAGGCGATGTATGCCGACCTGCGCCGCAACCAACCGGTGAGCTACGGGGCCATCCTCAAGCTCGGCGGCGAGCACATCCTCTCGCTTTCCCCGGAACTTTTCTTTCGCAAGACCGGCGCCACCATCACCGCCCGCCCCATGAAGGGCACCATCGCCCGGGGGCCGACCCCGGAAGAGGATCGTCGGCTCGCCGACCGGCTGGCCCATGACCCCAAAAACCGCAGCGAAAACGTCATGATCGTCGATCTCTTGCGCAACGATCTGGGCCGATTGGGCCTTCCCGGCGGGGTGAGGGTGGAGTCGCTTTTTGACATCGAGACCTACGCCACCTTGCACCAGATGACCTCCACCATTAGCTGCCCCCTCAAGCCGCAGACCAGGCTCCGGGAACTGTTCACCGCCCTCTTTCCCTGCGGCTCGGTCACCGGCGCCCCCAAGGTCAGGACCATGGAGATCATCCGCGAGCTGGAGGATCAACCCCGCGGGGTCTATACCGGGGCCATCGGCTATCTGGCCCCGGACGGCGGGGCGGTGTTCAACGTCCCCATTCGCACGGTACGAATAACCGGCAACCAGGGCGAGATGGGGATCGGCTCCGGGATTGTGTACGACTCGGAGCCCAGTTCCGAGTGGCGGGAGTGCCTGCTCAAGGGTCGCTTCCTCACCCACCCGCTCCCTGATTTTCAACTGATCGAGACCATGCTCTGGCGGCCGGGGGAGGGCTTCTGGCTGCTCGATCTCCACCTGGCGCGTCTGGCCGACTCGGCGGTTTACTTCGATTTTCCCTGCCGCCCAAGCGAGATCGAGCGCCGGCTCGCCGAACTCGCCGCCGGCTGGCGGCGGGACTGCCGCCGGGTGCGGCTGCTTCTGCACCGGGACGGACGGATCGATTTGAGCGCCGCGCCCTGCCCGTCGCCGGCCCACCTCGATCTGCCGCCGGCCGATGGCCGTCCGGGGGAAGGCCCTAGGCCCCGGATCATGCGGAGCGAACTGGCCACCGACTCCCGCTCGCCCTTCCTCTACCACAAGACCACCCTCCGCGAGCTTTACGACCGCGAGCGCGCCCAGGCCGTAGGGCTTGGTTTTTTCGACGCCGTGTTCATCAACGAACGGGGTGAGGTCACCGAGGGCGGCATCGGCAACCTTCTGCTCCGCAAGGACGGCCGGTTCCTCACCCCGCCTGTCCGCTGCGGTCTGCTGGCGGGGGTCTGCCGGCGACACCTGCTGACCCTGCACCCGGAAACCATCCGCGAGCAGCCCCTCCTCCCTGGCGATCTCCAGGCCGCCGACGCCCTCTACCTGATCAACTCCGTCCGGGGGGTGGTAGAGGTTGGCCTGTGATTTTACCCTTATTGGGCTGAGGAGAGACTGCTGATCGCCCGCACCAGGTCGGTCTTGCCGATCACCCCCACCAGGCACCCGGAGGAGAGCACCGGCAGGGTATGCACCTTGCGCTCCGACATGATGGTGGCGATGTCGGCAAGCTGGGCACCTTCATCCACGGTAACCGGCTTGTGGGCGCAGATCTCGCCCGCAGTGCGGCCCGCCATCTTCCTAATCTCCTGCTCCATCCGGCCCGGACTCTCCAGGAAGACAAAGGAGTCTAGGATCGCCACGGCGGTGGGGATATGGACATTCTTGCCCTGATCGATCAGGTCGCTTTCCGTGACCACCCCCAGCAGCTTGCCCTCCCCGTCCACCACCGGCGCGCCGCCGATCTTGTGGCGCAGCAGGAGGGCGGCCAGTTCCCCCACCGGCAGCTCGGGGGGCACGCAAATCACCTCTTTGGTCATGATGTCCTTGGCGGTCAGCATCCTTTTCCCTCCCCATCTAGCGC
>JAJXUT010000085.1 GCA_021782655.1 Deltaproteobacteria bacterium
GCTGGCCGCCAGCCGGGCCCGAGAGGCCAGGGAGGAACGCACCGCCCTGATCGCCAAGTCCGCCGGGCTTAAGGCCGAGATCGGCCAGTTGCGCCGCGACCGGCAGCGGCTGGACGATCTGTACCAGGCCCAGGTGGTTTCTCGCCAGGCGGCCGAGGACGCCGCCACCAAGTTGACCGCCAAGGAGGAAACGAAAAAGGGAGCCGACGCCCAGGCCACGGCCCAGGAGGCGGCCATCGCCGCCGCCGCGCTCGGCCAGCGGCTGGCGGTCAACCAGCAGGGCCAACTCCAGGAACTGGACCAGGCGATCCAGGGCGACAAGGCGCGGATCAAGGCCCTCTCCGCCCAACTCGACCAGGCCCTGGCCGACATCGAGGCCTGCACCGTCAAGAGCCCGCTCACCGGCCGGGTGGCCAAGAGCTACCTCACCGTCGGCGCCATCGCCGCCCCCCAGGTGGCCATCTTCTCCCTGGTTGACCCCCAGGACGTGTTCTTCGTGGCCCTGATGGAGGAAAACAAGTTGCAAGGCGTCATCCCTGGCGCCCCGGCCACCATCACCGTGGACGCCTACCCGAACCACCCCTTCCGGGGCGAGGTGAGCCGGGTGTTGCCCGCCTCGGCCGCCACCTTCGCCCTGGCGCCCCGCGACATCTCGGCCGGCGAGTTCACCAAGGTGGCCCAACGCATCCCGGTGCGGATCGCCATCAAGGACGGCGATCGTGCCCTGCTTAGGGTCGGCATGGGCGGCGAGGTGGAGATCAAGCGCCAAGGCCGGGGATCATGAGCGAGGCCAGCCAGGAGGCCCCCATCTACGAGACCATCTCGACGGGCTACCGGGCCTTCCTCACCCTGATCGTCATGGCCGGGGCCTTCATGGCCATCCTCGACACCACGGTGGTGGACGTGGTGGTTCCCAAGATGATGGGGCCGCTGTCCACCGACCTCTACGGGGTGCAGTGGGTGATCACCGCCTACATGACCGCCGCCGCCGTGGGCCTGCTCCTCACCCACAGCCTCAGCAAGGTGTGGGGATTAAAACGGCTCTTCATGACCGGGATGGTGATCTTCACCACCGCCAGCGCCCTGTGCGGCATAGCGGGCAGCCTGGCCGAGATGCTCTCCTCCCGGATCATCCAGGGGTTTGGCGAGTCCTTCATCATGGCCTCGGCCCAGACCATCCTCTTTGCCATCTACCCGCCCAAAAAACGAGGGCTGGCCATGGGCATCTACGCCATGGGGGTAAGCTTCGCCCCCTCGCTCGGCCCCACGGTGGGCGGCTGGATCACCGAGCACCTTTCCTGGCGCTGGGTGTTCTTCATCAACCTGCCGGTGGGGGTGATGAACTTCGTGGCCGCCTTCTCCTTCCTGCCCATCGTGGACAGATTCGGCGGCCGGCTGCGCTTCAACTTCGTAAGCTACCTCTTTCTGGCCAGCGCCACCGTCTCGCTGCTCATCCTGCTCTCCAAGGGCCAGCAACTGGGCTGGATGCGCTCGCAGCTAATCGTCACCCTGGCCTTCGTGGCCGCCATCGCCACCCTCTGCTACCTACTTTCCGAGCTACTCTCCACCCACAAGCTGATCGACCCGGCCATCTTCAAGATCAAGATCTACACCCTGTCCATGGGATTTTACTTCTTCATCCTCGGGCTGTCGATCTACCAGCTCTTCTACATGCTGCCCCTGTACTACGAGACCTTAAAAGACCTGGGAACCTTCCTCACCGGCATCCACATGCTGTCGTTCGCCATCTTCATCGCCATCTTCTCGCCGCTCGCCGGCATCCTAAGCGACCGCTTCGGGCCGCCGCAGGTCCTGATCTTAAGCACCTGTCTCTATCTCTTGACCAGCCGCTACCTCATCCCCTCCCTGAACTACTACACCCCCTCGGTCCGGGCGGCCCTGCTCACCGTGCCGCTCGGCATCTCGATGGGGGCGCTGTTCGCGCCGCTCTCGGCCATGGCCCTCTCCAACCTGGGCGACAAGACCGCCCAGGGGGTGAGCCTGATGCACTACCTGCGCTTCGTGGGCGGCTCCTTCGGCACCGCCATCGCCACCAACACCCTGGAGCAGGCGCGGGCGGTGCACTACGACGGCATCGCCGCCATGCAGAACTTCGACTACGTCCACAATTTCGTCAGTCAGGTGAGCCTCCACCTAGCCCCGCTCTTCCCGCCGGCGGTGGCGGAGGACAAGGCCCTGATGCTTCTAGGAAGGGTGCAGTACCTGCAGGCGAGCAGCCTGGCCTTTCAGGATACCTTCCGGATCTGCTTCGGCTTCGGGCTGGTGGGGGCGATGTTCCTGGTGGCGATCCTCATCTACAGCCGGCAGCAGCGGCTGGAGAAGGCGGAGGCCGTGAGGTAAGGGGGGACGGAAACGGCAAGAGGGCGGGATCAGGCGAAACCGTCCACCTCCTCGCTGACCGGGAAGCAGCAGACGATCATCTCCCGGTTCAGGGAGAAGAATTTGTATTGCAGATGCTCGCCGCCGGGGAAGACGATGCTGGCCTCAGTGACCGCCAAAAAGGGATTCTCCCGGGTGGAGCGGTTCAACATGTCGGTCAGCCGCAGGCTGGGCGGCTGATGCAGGCAGCCCTCCACCATGGTGCCGTCCAACAGCCTGATCTTGACCCGCAAAGGCGTGGTCTTGACCTTGGCGTAGAGCAGGTCCTTGCCCGGGGGTAATATCTTGTCTTTAATATTCATGGCTTGCCTCATTGGCTAGTTGTTCTTGAGGGGCTTGCCTATCCCCCCATCACCCGGCAAGCCGTTGCCTGCCGCACCCTGCCCCGCCTCAACCCCGGTAAATCGCCACCAGCCGGTCGAGATGAGCATCCCAAGTGAAATTGGCCTCCGCGTAGGCCTTGGCCTTGGCCGCAATTTTAGCGTTCAGGGTGTCGTCGGTCAACAACCTTACCACCGCCGCGGCAAAATCACGAGGATCATCGGCGAGCAGCACCGCCTCTCCGTCTTGGTAATTCAAGCCTAAATTGCCGATACCGGTGCTGACCGAAGGCCGGCCGGCAATGGAGTACTGATTTAATTTTCCCCGAATACCGGCCCCGGAAATCAGAGGTAACACACACACCTTGCCCCGCAGGATCTGGGGGATAATGTCATCAACCTTGCCGGTATAGACCACCGTGTGATCCTCCCCGGAGATCTCCTGCAACAGGCTGGTATCACCCGTGCCGACCACCAGAAAACGGTAGCCCGCCACCTCCCTTTTGACCCGGGGGTGAATTTTATTCAGATACCACTTAACCCCATCGATGTTGGGGAAGTGATCAAAATATCCCAAAAAGACCACCGTGTTACCTTCAGGGGCCGCGTTGCCGCACGCCTCCAGGCGGGCGATGACTTGAGTGGGCGACAGGGAGGTCGGTATAACATGGGGCCGCACCCCGCTCATCCGTTCAACAAACTGGGCATCATCGGAGGTTACGGCGATCTGGAAGTCGGTGCCCCGCGCCGCCGCCTGTTCGGTTACCGCAATATCCCAAAATGACCGGGCCAGCCCGCCGAGATTGTGGAACTCACTTTCGCCCAAGGAGTTACGCAAGTGAATCAACGCGCTCTTGGTAATGCACTCCATAAAGGTAAAGCCGATCTTCTTGCCGAAGGGCCGCAGCGTATCGATAAGCTTGGGGCTTTGGGGATATTCGCATTGAATGACATCGTAATAGCCCGGCGGACGCCCCAAACTGGCAAGCCAGGCCAGGAGGTTGGCCTGGTTGAAATCATCAAGGGCTACCAGGTGGCAATGTTTGAGTTTTCCTTCGATCAGCACCTGGGATTGCCGGTCAAGCTCGGGATTGAACACGGAGAACAAATCAAGGTCATGCCCGACGGCCAAAAGAGAGATGAGGTCAAACAGCCTAAGGCCGCCACCATGCTCAACACTAGGGAACATGCCGGAGACAATCAGGATCCGCAACCTCTCCCGGCCCGGGCCATCCGAAGGACATAGGCAACCGGCCTCTTCCCGGGCCGCGGCAGACGGACAATTGAAACTTGAGATTTCTGCTTCAAGTCGCCAGCCCCACCCAGGGGCCAGATAGCCCTTGGTTATCTCAAGCAGAATCAAGTGGGCCCGGCGCAGAAGCTCCCGATGCTCGTCACCGGCAATCTTTTGAAACGCCTTGACAAATTCCGGGAGCAGGCAGATGTGCAGGGCGCGATACCCCCCCTCCGCTTGACCGGTCGCAAGCAGCCCCCTGATCTCGCTTAAACGGTTAAGCTGGTCACGGGCAGTTGACTCCACCACCATTTTAATTTCCGCCACCGCCCGGCTGGCCTCTTCTATCGCCCGACTGGCCTCCGCTATCGCCCGGCCATTTTCTGCCACCGCCCGACCGGCCTCTTCTATCGCCCGGCCATTTTCCGCCACCGCTAAATTTAATGGTTGGACAAACTTGTTTAGTTTATTATTTATGCTGGCGTTCACCTCCCGGTCGATGGCGCGGAACGGCTTGGTTTGCCAGATTTTTTCTAAAATTTTTCTCAGACTCATATCCGCCCCTGTGCCCAAATGTGATGACGTAAGGTAGCACAGTTAAAAAGGCAGGGTCAACGTTAAAACTGCGGCAAGGAAAGAGGCTTATGGACTTCACTGGGGAAAGGTTTATCCCGGGCCTGAGTTTGGGCGGGGAGATAGAAACCGAGCACTATCAGCGCTACCTTTCGATCCTTGACCTGCTTCAAGATGCGCGGGTCTTAGACGCCGCCTGCGGCGAGGGTTATGGCGCCGAGGTCATCAGCCAGCGGGCAAAATTGGTTTGCGGTCTGGAACTTGATGGCCCGACCGTGTCTAGTGCCAAGAGCCGCCACCCCAGGCCCAATCTGAGCTTCACGCAAGGCTCGGTCGCCGCTCTCCCCTTTGCCAAGGCGAGCTTCGAGCGGGTGGTGTCTTTTGAGACCATCGAACATATAACCGGGGAAACACAAGAGGCCTTTCTTAAGGAAATCAAGCGGGTGATGACCCCAGATGGCCTGCTCATCATCTCCACCCCCGACCGGCACATCTATTCCGAACTGGCCAAATACCACAACGAATTTCATCTCCAGGAGTTCTATCGTCAGGAGTTTTACGACTTTCTGGCCCAGCACTTCAAAAACGTCGCCTTTTTAGAACAAACCACGCTGCTGGCCTACGTGCTGATGCCCGAGCAGGGGCAATGTCTAAAGCGGCTCCTGTCCTCAGGACATACCCTGCAAGGCAAATACATTGTAGCGCTCTGCTCGGATGCTGCCCTGCCGGAAGACCGGCCGGGAACGGTGGTGCTGGACCGGGAAGACCTCCATCGCAAAAAGGTGGAGCGGGTAGTGCAACTCCAAGACGAGATAGAAGAAAAAAATCGCTGGATATTCGGGGTATTAGACGAAATACGCAAATGTCAAAACGCCATCGCCGAGATGACGAAAAAAATTTCCGCCCAAGAAGAGGAGCTCGCCGCGCGGCAATCGCAACTGGCTAGTTTAGAGGCGAGCCTCAAGGACTCCCAGGCGGAAGCGGAACGGCGGCGGGCCGAGACGGAATATTCCCATGCCGAGCGGGAAAACCTGCAGGGGCTGCTGGCCAGGCGCAACCAGCAGCTAGCCCACATCCAATCGCGGCTGGGCTGGCGTCTGATACAGCTCCTCTACCGGGCCAAGGATGCCGTTTTCGCGCCATTAAATCGCGGGGGGGCGCTTCTGCGCCGGAGGCTCCCCCGACGCATACACGTTAAGCTGGTCAACTTCGCCTACCAGACCGCTGGCCCACTATTCCGGGGCCAGCGGAATTACGAGCTGTGGCGACTGGGCAAACCGGGGATTGCCCTTAGCCACCATGACGCCATGGCCGTCGCCTTGCGCGACCTAACTGACGTTACGCCTCTATCCTCCTCGCCTGGCCGCATCGGGGTGCACCTGCACCTCTTTTACCCCGACCTGGCAAAGGAGTTTGCCGATCACCTGCGGCACATGCCCTTCGGCTACGACCTCTTGGTCTCCGTGCCCAACGAGCAGGCAAGCGCCATCGGCAAGCAGGCCTTTTCCGGGCTGCCGCATCTAGGCAAGCTGCAAATCAGCGTCGTTCCCAACCGGGGTCGAGACATGGCGCCGATGTTCTGCGCCTTCGGCGAGCAGTTGGCGCGATACGACTTCATCGCCCACATCCAGAGCAAGAAATCCCTATACAACCAGGGCGGCACCCACGGCTGGCGGGAATACCTCTTGGGCAGCCTGTTCGGGAGCAGCGACCGGATCAGACGAATCATGTCACTGCTGTCCGCTGACGATGGCGCCGGCCTGATCTATCCCCAGACCTTTCCCAAGGTGCCTTACGCCGCCCACACCTGGCTGGCCAATCGCCATTTGGGCCACGTCTGGTGCCGAAGACTAAGCTTTGCCCCCATCCCCAGCGGCTATTTCGACTTTCCGGCAGGCTCCATGTTCTGGGCCCGCCGCGAGGCCCTGCGCCCGTTGTTTGACGCCCATATCCGGCTAGACGACTTCCCGGTCGAGGACGGCCAAAACGATGGCACCCTGGCCCACTGCCTGGAACGACTGTTGGGGCTTGCCCCCCGGCGGGCAGGATTAAGGCTGGCCGTCCTTAAGGACGAGATAAGTCCAAGCTGGTCGAGGTGGCGTTTTGAACAGTATCTTAGCCGCAGCCAGGATTACCTCGCCGGGGTGCTGAGCGCGCCACAGATCAAGCTGGTGGTGTTCGATATCTTCGACACCCTGCTTACCCGCCCCCTGCTGGAACCGGAGGACATCAAGACGCTGATCGCCCGCCAGGCCGGTGACGCCGCCGGCCAGGCCTACAAGAGATTTCGCGTCGAGGCCGAGATCAGGGCCCGGCAACGAAAGGGCCGCGATGTGGGACTGGAGGAAATCTACCGGGAACTAGCCGCCCTCTCCGGCCTGCCAGAAGAAGAGATGGCGGCCTTGCGCCGCCTGGAAGAGGGCTTGGAATACGCCGCCGTCAAGCCTCGCCGGCAGGCGATTGAGCTCCTGAACCTGGCGACGGCCGCCGGCAAACAGGTGGTGCTGGCCAGCGACATGTACCTGCCCCGGACGGTGATCGAAAAGATGCTGGCCGATCATGGCGTCTCCGGCTGGCACAAGCTGTACCTGTCCAACGATTGCGGCCTCCGCAAGGACGAAGGCAGGCTCTACCCGCACATGATGGCCGAGGAACAGGTCAAGGTTGAACAGATGGCGGTCGTGGGCGACAACGAACGCTCGGACTTGCAGATTCCGGGGGACATGGGGATGACCCCCTGCCATGTCTTGCGGCCCCTGGAGTTGGCGCGGGCCGTGCCCCGCCTGGAACCCCTGGTCGAAACGGTGCTGGCCACGGACGACATCCACACCCGCACCGCGCTGGGCATGATCCTGCGCCGGCATTTCGACCCGCTATTCTTCGATCGCTTCGACCCCGCATCTCTCTTTCCGGTTCCCGCTCCGCACACCATCGGCCATGCCATCCTGGGCCCCATCGTGCTTTCCTTTGTCCAGTGGCTTGGCAAACAGGCTAAAAAGGATGGCGTCGAACGTCTCTACTTCCTCTCCCGGGAGGGAAAATTCCTGAAGCAGGCCCATGATCGCTGGCATGCAGGGGAAGCGCAGCAACCCCAATCCGCATACCTGGTATTGTCCCGGCGGGCCGTGGTCGTGCCGATGATCCAAGACCTAGACGACGTCTTAAAAATCGCCAGCACCCAAAAATACTACCCGAACTCGCTCACCAGCTTCCTCTACGAGAGGTTCGGCATCAAACTTACCGAAGCGGAACTAGCCGGTATATATGACCAGAAGATATGGTCTAAAGGGAAATTGGTGGAAAGCAATGGCGTTGACAACGTCCAGCACCTGCAACCTTTGTTGAAATTCCTTTTTGAAAGAATTCACCGCCAAGGCCAAGATGAACTGCCAGGGTTAATGAAGTATCTAGAAGAGATTGGTCTTAATGATTCATGCCGCTTGGCCGTAGTTGACATCGGTTATTCCGCCACGATTCAAGGCCGGCTCAATCGGCTCTTGAATCGTCATGTGCACGGCTATTATCTGCTGACCACCGAGGCGGCAGCCGAGGTGACAATCCAGCATGGCGCGCAGGTCGCGGGCTGCTTCGGGCATCTTATCCCCACCAGGAATATCGACCGCTCACACCTGCCCCCCCTGCTCAGAGAGAGCTTCACCCTGGAAAAACTTCTCCGCTCGGACGACCCGCAAATCGTCTGCTATACCACTGACGAATCCGGAGCCACGTTTAAAAATTTCCGAAAGTTAGCCCCGGATGAGCTCAACGGCCAAGAGACCATGGCCGAAATAAGACGCGGGGCCTTGGAATTCATAAACGAAGCCCGGCAGATCAAGGAGGGGCTGTTGACTGATTTCGCCATTCCCCCAGAATTTGCGGCCAGGATGTTCGAAGCCTTGATGTCGTCCATGTCCGCAGCCGAGGAAGAGATCATCCGTTCGATTGTCCTGGACGATCACTACTGCGGGCGCGGATTGGTAAGCTGAACATGCAAGATTAACCTGCCATGCCGCCCCCCTCCGCCACCCCTGGCCAGGCTGTCAACGGCAACCTCCGGATCATGCGCCGTCTCCTGGAGTTGCTGCGCCACCCTCAGGAGTTGGCGCTTCTTATCTTCCGGGTGTTCCGCATAGCTAGGGATCAGGGGCTGCGCGGCCTCAGGCAAGGCCTGAGACGGGAACTCCGCCACCTTAACCAAAATCCCCTACCAATCTCGGCCTATCAACATAATTACCTAAAATGGCTACAAAATTTACCAATCTCGCCGCCACCAGCGCCATGTCCGCATATCTTCATCACCATCGTTATCCCCCTAAACTCCTGGCCCGCGCCCGGCTTGGAACGTACCCTGGCCGCCATCAGGCGGCAAACCCATCGGGAATGGGAGGCGGTTTTGGCCGTGCCCACCTCGATCACCGATGCCCCGGCTGACCTTGGCCAATCGGGGGTAAGGAACGATCCCCGATTTAGCGTACTAAAACAAGACCTGACCCCGCCTGCGCTATGCAACGAAATCTTGGCGCACCGGCAGGGGACACATCTCTGCCTGGTGGGGGCAGACGACGAACTAGACCGTCAGGCGCTTGCCAAGCTGGCCCGCGCCGCCCATGAGTACCCGCAGGCCTTGCTGATCTATTGCGACGAAGACCAGCTAGATGACCAGGGCGTCCGCCATTCCCCCTATTTCAAGCCCGACTGGGACCCCCTGCTCTGCTGGGGCCAGAACTATCCTGGCCGTCTCACCCTGTTTAATCGCGAGACGATCAAGGCGCACGGGGGATTCGCCCCCGGCCTCCCGTATGCCTACGAGTGGGACCTCGTCTTGCGGCTCACCTTTGGTCAGTCAGCCGACCGCATCCCGCACGTCCCGGAGATCCTTTATCACCGCCACCGGCACCCTGACGAGCACGAATTCGCCCGCCGCCAGGAAGAACAGACCATGCTGAATGCCCGGCTGCGGGCAGTGGGCCAGGCCAGCTACCAGCTTACCGCTCTGCCGGAGGGCTGGCGGGTGATATTCCCCCTCCCCGCTCCGCCGCCCCTGGTCAGCATCATCATCCCGACCAGGAACGGTCAGCAGCTACTTAGCCGTTGCATAAAAAGCCTCACCCGTACCGATTACCCGGCCTTCGAGGTCATAGTCGTTGACAACCAGTCGGACGACGGGCCGACCCTCGAATATCTGGATCAGCTCGCCAAGAGCGGCGCGGCCAGGATCATTCGCCACAACGAGGTGTTCAACTATTCAGA
>JAJXUT010000086.1 GCA_021782655.1 Deltaproteobacteria bacterium
ACCGTTAGCGGCACGATCTGGCCGTCGTAGAGTGCGACAAGCCACTGGATGGGCCGGGCGAAGGTGGTCTTGGCGCTGCCCCAGCGCATGGACTTGGGAAAGGGCACCTGGCGGATCATCTCGGCCAGCAGGCCGGGCAGAAGTTCGCGGGTGGCCTGGCCGGGGCGCTCCTGGCGGAGCAGCAGGTATTCGCCCTTGGGGGTTTGGATGGTCTGGAGGTCGGAGAGGGCGGCGTTTCTGGAGCTTACGAAGCCTAGGGCGGCCTTGGTGGGCTGGCCGTCGGCGGTGAAGGCGGCCTTCTTGGCCGGGCCCGTGACCTCCTCCACCCGGTCCGGCTGGCGGTCGGCCAGGCCGTTCACCCGCACCACCAGCCGGCGGGGGGTGACGGCGGCGCCAATATCTTGGAAGGAGAGGCCCAGGCCGCGTAGGCCCTGGCCCAGGTTGGCGGCCAGGGCCTCCACCGCCGGCTGGAGGTAGCCGGCGGGAATCTCCTCGGCGCCGATTTCAAAGAGAAGCTGCTTGTTCATGCCTGTCCTCGGGCGTTTTCAGGTTAGGGGTATGGCCGCGCTAGGCGGCGGCCCTTCAACCTAACCCATGTCCGTCAGGCTTGCAAGCGAATCAGAAGTCCTCGAAGTTGTGCTCGTCGTCCATGGGGATGATGTCCTCGGGCGAGGGCCCGGCCTCCGTTTTCCTGGCCGGTTTGGACGAGTGGCCCGCTGCCGGGCGCTTGGCTGCGGGCGGGGGCAGGGCGGTCTTGGTCTTGCCCGCCACCCGGTGTTCGGCGACCTCGGGCTTGGCCTTGCGGGCCGCCGTTACCTGGGGCGGGGCGGGCGGCCGCTTTAGCTCCTCGCCGCCGTTGACCAGCACCTGGATCTCGCGCACCGTGCCCATCATGGCGCTGGCCTGGGTGTTCAGCTCGGCGGCGGCGGCCGCCGACTCCTCGGCGGTGGCCGAGTTCTGCTGGGTCACCGCGTCCATCTGGGTGATGGCCTGGCTAATTTGGGAGAAGCCCTGGGCCTGTTCCTTGGAGGCGGTGGCGATCTCGCCGATCAGGCTCGCTACCTTGGCGCTGCTCTCCGCCACCCCGTGGAAGGCGGAGGTGGCCTGTTCGACGATATTCTTGCCGCTAGTCACCTTGGCCACCGTGCCCTCGATGAGGCTGGCGGTGTTCTTGGCCGCCTCGGTGGAGCGCATGGCCAGATTTCGCACCTCCTCGGCCACCACCGCGAATCCCGCTCCCGCCTCCCCGGCCCGGGCCGCCTCCACCGCCGCGTTTAGGGCCAGGAGGTTGGTCTGGAAGGCGATCTCGTCGATGGTCTTGATGATCTTCGAGGTCTCGGCGCTGGCCTGGGCGATTTCGGTCATCGAGCGGCCCATCTCCTGCATGGCGCTGTCGGCCTGCTGGATGACGGCCAGGGACTCGCGCATCAGGCCGTCGGCCTGGGCGGCGTTCTCCGAGTTCTGGCGGGTCATGGAGGACATCTCCTCCATCGAGGCCGAGGTCTCCTCCAGCGAGGCCGCCTGCTCGGTGGCGCCCTCGGCCAGGGTGATGCTGGAGGACGAGACCTGGTTCGAGGCGGCGGAGACCTGCTCGGCGCCGGCGATGATCCCCTTAACCGCCCGGTCGATGGGCCCGCAGATGGAACGGGCCAAGGCCAGGGCCAGGCCGATGGCGAAAATGATGATGATTAGGCTGGCCGCGATGGCGATGCCGGACAGCCGCTGGGCCAAGGCGATGATGCTGGCCGAGGTGGCGTCGCCGGTGGTGCGGCTCTCGTTGACGATCTCCTGGATCGCCGGGTCGAGGCGTTCCTTGACCAGTTTGGCTGCCGTTGCCTTGTCCTGGGCCAGGGAGGTCATCTGGGTGGTCATGTCGTCAAGGCCCTGCTGGTAGGCGGCTAGCTCGGCGAGCAGCGGGCCCATGTGCTTCTGCATGATACCTGACTTCTCCACCGTCTCCTTGAACTTGGCGATGGCGGCGTGGGTCTGCTGCAGATAGGTGTCCTCGCCCCGGAGCATGAAGTCCTTCTCGTACCGGCGGATGGAGAGCAGCCGGGTGCGGATGTCGGGGACGTTGACCGTGTTGAGGGCGGTGTCCATGGCCTCGCCCGAGGCGGCCAGGGCCTTGACCGCCGGATCGTGATCCCCGGCCCCGCCGGCCAGGAGCTTGTCCGCCGCCGCCTGGTAGTCGGCGAGCGCCTTCTGCTGGGCCGCCTTGGCCTCCGCCTCGCAGGTGGAGGCGTTCAGGGCGGCGGTGTAGTTGGCGAGCGCGGTCTTGAAGGCCGCCCGCTTGGCCTCGCCGCCGGAGAGGATGAAGTCCTTCTCGGCGTGGCGCATCCGGGCCAGGGCGGCGGCCAGATCACCCTGGTCGTGCTCCTTAAGGTCGTTTTCAAGGTCGTGGATCGCCTTGCGGAAGCGGCCCTGGTCGCCCTCGTTCTCGTTTATTCCGATGGCGGCCACTGCCTGCGTCATCTTGCCGAATAGGGCGTCGTACTCGCTCATCCCGGCCAGGAGCTCGGCGGCCACCTTGGCCTGCTTGGGGTTGTTCTTGTCCTCTACCTCCTTGATAGCCTTAATATGCTTGCTAAAACTGGCCATCGCCTTTTTGTGCGCCGCCACCGCCCCTTGCTCCTTGTTGGCCAAGAACTCGGTCTGGGCGTTTAGGGCCGACTCCAGATCGACATTCGCTTGCAGGGCGTGGTTTTCGATTAGGATGTCGTCGCCCAGCAGGTCTTCAAAGCCGCCGGTGGTGCGCAGGGAGGAGAACTGATAGACCCCGATCACCCCGATCATCAGCAGGATGACGATCCCGAAACCGCCGGTGATTTTGGCGCTTAACTTCATCTTCTTCATGGAGCGTTTCCCTCCTCTCTGGTAAAGGTTGCTGGCTGTTGTTTACTGACCGATCTGCTTGCTGACCTGATTTTCCTGCCGGTTGATGATCCCCATCTCCTGCTTGGTGATATGGCCGCCGTTATTGCCCGCCATGGCTCGTTCCTCCCGGCGGATATTTTGATCCTTGCGGTGCAGGCGGGCGGCCTTTTTCTTGCTCATGTCGCCCTCCTTCACCTCCTGGTGGAGGCGCCGGTTCTGTTTTTTTAGCCGCTGGTTGACCTGCACCCGGCGCGGGTGGGTCTTCTGCCACTGGCTCTCGGCCCTGGCCTGGGGGGAAGCGAACAGGAAAGCCGCCAGTGCCGCCAACAATAACGCCTTGATTTTCATAAATGTCCTCCTGTGAAAATGGTTTTTTGCGCCGGCGCCGGTCAGGGATGGCGTGGCAGCCCCAAGGCCAGGACGGCCTGGGGCGAAGACCTCTTTCAAGGATACGCAGAAAAAAATGCGGCTGTCAAACCAACTTTTTTGCCATCCGCCAACCCGCGTCTTCTGCCGGAATGTGAGTGCTTTTGGGAGTAACTGCCATTTGGGGTAAGCACGGGCGGCGGGTGCCCGCAAAAGCGACAAGCGCATTGGCCGGGAATTTGGTATAGGACAATCCTGTCCGTCGTCCGGTTCCCTGACCCACAGTCTGCTTAAAACGGAGAAAATTCCATGTCCAAGCCCCTGATCGCCCCCTCCATCCTGTCCGCTGATTTCGCCCGGCTGGGCGAGGAGATCACCCAGGTGGTGGCCGCCGGCGCCGACGTGATCCACGTCGATGTCATGGACGGCCACTTCGTGCCCAACCTCACCATCGGCCCCCTGGTGGTGGCGGCGGCCCGCCGCGTCACTCGCGCTCCCCTGGACGTGCACCTGATGATCGCCCAACCCGACCGCTACCTTGAGGCCTTTGCCGAGGCCGGGGCCGACTGGATCACGGTGCATGTCGAGACCTGCCCCCACCTGCACCGCACCGTCGCCGCCATCAAGCAACTGGGCAAACGGGCCGGGGTGGTCTTGAACCCGGCCACCCCCATCGCCAGCCTGGACTGCATCCTGGAAGACCTAGATCTGGTGATGCTGATGAGCGTCAACCCCGGCTTCGGCGGCCAGGGGTTCATCTCCGGCGCGGTGGCCAAGACCCGGCAGTTAAGAGAGATGATCGACCGCCGGGGTTTGCGGGTGGACATTGAAATCGACGGCGGAATCGGTCCGGCCACTATCGGCGCCGTGGCCGCGGCGGGGGCCAACGTCTTCGTGGCCGGCTCGGCGGTCTTCGGCGCCTATGACTATGCAGGCATTATCGCCGAGCTTAAGCGCCTGGCGGGCGGCATGATCTGATTGGGAGCCGGGCGGTTGACGGTTTGACTGGGCGGGAGGGGAAAGGCCGGGCGTCGGGATCAGCGTCTGGCGGCGGACTCAGCGGTCTTGGCCCCAGAGGGCGGAGTGACGGCGGGACTTGACCTTGACCGTGACCTCCCGGGAGGTGCTCTGCCCGTTGGGGGCGGTCACGGTCAGGAGAAAGGTCAGACGCGGGTGATCCTCGTTGATGAAGAAGGCCGGGGCCACGAAGTCCACCCGCGACTCGGACTCGTCTAGGGCCCGCAGTCGCACCGGCGGCCCGGACTGCTGCTCCCAGGTGAAGACCAGGCCGGGGCGGCTGCCGGCCTGGGTCTGGCTGGCGTTCAGGCTAACGGTGTCGCCGGTCTGGTACTCCGGGGCCAGGGCTTGCAGGTGGATCACCGGCGGCTTGGGGGGGTGGGGCCGGATCACCCGCAGGGTCAGGGTGGCGGGCTCCGACATCCGGGAGCCTAAACGGAAGCGGTAGCGGAGGGTGTCGGAGCCCGCAAAGCCTAAGGCGGGCCGATAGACCGCCGCTTCGCCCTTGAGCCGCACGTCGCCGTGCCGGGGCGGGGTCAGGATGTCCACTCGGGCTTGGTGCGGCTCTGGCGACCGGTTGGCCGCCCGCCAGAGCCGCCGCCAGTCGATCCTCCGCCCCTGGCCACCGGTGACGGTGTAGGTGGCGTCTTGCGCCTTTATCGTCTCCTCCCTGGCCTCGGCCTTCGTCTCCGGCGGGGCTGGAGACGCCTTGGCCGGGGGAGCCAGCCTAGTGATGCGGACGGTGGCTGGGGCGCTCTCGCTGGTGCCGTTTTTGGCCTTGACCGAAAAGCTGTCCTGGCCGCTGAAGCCGGGCTGGGGGGAGTAGATCAGGTTGGGGGCCTGCCCGGAGAGCTGGCCGTGCTGGGGCATGGACACGAAATCGTAGCTTAACTCCCGGTTGGCCGGGTCAGAGCCGCGCAGGGTGATCGCCAGCTCTTGGCTGTCCGCCGGCAGGGTAAGATCGAGATCGGCGACCACCGGGGGGGCGGGGGATGCCGGGGGCGGGGTGGCCGTGACGCCAGGCTCTGGGGTCGTGGCCGGGGGTTTCGGGGCCGGCGGGACGGCGGGCGCCGGGGCGGCGGGGGGTGTCTCCTCCTGAACGGCGGGCGGAACAGGGGCCGTCCGCCGATGGTGGGTGAAAAAGAGCCCGCCGCCGATTAAGAGCAGCAGGGCCAGCAGCCCGGCCCCAGCCCCCAGGAGCAGCCGGCGTTTGGCGAGCAGCAGGGCGAGTCCCGCCCCGAGTCCAGCGATGGCGGACAGAGCCCCCTCCCTGGCTGGGGAGGGGGCTCTGTCCGCGGGCGGTGGTTCGGCGACGGCGGTGGCCTCGTCCGTCGGGGGGGGGGGCTCCGCGGGCGGGGCGGCGAGGCCGATACTGTCCGGGATGTCGGGGATCTCCGTGTCGAGCTTGAATTCGTCGCTGTCGAAGTCGAGGGGCGGGGCCGGATTGGGGGGCGGGATTGCCGGCTCCGCCCCGTCGAAGAGGTCCTTGAAGTCGGTTTCCGACTCCGGGAAGGGGACCTCGGTAGCGGCGTCGAGGTTGTCGGCCTCGGAGAACAGTTTGTCGATCTCGTCCTGATCCGGGTCGGCGGTCTCCTTGGCCGGGGCTGGCGTTTGGGGGCTGGCCAGGAGGGTGTCGAGATCCGACTGCTCAAGATCCCCGGCCTCCGCCGCCCCGCCGCCCCCGGAGAGTAGGGCGTCGATTGCTGATTGATCCAGCTCGTCCGTCTCCGTCTTCGGCTCCTCTCCCGGCGAGGAGGCGGGTGCCTGGGCCTCAGATTCGGCCAACAGGGCGGTGAGGTCGGACTGGGCCGGGCCGTTCTCGGGCGAGGCGGCGACGGCGTCCTCCAGGTCGTCTAGCCAGTCGTCCTTTTCTTCCGGCATGGCAATCAGAGGTAGGTGTGCAGGGCCCGATAGATGGGCTCCGACATCTCGACGTTGACCACGTAGGAGGCCCGCTCGCCCGCCGCGTTCACCCCGCTGAGGTGGATCCGCAGGTAGCCGTCCAGCTCCTGTAGCACCCCGGTCAGGCCCTGGGTCACCGAGCCGCGCGCCTTGCCCCTGGTGCTCAGAGTGTCGTTGTTGATGACCGCGGTCATTTGGTCGGCCAGGGTGGCACCTAGCTCCGTGGGCCGCTTTCCTGGCTCCCGTCCCAGGGTGATGAAGGGCTTAACCCAGATCACCTGGGGGCCAAAAAAGCCGTGGAACCGGGATCTGGCCCCGTCGCAGACGGTGTTGACCAGCTCCGCCAGATCGGCGGGGGCCTGATAGGTAACGGTGGTGGGTTCCTCGCCGGGGGAGGCCCCGGCGTTTTCCGTGGCCCGGACGGCGGAGAAGGCGAGGAACGTCCCGAGCGCGGTCAACGCCAGGGGCAGGAAAAGTCGCGAAAGTCGCCTCGTCATCTCGCCTCCATCTAATTCTGTTGCCCGCCAGCAAACCCCTTGACCGCGATGGTGCAGGGCCGGGGGTGGTCGCTAAGGAGGGTGGTCAGATCACGGGTGAGCGGGAAGGTGTAGCGCCAGGAGCTGCTGACCAGTCCGTTTTGCAGGGAGACCAGCCGGCCCTGGAGGATGAGGGTGTTTCGGGTGTTGGTGAAGGTTGAGACCACCACGTAGTCGAGTTCCGGGGCATCGGTCGCCAGTTCGCCCAGGTTCTGGGAGAGGATGAATTCGCCGGCCTGGGGCAGGATATTGATGTCTTTCCCCAGGCGTAGCTCCCGCACCTTGAGACCTCGGTCCGCGAGGTCGGTCAGGTAGTATTCGGCCACCATCCGCCCGAATTCGGTCTCCCGCTTGAGGTCGGAGAGCGGCACCGCGCAGACCACCGCCAGCCGGGCGCTGGAGTCTTCATGGCCGTCGGCCTTGAGCTGGTAGAAGACCTTGCCCGCTACCTCCCGCGACATTCGGCCCAGGTCGAGAGCCAGGGGCGCGGGCCCTGCGGCTTCGGCGGCCGGGGCGGCGGTCGGTTCCGGGCCCTTGCCGGCCCAGGAGTGGTGGGGGAGGAGGCAGGCCACCGCCAACGACAGGCCGACGAGCAGCGGCAATCGGCGGCGGGGCGGCGGGCAGGGTGAGGGGGGAGTTGGTCTGGGCGTCATGTCGGCCTTAACGGTCTTGGGCCTCATTCGAGGCGTTTCATGGTGGTCATCTCCTGGCGTGCCCTGGGCGGCCGGGCGGAGGCGCTGTCGGCCAGGAGCAGATTGGCCAGCTTGGTGCGGGGGAAGACCATGGTGGCGCTGGAGAGCAGCACCGCGCTCCGGTTGTCCAAGACCTTGGCGTTGACCAGGATGCTGTCCTCGGTCACGGTGTAGGTGCCGGTGACCAGGGCCTGGGCCGCGACCTCGGGCTTGATCTCCCCGGGATTGCGGGATAGCCCGTACTCGCCCCGCCGTTCCTGGATTAAGATGTCCTTGCTCTTTCTGATCTCCACCACCCGGTAGCCTCGCTGCTGGAACTCGCCCATGAGCTGCTCCGCTAGATAACGGCCAAAGGAGGAGGTGCGGGTCAACTGCCTCAAATCCACGAAGCTGCTGACCACGATGCCGTCTGCCAGGTCGCCTTGGTTGGGATCGGCGTCGCCGCCCAGATGGGCGAAGAGGGCCCCGGCCATCTGTCGGATGCTGGCCTCAAAGCGCGCTGCCTCCCCCTGGTCGGCGAGGGCCGCCGCCTGGGCCGCCTGGGGCTCGGCGGGCGCCTGGGGCTCGCCCCGTCCGGCGGCGGAGCAGTAGAGGACGGTAAAGCAAGCCAGGCCACAGATGGCGGCCCGGGACCGGGCCGGGCGGGGAAGGAGGCGTCGCCTCCAGGGGGGCACTGGCGTTTGAGTCTTATTCATGGCTCAAGGTGCGGGGATAGTCAAGTAGGTAGTCATCAGGCCAGCCTGGCCTGATGACAGAGATTATCACGGGAAAGCTCGCTTTTCCACTCTATCGGCCTGATTCGGGATTTTCTTTACATCTTTCGCAACCTTTTCGTTGCGGAGGAGGAACGCCCCGGCGCCTGCCTTGACATTCCCGGCCAATGCCGATATATCAACCACTAGCCGCAGGAGATAAGCGGCCTCGCTCCCGCAACCACATTCAACCGACGACCCCATGACCACCGGCCCCCTGCCTCCCTATATTCTAGCATTGCAAGACCGCGCCGCCTTCCCGCATCCGGCGGATGAGGTGCGGCTGGTGCAGACCCATATCTCCTACGTCTTGCTCGCCGGCGACTTCGCCTACAAGATCAAAAAGCCGGTGAACTTCGGGTTTCTCGACTTCACCACCCTCGATAAGCGCCGCCACTTCTGCGAGGAGGAGTTGCGGTTAAACCGCCGGCTCTGCCCCGAGCTCTACCTGGCGGTGTTGCCGATAACTCAAGACGGGGAGACCATCCGCCTCAACGGCCAGGGCCCGGCCATCGAGTACTGCCTCAAGATGGCCCGGATGCCGGAGGAGCGGATGATGGGGGCGGTGATCGGTAAGGGTGAACTGACCCGCGCCCTGCTGGACGGGATCGTCGAGCTGTTGGTGCCCTTCTACCAGCGGGCGGAGGCTGGGGCGGAGATCGCCGCCTTTGGCCGACCCGAGGCGGTGGCGGTCAACGTGCGCGAGAACTTCGACCAGACCGGTTCCTTCGTGGGTGGCCCGGCCTTGAGCCCGGCCCAGTTCGAGACCATCAGCCGCTACGCCCTTAATTTTCTGGGCCGGGAGGAGCTGTTCGCCGCCCGAATGGCGGCGGGCCGCATCCGCGACTGCCACGGCGACCTCTACTCCGCCAACATCTGCCTGGCGGCGCGGACGTATATCTACGACTGCATCGAGTTCAACCAGCGGTTCCGCTACTGCGACGTGGCCAGCGACGTGGCCTTTCTGGCCATGGACCTGGATTTTCACCACCTTCCCGAGCTGTCCGATTACTTCATTACCCGCTTTAGCGAGCGTTCCGCCGACCCTGGCCTCAACACCATGCTCGACTTCTACAAGTGCTACCGGGCCTACGTGCGGGGCAAGATCGGGCTGTTCACCGCCCACGCCCCGGAGGTGGAGCCGGCGGTTCAGGAATCCTGCCTTAAAGGGGCGAGTCGTTACTTTGAACTGGCGGCAAGCTATGCCCAACACGCCGCCTAGACTCTACATTTTCTTCGGGCTCATCGCCTCCGGCAAGAGCACCCTGGCCGCGGCCTGGTCTGCCCGGCAGGGGGCGCTTTATCTCAACTCCGACCGGGTACGCAAGGAGCTGGCGGGCCTAGACCCCGCCGCCCCCCGGCGGGAATCGTTTGCGACCGGGATCTACACCCCCGAGTTCTCACGCCGCACCTACGACGCCCTGCTCGCCGGGGCCAGCAAGGCCCTGCGGCAGGGGCGGGAGGTGGCCCTGGATGGCTCTTACCAGAGCCGGGCGGAGCGGGGGCGGGTCCTGGCCTTGGCCCGCGAGCTGGCGGCGGATTGCCAGTTTATCCTCTGCCGCTGTCCGGAGGCGCTGCTTAAGGAACGGATGGCCGAGCGGCAGCGGGACCCGGCGGCGGTCTCCGATGGCCGCTG